>CALMLL010000145.1 GCA_937868075.1 uncultured Marmoricola sp. | reverse complement strand
CGTCTGTGACGTACCTACTCGCCGGCGTGCCATTCCAACCCGACACAGACCTCGGCCAGTCGCTCTTGGACGAGGCCTACGGCAAGCACGAAAGACCTCAGTGCCCGTGCACACCGCAGGGGGCGCCGATGTACATCGCCAAGGTGGGGGCGCGGTACATCGTCAAGAGGATGCCCGAAACCGGAGCTGCCCACTCCCCCAGCTGCGCGTCGTATGCCCCAGAGGACCTCACCGCCTTGGCCCAGCTCCTCGGCGACGCGGTCCGGGTCGACCCAGACAGCGGCCAAACGGTGCTGCGACTGGGGTTCCGCCTCTCGGTTGGGGAACGCGTCGCCCCCGACATGACCGGACCCCCGGTCGCTGCAGAAAGTGTGCGGACCAACGGGAAACGACTGAGCCTTCGCGCGTTGCTGGACTTCCTTTGGCACGAGTCAGACCTGGTGGCCTGGAGTCCGGGAATGGCCGGCCGCCGGCATTGGGGCCTGGTGGCGTGGCTACTCCGTCAAGCGGCCGGGACCGCCCGCGCCAAGGGGCATCCACTCTCCGAGCGCATCTTCGTCCCGGAGCCCTTCCGCTTGGAACGGAAGGCTGAGATCGCTGCGCGACGACTCAACACTTGGCAGCGGGCCGCGGCCCGTCCGGGCAGAGCTCAACAACTCCTGGTCATGATCGGGGAGGTCAAAACGATCGAAGCCGCGCGCTACGGGCACAAGATCGTCTTCAAGCACCTCCCCGACGCGCCCCTGTTCCTCGACGAGGACCTGCACCGGAAGCTCGTGCGCCGTTTCGCCCAAGAACTCGATCTGTGGGCAGCCGACGAGGGTGGACATCTCATGGCCATCGCCACCTTCGTCACCGGACGAGGCGGCTCCGCCAATGCTGAGGAAGTGGCGCTCATGCCCACCACATCCCAATGGCTCCCCTACGACGACCCGTACGGCAAGGTCCTCTTGGAATCGCTTGTCGACCAACACCGACGATTCAGAACCCTGCCCCGATTCACCCTGCCCGCCTCCACGACTCACCCGGTGGCCGTCCTGACCGACTGCGTCGAGCCCCAGTCGCTCCGTCTGCGACTCGAGCACCCAAGCCAACTCGAGCCCATCTCGAACGATGCCCTCGGTTGGACCTGGGACGTCAGCGGCCCGATCCCTCCCCTGCCAAGGCCCGTCCGGTGACCTATGCCAGGGCCTAGGACTGGTGTGGTGGCCATCGCACGAGAGTTGTCCACAGCCTCCGCTGGGCGCCTTGACGCACTCCACCGCACGTTCGACGATCGGTAGCACGAGCAGGCAACTGTGCGGCTCGAGCCTCTAGGAGGACTCTCATGAACGACCCATTCTCCGTCGACGAGCACCACGTTCATGTCGACAACCTCTCCCGAGCAGATGTCGCGGCCGACGTCGCGTTGTTCCTCGAAGGAGAGCAGGAAACCGATGGCCTGATCGTGGCCACCGCGACCGCCGACGGCGACGAGCTCGTCCTGGTCGTCGAGGACGCCCACGATCGGTCGCGCACCTTCCGTCTGCGCGTGGTCGGGGGGTGAGCTTGATGCTGACCATCGTTCCCCCTCTCGACCGGGCCGGTCACGCGCACGCTGTGCAGCGCTACCCGGTCGCCTGTGCGACGTCAGCGCTCGTGCTGGCCGCTCAAGGCCACGTGGCTGAAGCAGAAGCCGTGCGCTGCATCGGTGCTCACATCACCGCTACACCGGATTGGCCCGAGCAGATCTGCATGTGCGCTGTGGTCCCCTGCACCACCCAAAACTGGACCCATCCAGGGCACTGCTGCCGCGCCAGCGGGGACCACGCGGTGCTCTTCACCATGACCCACGCCCAGATCTGCCCCCAGCACAGCCGCCTCGCCGGAGGTGCGCGATGACCGCCACGGCAACGCTGCGCTACCAAAAGCAATGGCGACTGGAGCGCTCACGAGGTCTCACGCGAACCAGGCCGGCGGATCCCGTTCGAGGGCACCTTCAGGAACTCCTGCGCGGTCACGCCTCCCTGCGCGGCATCGCCGACATCAGTGGCATCCCCGTCTCCGTCGTCGCACGCATCGCCAACGGTGGACAAAGCACGGTGAGCAACCGAGTCGCCACCGCCCTCCTCGAGGTCACCCTGACGGCTCTGACACAACGCCCCAACCCGGACGGCTTTGTCCCCAAGGTCGGTGCTGTGCGGCGCATCCGTGCACTCCAGGCCATCGGCCATTGCGCCCGCGACATCGCGGCCGCCACGAGCCTGACCGAGCGCGACATCTATCTGGTGGTCAATCAGGCCGGGCGGTGGATTACCCAGGCGAGATGGGAGGCTGTCGCCCACGCATACGACCAGCTGTCCATGACCCCGGGCCACAGCTCGAAGGCGCGCGCGATCGCCACAGCAGCCGGCTACCCGCCTCCACTGGCCTGGGACGAGGACGCCATCGACGACGCGGCCGCCGAACCCGCCAAGCCCGGTGAGGACCCGGAAGACCTCGACGAGGTCGCGGTCCAAGCCCTCATGGCCGGCCGTCAGCCAGCCGGACTTCGAGAGATGGAACGCGTCGAGGCAGTCCGGCGCCTCGCCGAACACGGGTGGAGCGATCACAGCATCGGCCGACGACTCAACGTGTGTGACCGCACCGTGCTCCGTTTGCGCCAGGCCCATCAGATCCGCAGCGGGTGGTCGGTATGAGCACTGCTGACTCGATGTGGGGTGAGCACGAGGGCGCAGCCACAGCATTGCTCTCCGGTGATGGCCGCTACCGGTATTACTTGACGCGCGATCTGCCCGGTCAAGGTGCCCCGGTGCACTTTGCAATGCTGAACCCCTCGACCGCGACCGCTGTCGACGATGACCAGACCATTCGGCGGTGCTTGGGTTACGCCCGAGCGTTGGCTGCGGTAAGCCTGCACGTGTGGAATCTGTTCGCGTGGAGGGCAACCCACCCCGGCGACCTGCCGCGCGACGACCATGCAATCGGTCCGGCCAATGAAGCCACGATCGACGGCGCGCTGGCCGCAGCGGCCGCCACATCGGCGGTCGTCGTGGCCGCCTGGGGCGCCCACCAGCACCCCTTGAAGGATCGGCAGGTCGCCAGACTTCTCGCGGCCGCGAACCGTCACAAGGTGCAGCTGCACGTGCTGGCGATGACTCGGCGCGGGGACCCTGGCCACCCTTCGCGTCTGCCACGTTCGCTGCGACCCAAACCAGTCAGCCTCGAGCCGGCGTGCTGTCCAGGGTGCGGATGCACCGAACAGGACGCGTGCGGGCCTGGCTGCTGGTGGGTGCCCGACCCGCACTACGGGCGAGTGTGTTCAACCTGCCGGCGAGGTGCGTCATGAAAACTCAGGACCGTTTCCTGGCCGACCAGCTCCTCGCGATCCTCCACGGCGGTCCCGGCCCGCTCACGACCGCGCAGATCGCCGCCGCTGCTCCCCCACTCTTGGAGATCTACACCGGCTGCGACCCGACGTGGCATGTGCGAACACGCAGCTCGCGCACCCTCGAGGAGATTTGCTGCGGCGAGCATCACCTGCATGTGCGGACTCGCTTCGCGCGCGAGATCTACCAGACCCTGCGCACGATGGCGGCCGCCGGGGAGGTCATCCGGGCCCGAACACACGGTTCCTCTGACGTCTCCTGGCGGGCGAGGAGCCAGCCCCGATTTCTCGACGAGCTGGAGGCCTGCCTGGCGCTGCCGACGACGCGTCCCTAACGCGTCATCGATGTATCAGGGCAGACTGTGGACGTGACCCCGGCGGAGCTGAAGACCACCCGTGAAGCGCTGGGGCTGTCCAGCGAATGGGTCGCCGAGGCCGGAGGCGTCGCGGTGCGCACCATCCGGCACTGGGAGTCCGGTGCCGCCCGTGTTCCCGACGACATCGCCGACCTGCTCAACGACCTGGCTCGGCAGGTTCGCGCCCACGTCGACTCCTCGGCCGCGAGGACCGAGTCTGGCCCGATAACGCTGCTGCGGTATCGAGAGCAAGAGGCCTTGCAGCAGGCCACTGGTCTTAGATGGCCCGTGGCAACCCACGCGATCGCGCAACTTCGTGCCATCGAGGTGCTGCGCGATCACGGAGTGACCGCACGACTTCTCTGGTTCGACCCGGCCGAGTACGCGGCCTGGGCTCAGAACCGCAGCGAGGCATCCCCCGAACAGTGGGCGGCCGTCCAGCCATGGGAGCGGAAGGCATGACTCCGGCCCCGTACACACCTCGCGACCTCGAGTGGCACGATCACGCCGTGGCGGCCGCTGCTGCGGCATGGATCCACGAGCCGCGAGACACCGAGGTGTACCGTCGGCTCGTCGAGGCCGTCCTGCGCCGGCGGTCCTTCCTCCAGCCCACGTTGGACGAGGCCGGCGACAACGGGCCGGAACTGTTGGATGAGATGAGCCCCGACCAAGTGCCCCAACGACTGGGCAACGCCTTGGACGATGTGATGGCGCGCCTGCGCCGGGCCGCCTCCCAGCCTTCGCACAAGGACGTCGAGCCGGCAGCGGTCGACGATCCCACCTCTGCATCCTGAACCGCCACCGGATGGTCGCCGCTTTCGGTAGGTAGGAGGGTGCCGGAGCCACCGACGCCCCAGCTACCGGCCTCATCACGGCGGCCCGGCCCGGGGACTCCTCGGGCGCGGTCCGGTGAGAGGCAGAGAGCGGGACCGCTGTGCACGACATGGCCGACCTGGACAGCGTCCGGGACCACCTTGAGCAGGCGCTGACCGCGTTGGATGCGCTGCAGCAGCTGGAGCCGCAGCTTCCAGACCGCGCCGATGCAGGTGAGCGCGATGAGTGACCCGCGCGTCGCCGACGAAGTCCTGATGAACCTCGCCGTGGTTCGCGGCAACTTGCAGCAGGTGTGGCGCTCGGTCGACGAGCTGCGCGCGTACGCCCGGGGCGCCGAGCGCGCACTCGACGATGTTGAGGTCGAGACCTCGCGAGCCCGGCTGACCACCGATCCGGCGATCGGCGCTGTCTCACTGCGCAACGCCGGCGACCAGATGGATGTTCTGCGTCAGCGGTGTGCGCTGTCCTCGAGCATGGCCGAAGAAGTCGAAGAGCGCCTCGATGTCGCCAAGCGCCACGTGGAGTTCGCTCGGGACCGTCTCGAGCACTACGACCCGGGGCCAGGCAACCCAGACACCGCCGCAGCCCTGTCGGGCCTACGCACCCAAGTCGAGGACCTCGCAGTCCTGGTCGACCTCGCCATCCCGCTGGCGCAGGCCGCCCGCACCCACATGCGGGAGGCGGCCGAGACCGCAGCAGCACTGTCCAGCCCGAACCTGGCCGAACAGGACCTCCAGTACAGCGCGTTCAGGGTCGATCGCGGCACGCAAAGCGCCGGCCGTTCCGTCGTACGCGCCGATGAGTCCGTGCGCCACCTCGACCGGACCCTGGAGTCTGCAGGCGCGGGCGCGGCCCGGTCCCTTGGGCGGGCTGATGCGATCGCCAACAGCGCGCATGAGCGGCTCCGTAGTGAGCAACACCGCTCTACTCCCGTCCTTGGCCAGCCCGGCGTGAGTGGGCCGGCACGATGAGCGCCGCTGCAGCCGTCCCCGAGCCTGCGCCCGAGCCCATGGTGCTCGCGCAGCAACTGCACCACCAGCTCCAGCACGACCTAGCCCACTCCCCCATCGGCCCCGCCCCGGCCCCAGCTGGCTATCTCGATGCGTCCAGAACTCTCCTCGCGCACCTCCAGCGCAGCCTGGACTCTCAAGAAGGCACCCACGAATACCGAGAAGTTCGCGATTGGGGGCAGGACCGACGCCACTGTGCTGTCACGAGCCGACTCCTCGAGGCTGCAGCCAGCGCCCTGAGCCCTTCGACCCCGACCCGGGCAGCGTGGGAGACCGCGCACCGCTTCCTGACCGCCGCGCAAGCCACCGTCGCAGACCTGCTCGGGGAGACCCCAGCACCGCCCAACCTGCGCCTGCACCTCATCCGAGGCGGTCGCGGGTGAACCGGCTCTGGACCGCCATCGTCCTCTGCGGCCTCGCCCTGGGTGGGGCCATGTCCACCCAGGGAGGACTGAGCCAGGGGCGCACATCCGAAACGGCGGCCGTCATCATCACCTCGGTCGTCGACGGCGACACCGTGC
>CALMLL010000144.1 GCA_937868075.1 uncultured Marmoricola sp. | reverse complement strand
TGGGTGTAGCTCAGCTGGTAGAGCACCTGGTTGTGGTCCAGGTGGTCGCGGGTTCGAGTCCCGTCACTCACCCCAATGCATCAGCCGCAGGGTCACCCTGCGGCTGATCGCTTTTCGAGGTAATGGTCCATCTCCCACTGCAACTGCGCGGTCTCGTCGGCAATGCGCTCCAGGTGCTTGCGAAGCGCCAGTCGCTCGGCGGGGGCTTGGCTCAGCCGATCCCGGATGAGTCCGGCCCGGCGCTGCCAGTCCTGGGCCTGGATGCGCAGGGGTGGCGATGCCGAGGCGACCGCCGCGGCGAGGTCCGCGGTCACGATGAGTCGGGCGTCCAACCGCTGGGCCCAACTTCGGCTGGTGAGGTCCTTGACGATGTTGGTCACCTGATGGCGTACGTCGGGGTCGGCCATCGCCCGCGTCATCCGCGGGACCTGGCGAGCCAGGAGCGGAGATGCCTTGACCACGAAGGGGATCAGGTGCGGAAGGGCCACGGGGTGAGAAACCCCGGCCAGCCGGGGATTCTTCCGCCGAGCGCGAGTAAGTTCTGCTTCGCTGCCGACTGCGGTGGTCCACGACGACTCCGGCCCGAGGGAACCCGATGAGCACACCGCCTTCTGGCGCCTCCCGACCCAGGGCGCGGCTGCGGCCCGACCACGATGAGACGCAGGCCGATCGCAGTGGCGCAGCCGACGCCACCAACGCCGCCTATGTCGAGTGGTTGAAGTCCGAGTCGATGCTTCGTGATGCCACCGCGATCACGCGACAGTTCGCCGGACTGGGCGCGATGTGGCGCAACTCCTATGCCTTGCCCGACCCGGAGGCCGCGATCACCATGGCGCCGGTCTGGTTCACCGCGTATCCGCCCTCGCTGATCACCAAACCCGGAGCGTCGTTCCTCGAGACGCTGGCCGATCCCGGTCTCTGGGGCAACTTCGAGGAGATCGGCATCAATGCCGTGCACACCGGCCCGGTCAAACGCGCCGGCGGGCTCGATGGCTGGGAATCCACCCCCAGCGTCGATGGCCACTTCGACCGGATCAGCACTCGGATCGACGCTGCTTTTGGCACCGAGGAGCAGTTCCGCCGCATGTGCGAGGTGGCCGCCCAGCACGGCGGCGTGATCATCGACGACATCGTTCCCGGACACACCGGGAAAGGGGCCGACTTCCGTCTCGCAGAGATGGGGGTGGAGGACTACCCGGGCATCTTCCACATGGTTGCGATCGACGAGGCCGACTGGCACCTCCTCCCCCGGATCCCCGACGGTTGCGACTCGGCCAACCTCGACGAAGCCGCCGAAGCCGCACTCGCCGACGCCGGCTACATCATCGGCCCGCTGCAACGGGTCATCTTCTGGGACCCCGGGGTCAAGGACACCAACTGGTCGGCGACTCGACCCGTGCCAGGTCCCGACGGCGTGGTTCGCCGCTGGGTCTATCTCCACTACTTCAAAGAGGGGCAACCCTCGATCAACTGGCTGGACCCCACGTTCGCCGGCGTACGCCTCGTCATCGGGGATGCTTTGCACTCCCTCGGCGACCTCGGCGCGGGTGGCCTGCGCTTGGACGCCAACGGCTTCCTCGGCGTGGAGCGGCGCAGCGACGGCCGACCTGCCTGGTCCGAGGGGCACCCACTCTCCGAAGCCGCGAACCACCTCATCGCCAGCATGGTTCGCAAGGTGGGTGGCTTCACCTTCCAGGAACTCAACCTGACCATCGACGACATCCGCTCCACCTCGGTCGCCGGCGCGGACCTCTCCTACGACTTCATCAACCGCCCGGCCTACCACCATGCCCTCGCCACCGCGGACACCGAGTTCCTCCGGCTCACCCTCAACGCTTCCTTGGCTCATGGCGTGGAACCCAAGACCTTGGTCCACGCGCTGCAGAACCACGACGAGTTGACCTACGAGTTGGTGCACTTCGCGACCCTGCACGCCGAGGACGAGTTCTCTTTCCGGGGAGCCACCGTGCGCGGCGCCGACCTCGCCGAGCAGATCCGGGGCGACCTCCTGGCACATCTGACCGGGCCGCAGCGGCCCTACAACCAGGTGTTCACCACTAACGGCATCGCCTCCACCACCGCCACCGTCATCGCCGGAGCCCTGGGCATCGAGTCGCTGGACGACATTGGCCCTGATGACATTGAGCGGATCCGCGACGCCCACCTCGCCCTGGCGATGTTCAATGCCCTGCAGCCCGGGGTGTTCGCCCTCTCGGGCTGGGATCTCACCGGTGCGTTGACGTTGGATCCCGACCTGATCCCGCAGTTGTTGGCCACTGGCGACACCCGGTGGATCCACCGGTCGGCGTACGACTTGATGGGGTACGCCGACCCCGACTCCCCCTCCCGGGGGATGCCCCACGGCCGCTGTCTCTACGGGAGCCTTCCCGAGCAGTTGGCCGACCCCGGCTCCTTCGCCTCTCGACTTCGCGAGATCCTCCGCGTCCGGGCGGTCAGCGGACTCGCGACCGCGACCCAACTCGATGTCCCACCAGTCAGCCAACCGTCCCTGCTGGCGATGGTGCACCGGCTCAGCGACGGCGACACTCAGGTGACCATCATCAACTTCGGTCCCGACCACGTGGCTGGTCGCGTGCAGTCGACGGCGCTGAGCGCAGGAAGCGGGCTCATCGACATGTTCACAGGGAGCCGGCACGGGATCGTGGACGCCGACGGGGCACTCGATGTGAATATCGGCGGATTCGCCGGGCTGTCACTGAGGGTGGCGCGCTAGCGACCAGACCGAATCGAGGCGATAGAAAGGGCCCTTGACCTGGGCTTTTGTTGGTACGCCACGTAGGACTTGAACCTACAACCCGCTGATTAAGAGTCAGCTGCT
>CALMLL010000143.1 GCA_937868075.1 uncultured Marmoricola sp. | reverse complement strand
ACAACACCAACGAGGTGCTGCCGGACGCGCTTCGCGGGCTCGAGCTCATCGAGCCTTCCGACCGTCCGTTCGGGGTGATCCGGGACAAGGCGGCCGGCACGGTCACTGCGGTGCTCCGGGTGCGCGGTTACGGGTTCCCGCTGGCAGGCGCAGTTGAGCAGGACGCGATGTTGGGTGCGTGGGGTGCCGCAATGTCGCCGCTGGCGCGCGAGCAGTCCCCGGTTCGGCATGTGGTGTGGCAGGAGTGGAGCCATCCCGTCACGAGTGACACCCACCGGGCGTTCCTCGATGCCGTCGGGATCGATCAGCGGCTCCACGACCCTGCGGTGGCGGACTACCTGGCGCTCGTCGACGAGCAAGCCCCGGCGACGATCGCGCACGAGGTCCTCGTCGCAGTGACGATCGACCTGCGCCGCGTCCGAGCGCGACGCTCGCTGAAGTCTGCACTCGGCGCCGCCGTGGACGCGCTGTTCGACGAGTCACGACAGTTGGCGTCACGGCTCGAAGCCGCGGGGCTCGACGTCGACTCTCCGATGTCGGCCTTGGAGTTGTCGAGTGCGATCCGAGTCCGCAGCGCGCCAGCCCGCGCAGCACAGGTGCTGACGCTGACGCGATCACTTGCGGCAGCAGCGCGGCGAGGGGCGTTCGAGTGGGGGCCGATGGTCGTCGAGCCCGACTGGCGTCACGTGCACGTCGACGATGCGTTCCACCGCAGCTATCGGGTTGCCGGTTGGCCGCAGCTGCCGGTGCCCGCCGACTGGCTGTCACGACTGCTCGCCGACACCCACTGCATCCGCACGGTCGCTGTCGTCATGGAGCCGGTTCCGATGGGCCGCGCGGCGCGGGCTGCCGATCGCGAGGTGATGGCTCGCGAAGCCGACAGCGACCTCAAGGAACGCAAGGGGTTCCGGGTCAACGCGCGCGAACGCAAACGGCTCGCCGATGCCGAACGCCGCGAGCACGAGCTGTCCGAAGGGCACGCGGAGTTCCGCTTCGTCGGGCTCGTGAACGTGACCGCGTCGACGCTCGATGATCTCGATGACGACTGCACCGTGATCGAACAGGCGGCAGCCCAATGCCTGCTCGATCTCCGGCCCTTGGATGCACGACACGACCAGGGCTGGGTGGCGTCGCTCCCGCTCGGACGCGCCCTGACTCCCGGATTCACGTCATGAGCACGACGATCGACCAGGTGCCCGACGACGGCCGGCCCGGTTGGCGCCGAGCACCCGGACTGCGCATCGAACGCCACCGGGCGACGATGGCACACCTCGCGTCGGTGTACCCGTGCCACACCGACACCGGGTTCGGCGAGCGAGGCCCGTACATCGGGGTCAACGTCACCGGCGGCGGAAGCGGGTTCTTCTTCGACCCCTTCGAGCTGTACCCGACGCATCTGACCAACCCCAACGTTGCGATCGTCGGCGATCTCGGGTTCGGCAAGTCCGCGCTCGTGAAGGCGATGCTCGGCCGCGAGCTCGCCGTCTACGGGTCCAAGCGACAAGTCACGATCCTCGATCCCAAGGGAGAGTACGGAGCGTTCGCCGTCGCCCACGGGCTGCCGGTCATCCAGCTGCGGCCCGGTGGCACCGACCGGCTCAACCCACTCGACGCACGCGGCGACCCCACCGAGACCGTGCGCCGACAGTCACTGGCAGCAGCACTCGTCGCCGGTGTCCTCGGCCGACCGCTCGACCCGATCGAGGACGCAGTGCTCGGGTGGGCGATCACGACCCTCGCACGCCAAGCACGTCCCTTCACGTTCGTCGACGTTGCCGCGATATTGACGAACCCCGCCGAGGAACTGGTCGCCCTGTCGCGACGGACACCACTCGAACTCACGCACGCAGCGACACCGGTGATCTTCGCCGTCGACAAGCTGCTCTCACGGACCCTCGCCGGCATGTTCGACGGCCCGACCACCGTGAACATCGACTGGGAGAACGGGCCCGGGTTCGTCATCGATCTCTCCGCCGTGTGGGGCGACGACGAGGCACTCCCCCTCGTGATGCTCGCCGCCACCTCGTGGCTGGCCGCCACGCTCCAGCGCGACTCGCCTCGACGAGTCCTCCAGGTGATCGACGAGGCGTGGGCCGCGGTCCGTCACGGTGCCCGCCACTTCCAAGCGGCGATCAAGCTGTCGCGCACCTTCGGAGTGTCCACCTGGCTGATCTGCCACCGGCCAGCCGACCTGACCGCACAATCCGACGACGGCACCGCCACCGCCAAGATCTCCGCCGGCCTCCTCTCCGACGTCCAGACCCGCATCATTTTCCACCAACCGCCCGACCAGGTGAACACCGCCGCCGAACTGTTCGGGCTCTCCGAACGCGAGCGCGACTGGGTGGCCACCATGGTGCGGGGTCGAGCGCTGTGGCGTCTCCAACGCCGCGGCGCGGTGGTTCACACCGTCCTCACCGACGCCGAACGGCAGGTGTGCGACACCGATCGGTCGATGTCGGCGTAGGGCGGCGGGTTCAGTGGGACTGACGATGTTTCAGCTGCGACCCCGAGGGTCGATGGCCGGTAGTGGGTGGTTCGCGTCCTTGGGTTCGGGAACCGGCGGTGCTGGTGCCACGTCGTCATGCGCTGGCGGGCGCGCCCCTGCTGGTGGTGGTGGCGAGGATGATCAGCGCGAGGAGCATCCAGGCGGCGAGGTAGGCGAAGGCCCAGGTGGGGCTGAGCGCGGTCCAAAGGATGCCGGCGATCAGGCTCGCGGCGAGGTTCCCGAGGCTTTGGATGGCGGCGAGGAGCCCGAACGCGGAGCCGCGGATGTCTTCAGGTGCGTGGGTGGCGACGGCGGCATGTTCAGCGGTTTCGACGCAGCCGATACCGATCCCGGCAAGCACGAACGCGGGGAGCAGCATCGCCCAGTTGGCGGTGTCTTGTGTGAACCACAGGTAGGCGACGGCGAACGCGGCGGTGCCGGCGAGCAGGACTCGGGTGGCGCCTCGGCGGTCGGTGTGTTGGCCGGCGGGGAAGCTGGTCAGGGTCGCTGCGACGTTGTAGGCGACGTAGAGGCCGAGGGCGAGGGTGGTGGCGCGGTCTTGGCCGTGATCGGGCTCGAGAAGTTCGCTGGCGCGCAGGATGAGCAAGGTCGCGGCGACGTTGCCGATCTCGAACGCGGTGATTCCGGCGAACAGTGGTCGCAGTGGACCGACCAGGACGGGTCGAATCACGATCCGCAACGGCCGCTTCGCAGCGGGTTTGGGGCGGGCGGTGTGCCGGATCGCGTAGATGATCGCGAGCGCGGCGAGGAGTCCGGGGATGACGGACAGACCGATCGCCCAGCGGGTTCCGACGGTCGCCACGAGTGCGATCGCGAGGAGTGGTCCGCCGATCGCACCGAGGTTGTCCATGGAGCGTTCGAAGCCATAGGCGCGTCCGTAGGCCTTGGCGGGAACGACGTCGGCCAGGAGGGCGTTGCGGGCAGGGACGCGCAGCCCGCGAGCGGTCCAGGCGCCGGCGCGCAGGACGGCAACTTGCCAGACGCCGGTGGTGGCGCCGATGCCGGCGGAGAGCACGGCGGTGGTGGTGTAGCCGCCGACGGCGATGTTGCGTCGTCGGGCGGGTTCGTCGGCCAGCGCGCCGCCACCGAAGCGCGCGATCCCGGCCAGCGCGTCGGAGACACCTTCGATCGCGCCGAGCGCGGAGGCGGGTGCACCAAGGGTCGAGGTCAAGAGCGACGGCAACAGTGCGGTGGGGATCTCATGCCCCACATCGGCGAGGAAGCTCGCAGTGCCGATCCCGGCGACGCCGGGTGTCATCCACTCCCGCGTCCCGGCGTTCGAGGTGTCGTCACCGCGCTCGGCGTGTTCGGGGGCGGTCACCCGTGCAGTGTGCCAGCCGGCAGTGGCCACGGTTGGGTGCGTCGGTCACCACCGCGGTGGGCGCGGCCGCACGAAGACCGGCCGGGTAGAGCCAGCGCTCAGGGACCATGCGAGCTGAACGAACCCAAGCGAGCGTGGGTGTAAGCGATGGGCACGGGCGAGCGCACTCGGCAGCCCCGGTGGGAGATCGCTGATGTGCTGGCACGCACCGACCTCTCCCAGCTCCTCGACGAGCTCGCCACGCCCGCCACCCACAACATTCGCGGTCGCCGCTGGCACTGCCCGATGCCCGACCACGACGACCAACACGCCTCGGTCACCCTGCACACCGACCATCGCGGCCACGAGCGATGGCGTTGCTGGTCGGGAGACCACACCCACCGCGGCGACGCCATCGACCTGATCGTCGCGACCCAGCGCACCAACCGCGCCGACGCCATCGCATGGCTCGCGAACCGCGCCGGGATGATCCCCGACCAACCACTCCCGCCCGCACGACGCAAGCCGCAACGAGCCCGGCCGAGCGTGGTCCCGCTTGACCCGTCCGTCGTCCGCTACGTGCATGCCTGCGAGAAGATGCTCTGGGGCCGCACCGGCGCGCCCGTGCGCAACTGGCTCCACGCCCGCGGGTTCGACGATGACCTTCTCCGAGCCAACCACGTCGGCGCCGACCCCGGCCGATCGATGATGTCGCGCCAGCGCGGCCTCCCCCACGGCCACTCGCTCGCGGCCACCTTCCCTGCGCTCGACCCCGACGGCCACGTCCAATACGTCCAAGCCCGCTACCTCGAGCCCATCGGCTCCGACAAGTACGACAACCCCGCCGGCAGCCTCGGATCGAACCCACGACTGGCCTGGACCCGCACACCCGATGGCCGCACAACCCCAGGGGTGCTGCTCGTCACCGAAGGCATCCCCGACGCGCTCACCGCCGCTGGCGCCGGCTACGCCGCCGTCGGCATCCTCGGATCACAGGCGCCCGACGATCGAGTGGCGGACGTCCTTGCATACCGTGCGGAGCAAACTGCCGATCGCCTTGTCGCCATCATCGACGCCGATCCAGCCGGTCGTGCATTCGGCTCCCGCCTCGCCGAACTACTGGATTCCCGAGGCCAACCCCTCCACGTCGTCGAGCCGCCCGACCGACTCGACCTCAACGGTTGGTCGTTGAAAGGCCGCCTTTGGACGATGGAGCTCGCGCCGAATGCGCCGCAACCCATTGAGTCGCACGAGACGCGCCTCGACCATCTCCCCACGTAACCCAGTGCCCGGCAGCGGGTGGCGTAAGACCATCCGCCCGGGGGATGGACATATCCGCATCGCCAGTTCCCCCCGGTACGCGTCGTCGACCTCTTGACATATGCCAATCGACCTATATCATCGTCATATGCCGATACGATCTCTAGAGCGTTCCAATCTTGCTCGCGGCGCAAAGCTCTTTCGCAGCCTGGGAGATCCGACGCGCTTGGCGATTCTGCAGGTCCTCGCTGAGGGCGAGCGCCGAGTCGGCGACCTCGTGGCGGAGCTAGGAACGTCACAACCGAACATCTCCGGGCACCTCGCGTGCCTGAAGGACTGCGGGCTGGTGCTCGACCGCCCGCAAGGCCGTGCTGTCTACTACTCGCTCGCTGCTCCAGCTTTGTTCGATGTCTTGCGGTCGGCCGAGACGCTGCTGTCGTCCGTCGGTGATGACATCGAGCTGTGTCCTAACTACCCGACGCGAGCCCGGCGTGCCGAGGTCCGATCGCTCGAGCGGGAGATGCTCACCCATGACGACTGATCGCACGATTGCGTTTGTCGATCTCGCCGGTTTCACTGCGCTCACCGATGTCCATGGCGACGAGGCCGCCGCTGACCTTGTCGACGACTTCACTGAGATCGCCACGATCGCTGCGAGCTTCGCTGGCGTAGAACTGGTTAAGACGATCGGCGACGCAGTGATGTTCGCCGCTGTTGGGCCAGACCGTGGGCTCGACGCGGTACGCAGGTTGTTTCACGAGACCTTCGAACACGCCGGATTCCCCGAACCACGCGCGGGAATCCACCACGGACCGGTCGTCGAGCGGCGTGGCGACTACTTCGGCGCCACCGTCAACCTCGCCGCCCGTGTCGCAAGTCGCGCCGGTAGCGGCCAAGCGCTCATCACCGCCACCGTTCTGGATGCCGTCACGGCCGCTGACCTCGACGCCGTGTCCCTCGGGCCTCACAGGCTGCGCAACGTCCTGGACCCGGTCGAGCTGTGGGCTATCGAGTTGTGCGCCACCCACATCGACATTTCTGTCGACCCGGTCTGCCGCATGCGCCTGTCATGCCAGGCAGCCGTCGCCCGCGTTCGCTACGAGGGCATGGAGCACCGATTCTGCTCCCTCGAATGCGTCGCCGCCTTCACCTCTGATCCCCACCGCTACCTCCCCGGAGATCCAACATGAACCGCTTCCACCGCTGGTACTGCCGCACTGGGCACTGGCGACACTCCATCCAGCGCCAGATCCTCCCGTGGGTCCTATGCGACGTCGATCTCGGCGATCGGGTCCTCGAGGTAGGGCCTGGCCCGGGGTTGACCACCGACGTACTCGCCCGTCGAACGGCCGACCTCACGGCCCTTGAGATCGATGGTGAGCTCGCAGCCCGGCTTCGAGATCGATTCGCCGGCACCAATGTCACGGTTCGAGAGGGCGACGCCACAGCGATGCCGTTCGCCGGTGAAACCTTCACGGGAGCCGTGTCGTTCACGATGCTGCATCACATCCCGTCGCCACAGTTGCAGGATCGACTCTTGAGCGAGGTGCGCCGAGTCCTGCGACCAGGGGCGACCTTTGCCGGCTCAGACAGCCGAAGCAGTCAAGTGTTCCGCCTCGCGCACCTGGCCGACACGATGGTTCTCGTCAACCCCGACACATTCGCAGGCCGACTCGAGGCCGCTGGGTTCATCAACGTGGAGGTCGAGACCAGGAAGAGCACATTTCGATTTCGCTCGACCGTGCCCGCGACGGTGAACACCCCAGAACGCCTGAGACAGTCGTGACCATCAGCCGCTTCCACATCGCTGCGATGGACTGCGCCGCCGAGGAACAACTCGTCCGCATGGCGCTGTCTGACGTCCACGGCATCAACCGCATCCAGATCGACAGCGACCGTCGCGATGTCGTCATCGACCACCAGTCGACGTCCGACACCATCAACGCTTCCCTCCAGTCGCTCGGTCTCGGGGCTCGGCATATCGATGACACCAGTGAAATCGGGCCCGGCCACGAGTCCGACCGCGAACGCAAGGCCCTCATCGTGGCCCTCGTGATCAACGCGGGGTTCTTCATCGGCGAACTCACCGTTGGACTGCTCAGCGGCTCGATGGGGCTTGTCGCCGACTCGCTCGACATGGGCGCCGACGCCAGCGTCTACGCGCTCAGCCTCGCCGCCGTCGGCACTGTCGCCGCCCGCAAGAAGCAACTCGCACGCGCCAGCGGATACCTCCAACTCGGGCTCGCCACCGTCGGGTTGATCGAGGTGATCCGCCGGTTTGTCGTCGACGTCGAACTGCCTGACCCGACCTCGATGATCGTGCTGTCTTCACTCGCGTTGGTCGGCAACATCATCACCTTGGTCGTCTTGCACCGCGTCCGGTCCGGCGAAGTACACCTTCAAGCCAGCTGGATCTTCACTGCCAACGACATAAAGGTGAACGCCCTCGTCATCACGGCGGCAATCGGCGTCGCTCTCACCGACTCCGCTGTGCCGGACCTCCTCGCAGGCGCTGTCATCTTCCTCGTCGTCGCCAACGGCGCCCGCCGCATCCTCAGCCTCACCCGATGACCAACCGTCGACCGGTCACAGCATTCATCGCCGCGGCCGTTTCACTCGTCGTCATCGACTTGTCGACTAAGTGGTGGGCAGTCGGTGCACTATCCGACCGCCGGCGTGCGCTGCCCGGACCCGTTGATCTGCAACTCGGTTACAACTCCGGTACCGCTTTCGGTCTGTTCTCCAACCTCCCGACAGGCATCATTTCGATCGCGACGCTCGCGTTCGTGACCGTGATCATGAACATGTGGCGGACTCATCGTGCACCCACCGTCCCGGTAGCGCTCATCGTTGCAGGCGGCGTGGCCAACGTTGTAGACAGGCTCGAAGCCGGGAGCGTCGTCGACATGCTCCACACCGGGTGGTGGCCCACGTTCAACTTGGCCGACATCTACATCACCACCGGCGTCGCCTTGTGGATCATCACCACGATCAGAGCCCCCGACAACACTCACAACGACGCAGCCAGCCCCGCCGAGACGACAACGACCTGATCGATCGAACGGCTGCCGATTGCGACCCTGAGTTCTTGCGCAGCGCATCTGCGTGCAACCTGCGCGCGACATCGTTCGATCATGCTGTCGCCGTAGCTAACATGGCACTCGCCGGACTCGGCACGGCCGCCACGCTCGCCAACCGTGATGACACGTCGTCGCCCGCTGCTACGACCAGTGCCGAGCTTGCCGATATCAGCCAGGCCTGTATGGCGTGAATGAACGACGACATGCGCTGGGGCCCGACGTCCACAAGTTGGTGTCAGCACATGACGGGTTGGATCGCCCGGCAGATGACGAACGGATCGATGACGGGTTCCATGATTTGGTGCCACCCCGACCGGATGCCGTCGACTAGCCGAGCCTGGATGGGAAGGTAACCCATCCAGCGACCGTTCCACAGAGTGGTGCGACGACCTGATGAGCGGCATCTGGTCACACTTGAACGGCGACTGGGAGATCTGGAACGAAGAAATGCTCGGGCCGGTTGTGGCCGGGTGACAGCCAACGCACAATCCGCGTGACCTCGCCCTGTCGCGAGTCCTGGTCATCCGGGTGCGTTATGCAGCGTGGAGGTATTGATCAACGAGCGGCTGGATCCGCAACGCGGCTCGCGAAGCCAGCTTGCGCTGAACGCCTGTCGCCGTCGGGCCCGAGATGTCGACAGCCCGGCGAAGGCGGTGGTCTCGAAACGCAGTCCAGGCCGGGCGGGACAAGCCCCCGCTATCGATTGCCTTCAGTACGGCGTCATTGAACCGGGCGAGTGCCAACCGGTCAGTGACCTCCTCTGCGATGTCCGGCGTAGACCTCCCGAAGCTTGTGCCCATCCGCGAAGGATCGACGGGGGCAATCTCCACGACGTGGACGACGCCCCGTTCCACCACTCTGCGGGCGGCCTTGTAGACGCGCGTGTGGGCTCGGTTCACGAGCCGATGGGCGAGTCGGGGTCCGTCAAGGGGCGAGTCGAGGATGACTATGGCGAGTTCACTAAGCGCGTCAGTCCGGTACTCGGTGGTGACCGCCCGGCCGAGACGGGCGCCGAGCAGCGGTGCGAGTGCGTACAGCACGACCACCGCAGCCCGCTGATCGGTTCTGGCGATCGTTGCGAGGCGTCGGGTGAGGGCGTCGGAGCGTTCCTGGTTCTGTCGATGATCACGGATGGCTTCGACTGCGTCGTCGAGGGTGGCAGCGTCGATGCGCCAGTGGTCGGGGATGCCGTCGCGGGCGATGCGTCGGTAGTCGGCCTCGATGTGCCTGAAGAGGTTCATGGGAGTCTCCTTGCGTTGGTTGCAGTGCATGGAGAATCCGAAACGGAGGTCCCGGAGAAGGTCCCGGTGTCGCTCCCGGTCAAGGTCCCGATCTGCCCTGATGACTCCCGATGCCGGCTGGGCGGGCCGACGTGAGTCAGCCCATGAATCGGACCGGTGCCGGTGCTGGCGGCGACGTGGTCCTCGTCGTGCTCGGCGGGGTCGTGCTGGGCTCAGCAGCGATCGTGTGGGGCGGCGCGCGGCTCGCAGCGCTCCTCGTGGGCGGCACGGTCTCGGGAGGCGTGGGCGACACCATCGGTGCCATGGGGCCGTTGGCGTCGTCACCCGGCGATCCGGCGGCGGCCTGGGGCGATGCGGCGGAAGGGCTGCCGGGCCCGGTCCTCTACTGGGCATGCACGGCCGTGGTGTTCGCAGCCGTTGTCGGCCTGGCGGCCGGCGTCTACTGGCTGTGGCGGCGGTCGTCGGCACCGTCGCGAGTTCGCCTTGGTGTGCCCGCCGAGGCACGCCTCGCTCGGCGGCGGGATGTGGCGCCGCTCGTGGTGTCGTCATCGGTGCCGCCAACGGGGCGGCTCCTGCTCGGGCGGTTGTCGCGGCGGGGTCCGCTGTTGGCGACCGAGGACCGCGAGCGGCATCCGCTGCACGGTCGCCGTGGGGCAGCGATTCAGGGTGATCGTGGGTCGGTGGCGTTGATCGGCCCGACGCGTGCCGGCAAGACGGTGTTGGCGTCGGCCGGGATCATCGGATGGGACGGCCCGGTCGTTGCGCTGTCGGTGAAGCGGGACTTGTACGACTCGACCGCTGCGGCCCGCTCAGCCCGAGGCGAGTTGGCCGTGTTCGATCCGGGTGGCGTCACCGGGCTGCCGACGGCCCGCTGGACACCGCTGCGAGAGGTGACCACGACATCGGGTGCGCTGCGGGCCGGACGAGCGCTCGCTGCAGCGATCCCCCGGCAGGGAGTCACCGGTGGGGACTTCTGGGCCACCCACGGCGAAACGCTCACCTCCGCCTACATGTGCCTAGCCGGCCTGTCCCAGCTCCTTCCCGGCGACCGCGGCACCGACCGCGAACCGCTGACGATCAGCCGGCTCGCCTCGTGGGCGTACATGC
>CALMLL010000142.1 GCA_937868075.1 uncultured Marmoricola sp. | reverse complement strand
TCGGCCGGGTCTGCGGTCGGAGTGATGCGGGCCAGGATCTCATCGGCCTTGTCCTGGGTCATCTTGCCCCGGCCGATGGCCTTCTCCAGCAGCGTGACCGAGTAGTTCTTCCCGCGCTCGGCCGCCTCGATCGAGACGTCCTTCAACACCACGTCGATGCCCGAGCGGGCCGCGGAGTAGGCGATGCCGGCGCCCATCATCCCGGCGCCCAGCACGACCACCTTGGCCGCATTGCGCTTCTCCACCCCGGCGGGACGCAGCGAGCCGGAGTTGATCGCCTGCAGGTCGAAGAAGAACGCCTGGATCATGTTCTTGGAGTTGCTGCCGGTGATCAGCTTGGTCAGGTAACGCGACTCGATCCGGGCGGCGGTGTCGAAGTCAACCGCCGCGCCCTCGATGGCTGCGGCCAGGATCGCCTTCGGGGCCGGCATGTCGGCGCCCTTGAGTTGGGTGCGCAGCATCGCCGGGAAGGCCGGGAGGAAAGCGGCCAGGGAGGGGGACTTCGGGGTGCCACCGGGCATCTTGTAGCCCTCGCGGTCCCAGGGCTGCTTGGCGTCGGGGTTGGCCTTGGCCCACGCCTTGGCCGCCGGCACCAGTTCGTCCAAGGTCTCCACGGTCTCATCGATGAGGCCCTTGGCCTTGGCGTCGGCCGGAGTGAACCTCGTGCCCTGGAGCAGGACGTTCATCAAGGCGTCGGAGATGCCCATCATGCGCACGGTCCGGGTCACCCCGCCGCCGCCAGGCAACAGGCCCAGCGTGACCTCCGGCAGACCCAGTTGTACGCCGCGGTCGTTCCACGCGATCCGGTGGTGACACGCCAATGCGATCTCGAGGCCGCCACCGAGTGCGGCGCCGTTGATCGCGGCCACCACCGGGTGGGGGTAGGTCTCAAGGCGGCGCAGCCCCGCTTTGATGGTCTCGCCCATCGCGAAGATCTGGGCGGCGTTGTCGGGGCCGGCGGCCATCATGTTCTTGAGGTTGCCGCCGGCGAAGAAGGTCTTCTTGGCGCTGGTGACCACGACACCGGTGACCGAGTCGACCTCGTCGTACAACCGGGTGATGGCCGCTTCCATGGCGTCCTTGTAGAGGTCGTTCATGGTGTTGGCGCTGGAGGTGGGGTCATCCATCGTCAGGGTGACGATGCCCTCGGAGTCCTTGTCGTACCGGACGGCGGGCTGGGTCTGGCTCATGAAGGTTTCCTAATCTCAGATGTCGGTTCGAAGGTGGGGCTCAGACCAGTTCGACGATGGTCGCGATGCCCATGCCGCCACCCACGCACAGGGTGGCCAGGCCGCGCTTCTTGCCCTGGCGCTCGAGTTCGTCGATCAGGGTGCCGAGGATCATCGCGCCCGTGGCGCCGAGTGGGTGCCCCATTGCGATGGCGCCACCGTTGACGTTGGTGATCGAGTCGTCGATGCCCATGTCCTTCATGAAGCGCATCGCCACCGCGGCGAAGGCCTCGTTGATCTCGAACAGGTCGATGTCCTCGACGGTGAGGCCGGCCTTGGCCAAGGCCTTGCGCGAGGCCGGGGCGGGGCCGGTCAGCATGATCGTCGGGTCGGCGCCGGAGACCGCCGTGGCCACCACTCGGGCGCGGGGGGTCAGGCCGAGGTCCTTGCCCACCTGCTCGGAGCCGATGGCCATCAACGCAGCGCCGTCGACGATGCCCGAGGAGTTGGCTGCGGTGTGGACGTAGTCGATCTTCTCCAGCCAGTGGTACTTCTCCAGCGCCACGTTGCCGAAGCCGGCCTGGTTGCTCATGCCCTCGAAACTCGGGCGCAGCCCGGCGAGGCCCTCGACGGTCGAGCCCGGCTTGATGAACTCGTCACGGTCGAGCACCGTGATCCCGTTGAGGTCGCGAACCGGAATGATCGACTTGGCGAAACGGCCCTCGTCCCACGCCTTGGCAGCGCGCTGGTTGGACTGCACCGCGAAGGCGTCCACATCCTCGCGGGAGAAGCCTTCGATCGTCGCGATCAGGTCGGCGCCGATGCCCTGGGGCACGAAACCGGTGTGCAGCGCGGTCGCCGGGTCGGTCGCCCACGCGCCGCCATCCGAACCCATCGGAACCCGGCTCATCGACTCCACCCCACCGGCCAGGATGAGGTCCTCGAAGCCGCCGCGGATGCGAGAAGCCGCCTGGTTGACCGCCTCCAGACCACTGGCGCAGAAGCGGTTGAGTTGTACGCCGGCGACGGTCTCGGGGTAGTCAGCGGCCAGCGCGGCCGTCTTGGCGATATCGCCACCCTGGTCGCCAACCGGAGTCACCACGCCGAGCACGACATCGTCGACCCGATTGGGGTCGAACCCGTCGTTGCGTTCGCGCACCGCGTCCAGCAACCCGACCACCAGATCGACCGGCTTCACCTCGTGGAGGGAGCCGTCCTTCTTGCCCTTGCCTCGGGGGGTGCGGATGGCGTCGTAGACGAATGCTTCTGGCATCGCTGACCTGCTTCCTGTTCGTGGGTCTTCGGCGATTGTGGCCCGATCTGGCCGGTCCCACACCGCTTCGGGCATGTGGGCTCGCTCACCTCTCGGCCACCCCATGCTACCGACGAGTAGGCATTGCTCGCCGTGATCACCGCCACACCGGGGCGCGTGAGAATCGCAGAGCTCAGTCGGCCTCGGCCTGCACCGCCGCACCGGAGGCGAGCAGGTCGTCGAGACCCTCGATCCCCCAGGCGGTCAGGGCCTGGATCGTGTGCTCACCGGGTCGGCTGGGTCCTGTGGAGAGCGCCGTCGGCGTACCCGAGAAGCGAGGAGCGGGGGCCGGCTGGACCAATCCGTCGACCTCGACGAAGACGCCTCGATCATGCATGTGAGGGTGCTCGGCGGCCTCGCTCAAGGTCAGGATCGGGGCCACGCAGGCGTCAGATCCCTCGAAGACCGCGGTCCACTCCATGAGGGACTTGGTCTTGAACCTGTCGGTGATCAGCCCTCGAAGTTCCTCCTTGCGAGCAAGGTCGTACTGCCCTGGCGCGTCGTCGGGAAGCGGCAGGAGCCGGGCGAACTCGGCCCAGAACTGCGGCTCGATCGGGCCGACACTCATGTGCCTCCCGTCGGAGGTCTCGTAGAGGTCGTAGAAGGGCATGCCTCCGTCGAGCATCCCGCTGCGCCGCCGGTCGCCGGCAAGTCCTGCTGACTGCATGGCCGAGCCCATGGCGTTGAGGTGCGCGGTGCCGTCGACGATGGCCGCGTCGACGACCTGGCCCACCCCGGTGGCTCGTGCCTGCACGAGTGCGGCCAGCACCCCCATCACCAGGTAGGTCGACCCGCCGCCGAAGTCCCCGAGCAGGTTGCTCGGAAAGTGCGGCCGGGCCGGGTCCTGCCCCAAGCCGAACAGGGCACCGGTCAGGGAGATGTAGTTCATGTCGTGGCCAGCGGCGTGGCTCAGTGGGCCGGTCTGGCCCCAACCGGTCATGCGGCCATAGACGAGGCTCGGGTTGCGCTCCAGACAAACCTGCGGGCCGAGCCCGAGCCGTTCGGCGGCGCCGGGCCGCATCCCCTCGACCAGGATGTCGGCACGGGCCACCAGGTCCAGCACGGTCGCAATGGCGTCAGGGTGCTTGAGATCCAGGGCCACGCTGGGCCGCCCCCGGGTGAGTACGTCGAACCGGCCACCCCCGAGCATCCCGCCACCGGGTCGATCGACGCGGATGACGTCGGCGCCGAGGTCAGCCAAGATCATGCAGGCATGAGGGCCGGGGCCGATGCCGGCCAACTCGACGACCTTGACACCTTGCAGAGGCCCTTGTCGGGGCGACGTTTCCCCACTCATGGGGCGGAGTCTGGCATGGGGTCATCCCCGGTCCGGGCGCAGGTGCCTCCCATGGTCGAGTCGTTAGTCGGGAAGCACCCGCTTGAGGAACTGGCGGGTGCGCTCCTGCGTGGGAGCCTCGAAGATCCGCTGCGGGGGGCCCGACTCCAGGATCGACCCGTCGTCGAGGAAACAGACCTTGCTGGCCACGTCTCGAGCGAACGCCATCTCGTGGGTGGCCAGGATCATCGTGGTGCCTTCCACGGCCAGATCCCGCAGCACCGCGAGCATCTCCCCGACCAGTTCGGGGTCGAGCGCGGAGGTCACCTCGTCGAGCAGCAGCAGCGCCGGGCGGGCGGCCAGGGCTCGGGCCAATGCAACTCGTTGCTGCTGACCCCCCGACATGCGGTCGGGGTGGGCGTCCTCGAATCCGGTGAGGCCGACTTGCGCCAACAGGGCCCGGGCCTGCTCGACGGCCTCGTCCTCGCTGACGCCATGCACCTTGATCGGCGCGAGCGTGAGGTTGCGCAGCACGGTCATGTGCGGGAAGAGGTTGTAGGCCTGGAACACCATCCCCATGCGCCGCCGCACGGCTTGTACGTCGACGCGCGGATCGGTGATGTCGTCACCGTCGAAGATGATCTGCCCGTCATCCACCGACTCCAAGAGGTTGATGCAGCGCAACATCGTCGACTTGCCACTGCCCGACGCGCCGATCAGGCAGACCACATCGTGGGGGTCGACGACCAGGTCGATGTCGCGCAGCACCACCCGATCGCCGTAGCTCTTGCGGATATCACTGAGTTCGAGAAGGCTCACCGGCCACCTCCGGCGAACATCCGCTGCCGGGCTCGCCTGCCCAACCAGTCGGTGAAGCGGGCCAACGGGATCGTTAGGGCGATGAAAAGGACCGCAGTGACGACGTAAGGGGTGAAGTTGAAGTGGTAGTTGCCGTAGTCACGCGCGGCGAAGAGCCCTTCGAAGACGCCGACCGCACCGGCCAGTGCAGTGTCCTTCTGCAGGGACACGAAGTCGTTGAGCAGCGGCGGCACCACACGCCGCACCGCCTGCGGCAAGACGACGTGGCGCATGGTCTGGCCCTCCGACAATCCCAGAGCGCGCGCAGAGGCGATCTGTGACGGGTGGACCGACTCGATGCCGGCCCGAAAGACCTCGGCCACATAGGCGCCGTAGGAGAGCACGAGCGCGACGGTCGCCCAGAAGAACAGCGAGATCGGCAGACCGGTCAGGTTGAGGGCCGGCACCCCGAGCGCGAGCAGGAAGACCAGCAGGATCGTGGGCACACCGCGGAAGAGGTCGGTGTACCCGACGGCGACGACCCGTAGTGGGAAGAGCGCCGGCGACTTGGTGCCGCGCACGATCGCGACGGCGGCACCGACGATCAGGATCAGCGGCTCGGCGATCAAGAACATCACCACGTTGAGCCCGAAGCCCTTGATGATCGAGGGCCATGCCTGGCGCGCCTCGTCGAGGTTGAAGAACGAATCGCGCACGACCGGCCAACCCGGCGAGGAGGCGACCAACCAGGTGATCACCCCGAAGAAGGCGACGGTCGCGGCGCTGGCGAGCAGCAGGCGGCGGGTGGCTGCGGTGCGCCGGAGCCGACGCCGTTCTAGTTCACGAACGCTGGGCGACCACGAACTCATCGGGTCAGTTGGTCAGAACCGGAACCGAGGTGGTCTCCGGGATCCACTCTTCCTCGAGACCCTTCAACGTGCCGTCCGCGGTGAGCTTGGCCAGAGCGTCGTTCAAGCACGGGGTCAGCTTGGAGCCCTTCTCGCTGAGCAGCCCGAAGCGCTCGGCGTTGTTGGCGTCCTTGAACTGGCCCACGATCTTGGCCTTGGGGATCTCCACGGCGGTGATGTACAGGGCGGTGGGCAGGTCCGCGACGATGGCATCGACCTGGCCGTTGAGCAGGGCCCGCTTGGCCACGTTGGTGTCGTCGAAGACGAGCGGGTCGGTGGTCGGCTGGACGGTCTCACGGATCGCGGTGAGCGAGGTGGTCCCGGTCTGGGCGCCGAGCTTGTAGTCCTTGAGGTCGGCCACGGTCGTGGCACTGGAGATCTTGCTGGTCTTGAGAGCGATGATCGCCTGCGAAGCGAAGTAGTAGCCGTCGGAGAAGCTGACCTTGGCTTCGCGGTCCGGGGTCACCGAGATCTGGTTGATGTCGAAGTCGAACTTCTTCGCACCGGGTGCGTAGGAGTTGTTGAAGGGCACCTTGACCCACACAACCTGGTCGGCGGTGAAACCGAGTTGCTCGGCGACGGCGTACGCCACAGCGGACTCGAAGCCCTTGCCGTTGGCCGGCTTGTTGTCCTGGAACCACGGCGGGTAGGCCGGGGAGTCGGTGCCGACCGTCAACTGGCCCTTCGTCTTGAGCGCGAGATCGCCGACGGCGCAGGACACCGCCGGAGCCGAACTGCCCTTAGCGGCCGGTTCGGATGCTTTCGGCGCACACCCGGTGAGGGCGATGAGGAAAACGGCGGTCGAGGCAACCAGGGACTTCGAGATTCGCATGGGGGGATGGTACGCCGACTGAGCGCCCGCTGTGACGTGCGTCCGTCGCCACACATCGAGTGAGACAGTGTGTCCATGAGAGCCACTCGGGCCGCCCTCACCGCCGCCCTCGGCATCGTCGTGTGCGTGAGTGGCTGCACCAGCGCCCCGCCGGCGCCTCAACCGCGGATCATCGACGTCGGTGAGCCCCTCTTCGACACCCAGGAGGTCGCCTGGGCTTACGGCCACGAGTTGCACTACGGTGCTCGCACCTTCGACCTGGGCAAGCCCGTGAAGGAGTTCGACGTCAGCGACTACGGGTTCTTCGTGTCGCTCGCCGACAGTGACAAGCCGGGAGCCTCACGTCACTGGTTCTTCTTCGACGGCGCTCGCAGCCAACCACTCGGGGACCACCTCACCTCAGTGAGCACCTCCGCGGACGGGCGGTACGCCGGGTGGGTGGATCGGAGGGGTGATACCGCACCGGCCGGAGATATCGCCAGCGTCGTCGTGGTCGATCTCAAGACGGGCGGCCCGATCTTCGCCACCTCCGAGGGCATGGGAGGCGAGGAGGGTGACGACCTGGTCGATCGATACGAGGAACTGCCTCCCGGCTTCCTCGGTTTCGATAAGGGGTCCAAGCACGCGTATTGGGTCAATGCCAGCGGTGGCGGGGAGCGCATGCGTTGGCGACTCGGCACCGACCACGTGGAGCCGGCAGAGGTAGCTGGATCCGAGCCGCCCATGGTGCCGGTCGGAGACCCGGTCCACGCATATCGAGGCAGCCGGGGCACCGGATCTGACTCACCTGTGACCCTTGGAAATCCCTCGTTCTCACCGAGCGGCACGTACGTGGCTGACATGTCCCAAACTGGGCGCACCCAGATCCTGGATGCACAGTCGGGCCGCCAGATCACCGTGCACTTCATCGCCAAGGCGCAGTACTTCGCCGGCTGGCTTCCCGGAGATCGTTTCTACGTGATCGGTTCGAAGAACCCCGTCACCGACGACAACGTGGACCGCGCCGACCTGATCCCCGGTGCCGTGGAGGTGTGTCAGTTGCCCCAAGGAACGTGCGTTCGAGGTGACCGGGTGCCCGGCATGCGCGATGCGCTGACCCCAGGGGATGCCTCGGTGCTGTTGTGGAGCACATCGGAAGCGATGAGCTAGACGGCTGACCAACGTGACGTGCAACTCGTTGCATGATTGGGAGTCCGTGCCACAGAATCGCCCTCGTGGCCCTCGAACACGCCCTCCTGGTATCGCTGTGCGAGCGCCCGGCGAGCGGCCTCGATCTCGCCCGACGTTTCGACAAGTCCATCGGCTTCTTCTGGCAGGCGACCCATCAACAGATCTACCGCGTGCTGCACCGCATGGAAACCGACGGGTGGGTCAGAACGGCGCCCGGCGAGCGCCGCGACAAGGTCGTGTACTCGCCCACCTCCGCGGGACAGCAGGCGCTGGCTGACTGGCTGGCCGAGTCGACGGCAGTGGACCCGTTGCGCTCCGACATCGCGGTCAAACTCAGAGGCGCCTCCTTCGGTCAACGCCGTGAGGTCCTGGCCGAGGTCGCTCGGCACGTGGCCGACCACCGGACCCGCCTGGCCCACTACGAGACCCTGCTCACCCGCGACTACCCCCGCCCCGAGACCCTGTTCGGTCAGCAACTGGACCAGTACCTGGTGCTGCGTGGGGGCATCCTGCACGAACACTTCTGGATCACCTGGCTCACCGAATACATGGAGACACACTCGTGACCGACTACCCCCACCTGCTCAGCCCGCTCACCATCGGCGACCTGACGTTGCGCAACCGCGTCGTCATGGGGTCGATGCACACCGGACTGGAGGACCGGGCCAAGGACCTCGGCAAACTCACCGCCTACTTCACCGAGCGCGCCCGCGGTGGGGTCGGCCTGATCATCACCGGTGGGTACGCACCCAACAAGCGCGGGTGGCTCAAGCCGTTCGCGTCCGAGTTGACCTCGGGATCTCAGGCCGACCGACACCGCCAGGTCACCGACGCTGTGCACCGCGAGGGCGGGGCCATCGCCCTGCAGGTCCTCCACGCCGGACGCTATGGGTACACCCCGTTCTCGGTCTCGGCCAGCGCCTCCAAGTCACCGATCACTCCCTTCAGGGCCAGCGCCCTGTCCAGCCGAGCCGTCGACAAGACCGTCTCCGATTACGCGGCCACGGCCGCGCTCGCCAAGCGAGCCGGGTACGACGCCGTCGAGATCATGGGCTCCGAGGGTTACCTCATCAACCAGTTCCTCGCCGAGCGCACCAACGACCGCGACGACGAATGGGGCGGGTCGGCCACCCGCCGGATGCGGTTCGCCGTGGAGACGGTCCGCCGCACCCGCGAGGCCGTGGGCGACGGCTTCCCGATCATCTACCGCATCTCCCTGCTGGACCTTGTCGACGGGGGCCAGACCTGGGATGAGGTCGCGGAGCTGGCGCACCTGATCGAGGAGGCCGGCGCCTCTGTCTTCAACACCGGCATCGGCTGGCACGAGGCACGAGTGCCGACGATCATCACGCAGGTCCCCCGAGGCGCCTGGACGTGGGCGACGGCTCGACTGAAGTCGATCGTGGACATCCCGGTGTGCGCCTCGAACCGGATCAACACCCCCGACCTGGCCGAGTCGTTGCTGGCCGACGGCACCGCGGACCTGGTGTCGATGGCCCGGCCCCTGCTGGCCGATCCGGAGTTCGTCGCCAAGGCAGCCGCCGGGCGGGCCGACGAGATCAACACCTGCATCGCCTGCAACCAGGCGTGCCTGGATCACGCGTTCAGCAACCAACGCTGCTCCTGCCTGGTCAACCCCCGGGCCTGTCACGAGACCGAGATCGTCCTGCTACCGCTGCCGTCGACTCGCAAGGCCACCACGGTCGCGGTCGTCGGCGCCGGACCGGCCGGGCTGTCCGCGGCCACGTCCTACGCCGAGCGCGGGGCCAAGGTCACCTTGATCGAGAAGGACGAACTCCTCGGCGGACAGTTCCGACTGGCTCGGCAGATCCCGGGCAAGGAGGAGTTCGCCGAGACACTGCGCTACTACTCCCGCCGCCTCGAGGTCCTCGGCGTCGACGTACGCCTGGGGCACACCGCGACCGCCACCGACCTCGCCGAGTACGACGAGGTGGTCATCGCCACCGGAGTGGTCCCCCGGATCCCTGCGATCGAGGGCATCGACCACCCCAGCGTGATCTCCTACGCCGACCTGCTCAACGGCACCCGCACCGCCGGCCCGAAGGTGGCGGTGATCGGCGCCGGCGGAATCGGCGTCGACGTATCGGTCTTCTTGACCCACACTCCCGAGACCGACCAGCAGTGGCTGGCGCACTGGGGGGTCGGCGACCCGACCGAACACCGCGGCGGCCTGACCACCCCGACGCCACGGGCCCCGGCCCGCGAGGTGTGGCTGCTCCAACGCAAGACCACGCCGATCGGCGTCGGGCTCGGCAAGACATCGGGCTGGGCCCACCGAGCCGTCCTGAAGCAGTCCGGGGTGCACCTGATCAGCGGCGCCAGCTACGACCGCATCGACGACGCGGGGCTCACCATCACTGTCGACGGGACCACCCAGACACTTGCCGTCGACACCGTGGTGATCTGTGCGGGGCAGGAGTCGGTGAACTCCCTGTATCAGCAGGTGGTGGAGGCCGGTGGTCGTGTGCACCTCATCGGTGGCGCCGACGTTGCCGCCGAGCTCGACGCCAAACGGGCGATCAAGCAGGGCGTGGAGTTGG
This sequence comes from uncultured Marmoricola sp., assembly GCA_937868075.1. Classification (GTDB taxonomy): domain Bacteria; phylum Actinomycetota; class Actinomycetes; order Propionibacteriales; family Nocardioidaceae; genus Marmoricola. Next base: position 10,439 of record CALMLL010000142.1, on the reverse strand, counting down.
CTGCAGCCTCGGGCACACTGGTCGGGTGACTCTTCACTTCACCCGCCACGGCTCGTCGGTTGGGCCGATCGTGTTCCTCGGCGGCTCGCTGGGCTCGACCCACCGACAGTGGGATGAGTTGGTCGACGCGTTGAGCCCGAGCGCCACCGTGATCGCGTTCGATCACCGTGGACACGGCTCCTCCCCGGCGGCCGCCTCCGGAGTGGGTGTGCGCGACCTGGCTGAGGACGTCGTGGCCCTGGCCGACCACCTCGCCGTCGAGACCTTCTCCTATGTGGGCATCTCTCTGGGTGGGGCCGTCGGTCAGCAACTCGCCCTCCACCACCCCACGCGCCTCGACTCGGTGGTGCTGGCATGCACGTCCGCCTGGTTCGGCGGGCCTCATGCCTGGAATGAGCGAGCCGCGTTGGTGCGCTCGAGTGGGATGACCGTCTTGCGAGAGCCCACCGGGCAGCGGTGGTTCAACGACGCGGTGGCCACGACCCCGCGAGCACAGGCGATCCTGGACGACCTCGTCGCCACCGATCCGGAGTCTTATGCGGCGTGTTGCGAGGCGCTGGCGGCGTACGACGCACGCGAGCAGATCCCGAGGATCACCACCCGCACCTTGATCATCGGTGCCGACCAGGACCCGGTGAGCCCGCCGCAGGTGATCGCGGATCTCGGTCGCGTTCCGGGATCGGCGATCACCACGATCGGGCACTCTCGCCATCTGGCCAACATCAACCAGCCCGAGGCCTTCAACTCTGCGGTACGCGCCTTCGTAGCGCCCTGAACCCGACCACGCCAGTCAGCCCGACCCCCAGCGCCACCGCGAGCAGCCCACCCCACAACCAGGGTTGTCCCTCGGGAGCGGCCGGGTGGCCGTGTTGAGCGGGCAGTGCCACAGGGGGTGTGCCCTTGATGGGGTGTTGGAGGTCGGGGATGGAGTCGGGCAGAGCGCCAGCATCGATGGGCGGCATCGGCTGATCGCAGGCATTGGCCGTGTAGTCGCTGCTCAGGAACCACAGCCTCCGGGTGCCGGCCTCGCCCTCGACTCCACAGGCAGCGCTGCTGTTGGCCGTGGTCACCTCGATCCGGCCGGGAACCGCGTCCCCCTTGAAAACCGTGTCGACGGTGAGCTGGAACGTTCTCGTGGTCGAGGTCGACCTCACCTCGGGGTCACTCACCTCAGCCCGGACGACCACGTCGGCTCGCTGGAACAACTGCGCGACCTCGGCCACGGCGCACTTGCAGGCGTACGCCGGGACCTGGGCGCTCACGAGTAGCCCGCCGGCGAGCAGCAGCGCGGTGAGAATCCTCCTCATGGTGATCGGACGCACGCGGCGCGATTCCGGTTTCATCTGCGGCATCACAGCAGTCCCTCGATCACCCGGGCCACCCCGTCGGCGTCGTGGGAGGCCGTGATCGCGTCGGCGGCGGCCAACACCGACGGGTCGGCATTGGCGACGGCAACGCCGGTTCCGGCCCACTGCAGCATCGGGATGTCGTTGGGCATGTCGCCGCAGGCCACCACCTCGTCGGCAGCGACCCCCAGGCCCGCACACAACCGGGCCAGGGTGCCGCCTTTGGTCACCCCGGCCGCGCTGATCTCGATCAAGTGGTCGACGGTCCAGGTGGGCGTGGCCGCGCCGCCGACGGCGGCCACCACGGCTTCGCGGAAGCCGAAGGGGTCGACGTCGTCGTGGCGGGCCAGCAGTTTCAGGGCGGGCTCGGTCCAGACCTGCTCCATCGGTCCGACGGGAGCATCGGGAGGCACGTCCTCCGGCTCGTTGAAGCTCGGCTCCAAGGCGATCCCGAAGAGGCACTCGATCGCGAAATGAGTGCCGGGCACTCCTCGACGGATCGCCTCGACGACCTGCAGCCCCGGGTCGCGATCGATCCCGGAGACCTCGATCACCTGGCGAGCTGGTACGTCGTAGACCGCTGCCCCGTTGGACACGATCGCCCGCCCGTGGGAGCCGACAAAAGGCCAGAGCCCGTCCATCCAACGCAAGGGCCTCGCGGTGACGAACACGACCATGAGGCCGGCCTCATCGGCGGCCCGCAGCGCTGCCTGCGTGCGAGCCGACAAGGTTCCGTCCGACCGCAGCAACGTGCCGTCCAGGTCGGTGGCTACCAGTCGGATCGGCACTTTCGGAGGCTATCTGTTCGACGGTCGGGCCACGACAAGGTGGCCCTCGTCGTCGGGTCCGCGCAGGACGGTGAACCCGCACTTGGCCAGCACCCGCAAGGAGGCGGTGTTGGTGGGTTCGGTGCGAGCACGCACTGTGGCCCCGGCGCCTTCGGCCGCACTCACCATCGCGAGCACCGCTTCGGTGGCGACGCCGTGCCCTCGGGCGTAGTCGACCAGCCCGTAGCCGATCTCGACCTCGCCGTCCTCGGGTGGGCCGAAGAAGCCGATGCCGCCGATGACCAGGTCATCGAAGCGGCGCACGATATGACGCGGTCCCCACGACGCCGCAGCACTCGTGTCGCCCTTGATCATCGTGAACGCGTCGAGATCGTCGGGGCGTGGGTAGTCGGGATGCCAGTTCAGTTGCCGATCCCCGGTCAACGCCTGCCCGGCTTCCTCGGGGGTGACGAGGACCAACCGAAACCTGTTGGTCTCCACCTCGACCGGGAGACTCACGTGGGGAACCACAACCGCAGTTCGGTGGCGACCCCGTCGTCGTACACGGTGTCGGTGACCGCATCGGCAGCCGCTTTGACCTCGTCGACGGCCTGCCCCATGGCAACCCCGCGACCGGCCCAGCGCAGCATCTCCAGGTCGTTGCGGCCGTCGCCGATCGCGATCACATCGGCCGCACTGACCCCGAGTTCGGCTGCGACGTAGTCGAGTCCGGAGGCCTTGGAGACGCCCACGGGTGAGAGGTCCATCCAGGCGGTCCAACCCACGACGTAGTTGGTGCCGTGCAGTCCCACCTTCTCGGCCAGCGCCACGAAATCGTCGGCGGTGGCTGAAGGGTCACGAATGATCACCCGACTGACCGGCTCGCCGACCATGTGATCGATGTCGGACTCGATCATGTCGCCGGTGAGTTCGCCGGCCGGGAAAGGCCGGTTGATCCGATAACCCACCCCGCGTTCCTCGACTGCGACGAGGGCCTCGGGGTGATGGGACAGCACCTCCGCTACGGCGGCGCGGGCGTCGAAGGTCTCTTCGTGCACGATCTCGACCGGGGCGTAGCGGAAGATCACCGCGCCGTTGGAGGCCACCACCCAGAGCCGGTCGGACGCGGCCTCCGGAAGGTTCAGCAGGTCCGCGATCCGGGTCATGCCATGGGCCGAGCGACCCGAGGCCAGCACGATGTGAGTTCCGGCGGCGAGCGCGTCGTGCACCGCCGCATAGACCGCCGGTGAGACCTTCTCGTAGGTCTGGCCCTCCCCCTCAACCCAGGCCAGCAGGGTGCCGTCGATGTCGAGGGCGAGCAGGCGGGGCTGCCACCCCGCCGTCACGAGGACACCGGCTCCAACCGGTCACGCCCTTGGAGATAGGGCCGCAGCGCTACCGGCACCGTCACCGACCCATCCGCGTTCTGGTGCGTCTCCAGGATCGCCACGATCGTGCGCGTCATCGCGCACAGCGTGCCGTTGAGCGTGGCCAGCGGCTTGGTGCCGTCGGGGAAGCGCCCGCGGATGTCGAGCCTGCGCGCTTGGAAGTCGGTGCAGTTCGAGGTCGAGGTGAGTTCGCGGTATTTGCCCTGGGTGGGGATCCAGGCCTCGCAGTCGTACTTGCGTTGGGCGCTGAGGCCGAGATCGCCGGCGGCCACGTCGATCACGCGGTAGGCCAACTCCAACTTGTCCAGGAACTCCTTCTCCCAGGCCAGGAGTCGCTTGTGCTCGGCGTACGACTCTTCGACGGTGGTGTAGGAGAACATCTCCACCTTGTCGAACCAGTGCACCCGGATGATGCCCTTGGTGTCCTTGCCATGGCTGCCGGCTTCCTTGCGGTAGCACGGGCTGATCGCGGCGTAGCGCAGCGGCAACGTCTCCGCGTCGAGGATCTCGTCGCTGTGGTACGCCGCCAGCGGTACCTCGCTGGTGCCGACCAAGTACATGTCCTGGCCTTCGATGCGGTAGACGTCGTCGGCAGCCTGGCCGAGGAAGCCGGTGCCATCCATCGCCCGCGGCTTGACCAGGGCCGGCGGGATCACGGTGGTGAAGCCGGCCGCCCGTGCCTGGTCCATCGCCATCTGGATCAGGGCGAGTTCGAGGTCCGCGCCCTGACCGGTCAGGTAGTAGAAGCGGGCACCGGAGACCTTGGCGCCCCGATCGAGGTCGATCGCGCCCAGGATGCGGCCCAGCTCGATGTGGTCGCGTGGCTCGAAGTCGAATTGCCTCGGTGTGCCGACGGTCTCGAGCACGACGAAGTCGTCCTCGCCTCCGGCAGGCGCCTCGTCGCTGGCGAGGTTGGGGATGGAGGTCAGCGCGTTCTTCCAGGCCTCCTCGGCCTCGTTCTGCCGGGCCTCGGCCGCCTTGACGTCAGCGGCCAACGTCTTGGTGCGCACCAGCAACTCCGCCTTGGCATCACCTTGAGCCGTCGAGATCTGCTTGCCCAACTGCTTCTGCTCGGCCCGCAGCTTCTCGAAGTCGGCGATGGCACCGCGTCGCTGCTCATCGGCACGCACAGCCTCATCGACGCCCTCGGACGACAGCCCGCGCTTGGCCTGGGCAGCACGCACTCGGTCGGGGTCGTCTCGAAGGACTCGCGGATCGATCATGGGTCAAGGCTAACGAGGACCCGGGCCTGCGCACGCCCGAGTATCCAGAGCGTCACGATGGAGTTCGGCTACTGACCGGGCAGCGGTGGCAGCACGAAGTCGAATTCCACGACGGCATCGGTCACCACACCGCGCACCACCTTGCCGTACGCCGCCCACGTCGACCCGGTGAGCTTCTTCAACTGGAGGTCGGCGCCGGTGACGCACCAGGCCCACGAGACGCCCTCGGCGTCGGTGTAGCCGCTGACCAGTTCACACCCGGGATCCGGGAGCCCTTCGAGGCGCCCGGTGGCCGATGGCAGCACCTGGCCCCCCTGGCGTTCGAGGGTGATGGTGTCCTTGAGCCCATTGCCCGGCGGGTCGGTCTCGAAGGAGCCCGCGGCCTCGGTGAAGGGGGTGGCGGTGTTGACGTTGAAGCCGCCGACGTAGACCCACCCTTCCTTGGGCTGGACGGTGCCCAGCTTCGTCTTCGTGCCGTCCTCCACGGAGACCCGCCAGGACTGGCCGCCGTCGACCACGGTCAACTCGGGTGCGGCGGGGTTGAAGACGGCGTAGTCGGGGCGCACGTCGCCGAGGTCGATGACCTTGGTCGAGCCGTCGGCGAGGGAGTAGAGCGTCAGCCGGTGGGCCCTGCGGTCCGCGGCCCGGGGCCGGGCGTCGGGCAGTGCCCACTGATGGGTGGAGTCGACCAACAAGGCACGAGCAATGCCCGAGGAGGTGCCACCGGCGAAGGCCGGCAACTCGGCCACGGTCACCTCCCCGGTCTCGGGAGTGACGGTGAGATAGCGGGCCTGCAACTTCTCTCCGTCAGCGCCGCCGACGCTGGCGTCGAAGCGCAACACCCAGGGTCGGGCGGGTTCGGGAGCCGCGCCTGTGGCAACGGGCGCCGTCTGACCGCAGGCCGACGCCAGGACCATCACCATCGCTAGCCCGAGTAGTTTGCGCACTTCTCCAGGGTACGGCGGCGACCCAGCATCCGGGCGACCCAGCATCCGGCCGGTTCGATCGGGGAGCAGGGCATAATCGCGGTTCGTGACCGCTTCCAGGCGCAGGCCGCTGATCAACGGCCTCCTCTGCCTCGCCATCTTCGTCGCGTTGTTGATCCCCGTGGCTGGGCACTGGCAGCCGTTGCTGCGCTTCGACACCTGGTTCGGCACTCCCTTCGAGGCCTTCACGGCAAGCAACGGTTGGGCCCAGCAGGTTGCCCTGGTCATCCAATGGCTCTTCGACACCTGGCCGATGACGCTCCTGACCGTGGTGGTCGCGATCGCGCTGATGGTGCGCGGGCACCAGCGACTGGCCATCTGGTCGGTCGTGGTGATGACCGTGACCAGTCTGTTGACCAATCTCGTCAAGAACCTGATCGATCGGCCGCGACCGACCTGGCCGGACCCGCTCGAGACGCTGCACAGTTTCAGCTTCCCCTCGGGGCACTCCTCGGGGATCTCCTCGGCTGCCTCGGTCGCGATCTTGTTGTCGATGATGCTGATCCGGCGTCGCAGCATTCGACGTGCGGTCATCGCGATCGCGCTGGGGCTGGTGTTGATCGTCGGGTTCGACCGGATCTTCCTCGGCGTGCACAACCTCTCCGACGTCGTCGCCGGCTGGGTGCTCGGCTTCGGCGTCGCCTTCTTGACCAGGGCCGCGTTCGACCCCCATGAGCGCTCCCTGGCCGAGAAGGTCGAGGCGATCCCGGAGGTCTATCCGAGCAAGCGGCACCTGGCCGTCGTACTCAACCCGATCAAGGTCGATGACGTCGGCGCCTTCCGGTTCCTAGTCGAGCAACTGGCCGAGGCCAGCGGATGGAACCGGGTCGACTGGTTCTACACCACGGTCGAGGACCCCGGGCACTCCATGGCCCACGACGCGGCCGTGGGGGGCGCCGAGATGGTCATCGCCTGCGGTGGCGACGGCACCGTGCGCACGGTGTGCGAGGAACTGGCCGGCACCGGCATCCCGGTGGGGATCGTTCCGGCCGGGACCGGCAACCTGCTGGCCCGCAACCTCAACATCCCGCTCTATCTGCGGGCCGCCGTCGACGTGGCCCTCAACGGTCAGGACCGGGCGATCGACATGGTCCGGGTCAGCGGCGACAACATGGACGAGGCGACGTTCCTGGTCATGGCCGGGATGGGCTTCGACGCCGCGATCATGGAGGGGGTCAGTGAGGACTTCAAGGCCAAGGTCGGCTGGGTCGCCTACGTCGTCTCCGCGCTGAAGTCGCTGATGTTCCCCGCCGTGCGCGTCGAGTTGTCCATCGACGGCGGCGAGTTCACCCGTCACCCGGCCCGCACCGTGGTGCTGGGCAACGTCGGCTACCTCCAAGCTGGCATGCCCCTGATCCCTGATGCCGCCATCGACGATGGGGAACTCGATGTGGTGCTCCTCTACCCCCGTCGGTTCCTCTCCTGGGTGCCGTTGGCGCTGCGGGTGTTGAGCAAGAACAAGCGCACCGACGAGACCATCACCCGCATGCGCGGGCGCCAGGTGACCGTCCGGGCGCATGCCGAGACTCCCCGCCAACTCGACGGCGACCTGATCAACCCCGGCCGTGAGTTGCACGCCGAGTGCATCCACGGACGCCTGCTGGTCCGCGTACCCCGCTGAGCCGGCTCAGACGTCCGAGGTGGCTCAGCCCTCCGGGGCCGGCTCCAGCACGAAGATGGGGATCACCCGGGGCGCGGCGCGCTGCACGTAGTGGGTGTAGTTGGGCCACACCTTCAACATCGCCGCGAACTTCTCCTCCCGCTCCGGACCCGACAACTCCCGCGCCCGCACCCGGGTGGACACCCCTTTGATCTCCACATGGGCGAAGTCGGCCGAGCGAAGGTTGAAGACCCAGGCAGGCGGAACTGGCTGGCCCCAGTTGGACCCCGCCACGAGCGGCCCGTCCGGGTGCGGGGTGTAGAGCAGAGGGGTATGCCGACTGGCGCCGCTCTTGCGGCCCGGCACCACCAACATCAACTCCGGCAGCCCACAGGTCATCAGCAGCGACACCCGGCCCCGGGTCACCCGCTGCAGGGCTTTGTCGATGGCCACGATCAGCGGGGCCAGTTTCGGCAGCCACGGCTGACGTCCCAACAGGATCGCGCTCCAGCGCAGGGGGTTCATGAGCGCAGAGACAACCACACCGGCCGCAGCTTGCCCATAGCTGAGGAGCAGTGGTGTGGACCGGCACTCGGGCTCAGCGTGGTCGAGCAGCCCGGATCGCCGACTCCTCCTCGGGGGAGAGGGCAAGGTCGGAGGTCCATTCGCGAACGCCTTTGGCGTAGGTGCGGCCCTCGCTCCGGCCCTGGATGCTGGTCAGCAACACTCCGCTGCCCTCGTCGTCGAGGATCGCTGCTGACCAACTCTGTCGACCGCCGACGTCGTCGAAGGCGTCGTAACGCACCACCGAGAGGTGGCGCAGCGCGCGGTCCAGGTCGCCACGCAGATCGGCCACCTCGGCACGCAATGCCTGCACATCGGCCGGGGCCTCGGCGGTGGCCTGGCTAGGAGGCGCTGACGGCTGACTCCGGATCCGCCAGACGGCGTACCCCGCGAGAGCGAGCGAGATCAGGGCAACGATCAAGGAGAACGCCTGCATGGGGACAACCTAGGCGGCCCCACCTAGCCGTCGTACGCCGCCTGCAGACCCCCGATGTCGAGGATGACCATCCCCATCATGGCCTCGCGCACGCGTTCGGCCTTGCCCCGGTCAGGGTCGGACAGAAGGCGACCCAACGCGGTCGGCACGATCTGCCACGACACCCCGAAAGCGTCGACCAGCCACCCGCACATCGTCAGCCGGCCGCCATCGGCGATGAGCCCTTGGGTCAGCCGGTCGATCTCCTCCTGGGTTTCCACCGAGACGGCCAGGGAGAACGCATCGGTGAGCCGATGGACCGGCCCCGCGTTCATCAGAGTCAGGCGCTGGCCGTGGACGGAGATCTCGGCGATGAACAGGGAGCCGTCGGGGTGACGGTTCATCGAGTGCACCTCGGTGTCGTCGAAAACCTCCTGATAACGGGTGACCGCGTCTTCGGCGTTGTCGTCGAACCACAGGAACGGGGTGACGCTCAAGATCATCGGTAGGTCCTGTCGGAGAAGGGGCCGGTCAGAGAGCGTTACGCAGTCGGCTCAGCCAGGCGGTGGCGTCGTGGAAGTCGTCGTCGCTGGTGCCGTCCTTGATCGGGGTCGACTGTCCGTCGACCCGCGGGTAGGAGCCGAGGAAACGCACGTCCGCACACGACCGCTTCAACCCCATCAAGGCCTCGCCGACACGTTCGTCCTCGATGTGGCCTTCGCAGTCGATGGAGAAGCAGTACTTGCCCAACCCCACTCCGGTCGGGCGCGACTCGATGCGGGTGAGGTTCACCCCGCGCAGTTGGAACTCCTCGAGCAATTCCAGCAACGCGCCGGCGTGGTCGTCGCGGATGTAGACCACCAGCGTGGTCTTGTCCGCACCCGTCGGCGGCACCGAGATGCCTCCACGACCAACCAGGACGAACCGGGTCTGGGCGTCCGGGTTATCGCCGATGCCCGTCGCCAGGGTGGTCAGCGCGTAATACTCGGCGGCCAGTGGCGCACAGATGGCCGCATCCCAATCGGTGTGCCCCGAGGCGATGGCGGCCGCGGCTGCGGCCGTGCTCGGAGCCGGCACCACGATGGCGCCCGGCAGGTGTTGTGCCACCCAGGAGCGCGTCTGCGCTTCGGCATGGGGATGGGTCCCGACGACCTTGACCTCGCTGAGGTCCCTCTGGTCACGGGCGACCAGCGAGAAGGTCACCGGCACGGTCACCTCGCGGGTGATCAGCAGTGGCTCACCACTGGCCAGTTCGTCGAGGGTGACGCTGACCGAGCCTTCGACGGAGTTCTCGATGGGCACCACGGCACCGAGGACCTCACCGCTTCGGACCTTGTCCAAGGCGATCGACACCGTCGTACATGGCACGTGTTCGGCACCGACCGCCTGAGGCAGCGAACGAAGCGCCTGCTCGGTGAACGTGCCGGCCGGACCGAAGTAGGCGTAGCGAGGAGTTTCCATGTCGGGCACCCGGTCAGCGTAGTGGCCCGATAGGTTCACCTGGTCAGTTCCCCGAGCACTCTGGAGAGACGACCCCCGTGGACCTCGCCCTCGTCGCCTTGACCTTCGCCTCGATCTTCGTCGTGGAGCTACCCGACAAGACCTTCATCGCGACTCTGGTCCTCTCCACGCGCTACCGGCCCTGGGCGGTGTGGGTGGGTGTCGGGCTGGCCTTCATGGTGCAGACCCTGATCGGCGTTGTCGCCGGGCAACTGGCCAGCGCGCTTCCGGCGACTCTGGTCCACAGCGTCGCCCTGGTGATCTTCCTGGTCGGCGCAGTCGTGTTGTTCCGGGCCGCGCCAACGGCCGATGCCGAGGAGGGTGAGCAGGAACAGGAGTACGCCGCCAAGGCGCGCCCCGTGGCTACCCCGGTACGAGCTGTGGGAGCCAGTTTCCTGGTCCTGTTCGCCGCCGAGTGGGGGGATCTCTCGCAACTGCTCACCATGACGCTGGTGGCCAAGTATCACGACCCGATCAGCGTCTTCGTCGGCGCCTGGACGGCATTGCTGGCCGTCTCCGGGCTCGCCGTGCTGGTCGGCAGATGGCTGATCAACCACGTGCGGTTGAGCCTGATCCACTACGTGGGGGCCGGGGTGTGTCTGCTGCTGGCGGCCCTGACCGCCTACGAAATGCTGGCCTAGCCCCGGCCC
>CALMLL010000141.1 GCA_937868075.1 uncultured Marmoricola sp. | reverse complement strand
CCGCCACCGTTGCCGCCGCCACCGCCGGTGCCGGGGACGCAGGTCGGATCCTTGGTGGGGTCACACTTCTTGGGCTTCTTGGGGGGCGGAGGTGGGAACTCGGGGGGCAACTGGTAGGCCGGCGGCGGGCCGGGTGGCACGAACCCGATGTTGGGCAGCCAGCGCGCGATCGCCTTCATCTCCCCGCCCCACATGGGGCCGGCCAGCGTCGACCCGAAGGCGATGTTGCTGGAGACGTAACGGCCGCCCACGACCTGGCCCTTGAGGGAGATCGGGATGCCGAATCGGTTGGAGCCACCGATCACGGCTGCAGTGGCCAAGGACGGGGTGTAACCGGAGAACCACACCGCCTTGTTGTCCTGGGTGGTACCCGTCTTGCCAGCCGAGGGAATCGGGAGGGCCAACCCAGCGGAGTATCCGAAACCACCGGGCAGTTGCACGCCGCGCAGGATGTCGTTGACCACGTCGGCGGTGTATTCGGACATCACCCGCTTGCAGTCGGTCGGGTAGTCCTTGAAGGTCGCGCCGTCGGCATTGAGGATCTTGGTCACCGGCAACGGCTTGCAGAACTTTCCTCGTGCCGCGAAGGTCGCGTAGGCGGCTGCGGTCTCCAACGGGCTCGAGCCCGCCGCACCCAGAGCGAAGTTGGGGGTGCGGGTCGGGTGTGCCGGAGTGTTGGTGAGCCGGATCCCCATCTTGCGCGCCAGTTTCCACGGGTCACAGATCCCAGTGCGTTCGGTGAGCTTGATGAAGAAGGTGTTCACCGAGTGCTGGGTGCCGGTGTAGAGGCTGAAGACACCGGCGCCGGTGGAGTTGGACACGTGGTAGTTGGAGTAAACCGGGTAGTTGCCCTGGCAGTCCTTGAAGTTGTTCTGCGGGATGTCGAGGGTCTGCGGTGAAGCGAAGGACGTGCGCGGGTTGATCCCCTGCTCCAGCGCCGCGGCCAGGACGAACACCTTGAACGTCGACCCGCCCTGGAAGCGTTGAGCCTTGCCCAGCTCCTGGGGGAGTGCGAAGTTCAGCGTGGTCTCGCCGCGTTTGGTGTTGAGCCCCAGCGGACGGGATTGGGAGACCGCGCGCACATAGCCGGTTCCGGGCTGCACGCTGGCCAACGCGCCCACTGCCTGGTCGCGGGCACCGACCGAGGCGTGGGTGGACCGATCGGCCGCCGCCTGGAACCGCGCATCCATCGTGGTCTTGATGGTGAGCCCGCCGTTCTTGAGCAACTCCTCACGGTCGGCCTCGGTGGCGCCCAGTGAGGGGTCGGCCAGCAGGAAGCGGTAGACGTAGTCGCAGAAGAAGGAGTACTGCGAGGAGAAGCAGCCGTTGCGGTTGGGCGAGATCTTCAGGCCAAGCGGCTTGGCCTCCACCTCGGCAGCCTGGGCCCGGGTGATGTAGCCGTACTTGGCCATCTGGTCGAGGACCACGTTGCGGCGCGACAGGGCGGCGGTCTTGGAGGCCTTGGGGTTGTACTCGTTGGGGTTCTTGACCAGCCCGGCCAGCATCGCGGCCTGCTGGAGGTTGAGGTCCTTGGCGTCGACGGAGAAGTAGTGCCGGGCGGCGGCTTGTACGCCGTAGGACTGGTCACCGAAGAAGGCGATGTTGAGATAGCGGGTCAGGATCCACTGCTTGCTGTGGTTCTGCTCGAAGGCCATCGCGTGGCGAAGTTCGGTGACCTTGCGGGCGTAGGTGTCCGCGGTGGCGGCCTTCTTCTCCTCCGGTGTGGTCGCCTGGGCCAGGAGGGTCATCTTCGCCATCTGCTGGGTGATCGAGGATCCGCCCTGAACCACCCGGCCACCGGAGGCCTGGTTGGTGATGAAGGCCCGCAGCGTGCCTTTGAGGTCCAACGGGCCGTGTTGGTAGAAGCGGTAGTCCTCCACCGCCACGATGGCGTCGCGCATCACCGGAGAGATCTGGTCGAAGGTGACGTTCTGGCGGTTCTCGTCGTAGAAGGACGCGATCACCCGCCCCTTCTTGTCCACGATCCGCGAAGCCTGGCGAAGGGGCAAGGTCTGGAGTTCCTTGGGGAGGCTGCGCAGCGCCTTCTCGGCGCCACGACTGCCCATGCTGAGGCCGATCGCGAACGGGATGGCCAGCCCGCCGGCGAGCAGACCGAGGACGACCGAAACCGCCACCATCACGCCCAGGTGGGAGGCGATCCGGGCAAAGCCCAGCCGCTCGGGGTTTCCAGACATGCCGAACAGGATACGGGTCGGGCCGAGCGAAGGGGCTGCCCTGTGGTCAGTCGCCGGCCAGGAGGGTGCCGATCGTGCGCAGTCCGTCCAGGTCGTGTACGTCGGTCGACAGGGCAGGTACGGCGACGGTGCGCACCCCGCTATGGCTGGTCGCGAACCGTTCTCGCAGTCGGGTCTCCCGCTCGACGATGCGGCGGCGATCGGCGTGGAGTCGCAACAGCCCGGCGGTGAGGGCACCTGAGGGTGAGTCCGCTAGGCGTTCGGCCCCGGCCAGCGCGGCGGCAGCGGACAGGTCGCCAGCAGGCGACGTGCTCACCCGGTTGATCACGAGGCCGGCCAGGGGCATGCGCTCCTGGGTCAATCGCTCCACGAAGTAGGCGGCTTCGCGCAGGGCGTCCGGTTCGGGCGCGGCCACGACCAAGAACGCAGTGCCTTCGGCCTGGAGCAACTCGAAGGTGCGTTGCGCCCGAGCCCGGAACCCGCCGAACAGCGTGTCGAAAGCCGACACGAAGGTCTGCATGTCACGAAGCACCTGGGCGCCGATGATCTTGGTCAGCGCCCCGGTCATCAGGCCGAGGCCGGCGGTCATGAACCGCGCTCCGCCCTTGGCGGGGGCCAGCAGGAGTCGCATGAATCGGCCGTCGAGGAAACTTGCCAGCCGTTCCGGGGCGTCCAGGAAGTCCAGCGCGCTGCGCGAGGGTGGGGTGTCGACGACGATGAGGTCCCACGCCCCGGACTTGCGGGCCAGTTTGTCCAACTGCCCCAACTTCTCCATCGCCATGTATTCCTGGGTGCCAGCGAACGAACTCGAGACCGCGATGTAGAAGGGGTTGTTGAGGATCTGCTGGGCCTTCTCCGGGCTCGCCTGGGATTCCACGACCTCATCGAAGGTCCGCTTCATGTCCAACATCATGGCGTCGAGGGAGCCACCCTCGGCCTCGCCGACACCGGGCACCGGGCGCGGAGTGTTGTCCAGCGCTTCGATGCCCATCGACTGGGCCAGGCGCCGTGCCGGGTCGATGGTCAAGACGACGACGCGGCGTCCACGTTCGGCGGCCCGCAACCCCAGCGCGGCCGCGGTGGTGGTCTTGCCGACCCCACCGGAGCCACAACACACCACGATGCGGGTGTCGCGGTCGTCGATCAGGGCGTCGACGTCGAGGTTCGCGGCCACACCCGGTCTCGCGGCCAGCGGGCCCACGCGGGGACTGGTGACACGTGCCATCACGCCATCGCCTGCTCTCGGAGGTCGGCAGCCAGTTCGTACAAGCCGGCCAAGTCGATGCCACCGGGAAGGAGCGGCAACTCGACCGTGGGCTGGCCCAAGGTCGCCACGACCGCACGCTGCTCGTCCTCCAGCACGCGTCGTTCGGCCTGGAAACGCCCCTCCGCGAGCAGGCTGTTGACCATCTCGGGGGTGCTCTCGATGCCGGCCTTGGTCAACTGTTTGGCGATCTTGGCCGGAGGCACTGAGCCGGTCAGCAGGAGTTCGCGCTGGGCGGCGTCGAGGGTCTTGGCCCGCACCAGGTTGACGATGATCGCACCGACCGGCAGTTGTGCCGCGCGGAGTTCTTCCACGCCGTCAGCAGTCTCCTGGACCGGCATCTCCTCCAGGACCGTGACCAGGTGCACCGCGGTGCCGCCGCTGCGCAACAGGTTGGCGACGCTGTCGGCCTGGGACTTGATCGGGCCGACCTTGGCGAGTCCGGCCAACTCCTCGTTGACTCCCAGGAACTGGGTGATCCGGCCTGTGGGCGGTGCGTCGAGCACCACGGCGTCGTAGTGACGAGCCCCCTTGTTGCGCGAGTTGCGTTTGGCCGCCTCGTACACCTTGCCGGTCAGCAACACATCGCGTACGCCGGGGGCGATGGTCGTCGCGAAGTCGATCACCCCGAAACGGTCCAGGGCCCGCCCGGCGCGACCCAGGTGGTAGTACATCGCGAGGTACTCCAGCAGCGCGGACTCGGCATCGATGGCCAACGCGTAGACGTCCCCGGCGTCGGGCCCGGAACCGTGGGCGATGTGGCGTTCCTGGTAGGGCAGCGGCGGCACATCGAAGAGTTGAGCGATCCCCTGACGGCCCTCCACCTCGCACAGCAAGACCTGCTTGCCGGTGCTGGCCAGCGCGAGGGCCAGCGCGGCCGCAACCGTCGACTTTCCGGTGCCGCCCTTGCCCGTGACCACGTGGAGTCGGGTGCTGTCGAAACTTCCCACGAAATCACTGTAGGCGGCAGGTATCAGCCCGCCCACTGCCCGCTCCTAGGCCCATGTCACCCGGTGCGCCCGTCGACCAGAGCCGCGCGAGGTCACCGGGTGGCTCGACAACTGCCACACGGACCGTCGGGGGTACGGCGGGTGGGCCTCTCGGGTGCCCACCCGCCGTTGTCGTGCGCACAGCCCGGCAGCAGGTCTAGGTTGGTGTCTGGCCGTCACAGGGACGACGGCGACGGACGTGGAGGCATCAATGGACAAGGTGGTGGCCAGCGCAGCTGAGGCTGTCGCGGACATCGAGTCGGGGATGACCCTGGCGGTAGGCGGATTCGGGTTGTGCGGCATCCCGGCGGTGCTCATCGAGGCCCTCCTGGAGGCCGGAGTTGATGACCTGCAGGCGGTGTCCAACAACTGCGGAGTGGACGAGTGGGGGCTGGGCCGACTGCTGCAGGAGCGGCGTCTGCGCCGGATGATCTCCTCCTACGTCGGGGAGAACCGCGAGTTCGCGCGGCAGTACCTCCACGGGGAACTCGAGGTCGAACTCACCCCGCAGGGCACCCTGGCCGAGCGGATGCGGGCCGGCGGGTCGGGCATCCCCGCCTTCTTCACCGCCACCGGGGTCGGCTCGCAGGTGGCCGAGGGTGGGCTGCCGTGGCGCTATGACACCGAAGGCAACGTGATCGTCGCCTCGCCGGCCAAAGAGGTGCGCTCCTTCGGCGGCAAGGACTACGTCATGGAGGAGGCGATCGTCGCCGACTTCGCGCTCGTACGCGCCTGGAAGGGCGACCGGCACGGCAACCTGGTCTATCGAGACTCCGCGCGCAACTTCAACCCCCTGGCCGCCATGTGCGGGCGGGTCACGATCGCCGAGGTCGAACACCTCGTCGAACCGGGCGAGATCGACCCCAACCAGGTGCACACGCCCGGCGTGTTCGTGCAGCGCGTGGTGGCGCTGACCCCCGAGCAGGCCACCGACAAACGCATCGAGAAGCGCACCGTGCGCGCCCGCGAGGAGGGGAACTGACGTGGCCTGGACACGTGAAGAGATGGCCACCCGCGCCGCTGCCGAACTGACCGACGGGTCCTACGTCAACCTCGGGATCGGGCTACCGACCCTGGTGCCCAACTATGTCGCCGACGGCGTGGAACTGGTGCTCCAGAGCGAGAACGGCATCCTCGGGGTCGGCCCCTATCCGTACGACGGCGAGGAGGACCCCGATCTGATCAATGCCGGCAAGGAGACCGTCACCCTGCGTCGGGGCGCCAGTTTCTTCGACTCGGCGATGAGTTTCGGGATGATCCGCGGCGGCAAGATCGATGCCGCCATCCTCGGTGCGATGCAGGTCAGCGTCGCCGGCGACATCGCCAACTGGATGATCCCCGGCAAGATGGTCAAAGGCATGGGCGGGGCGATGGACCTGGTCCACGGCGCCAAGCGGGTCATCGTGCTGATGGAGCACAGCGCCAAGGACGGCTCCTACAAGATCGTGAACTCCTGCTCACTGCCGATCACCGGTCTCGGTGTCGTCGAGCGGATCATCACCGACCTCTGCGTCATCGACGTGACTCCCGAGGGGCTGCGTCTGGTCGAGTTGGCCCCCGGCGTCACGCGGGAGCAGGTGCAAGCCGCCACCGAGCCGCCGCTCCTGGACGACTGACTATGGACCTCACCGCCTTCTACGCCACCATTTCCGGGGTGGGGTTCACCCTGCTGGGTCTGTGGTGGGTCGTGGTCGACAAGCACCCCGAATGGTTCTCCTCCCGGGTGACCGCACAGATGGCCTACGTGGTGTCCCTGCAGTTCATGCTTCCGGCAGCGACCTCGGTGCTCTCGATGGTGGCCCCCGCGCAGCCGCTGGTCTGGCGGGTGGTGTTCGCGCTGATGGGACTGGTCGGCATGGGCGCCACCGTGCTCGTGGCTCGGTCCATCCCACGCGGCATGCGGCGCTCGGCCAGACTGGCGCTGGTCGTCGGTGCCCCGGTCTATGCGGCGGTGATCCTCGTCGCGGTGTTCCCGAGCATCGCTGCCCCGCTGGGCTTCAGCGGACTGCAAACCGAGGCGTTCCTGATCGCGCTGATCCTCCTCCTCGGCCTGCACGCGGTGTGGTTCTTCACCTATCGAGCCGGTCCCGACACCTCGATCCCCGAGGGCCGCGGCTAACGACTCGGTGTCCTCATGGCCTGCACTTCGTCGGCGTAGACCGTGAAGGCGGGGGTGTCCGGGTCGATCGGCTCGTAGTGGTCGGCCTCGATCTCGACGAGCCGGACCTGCGGGTGACGCTGGAGGAAACCGCGGCTCAGCCCGATCGGCACCTCGTCGTCGGCGCGCCCGTGCACGATGGTGACCCGCGCCTGGTCGTAGGCAAGGCGCATCGGATCCGCTCCGTCGGACGTGCTGCCGGCCAGGAAGGCCTGGGCCGCGCCATTGCCCAGGTCGAGCCGGATCGCCTCGTCCAGATCACAGACCGGCGCCAACGGCACCGCCCCGAGAACGGGCAGGTTTCCGGCCGCCAATAGCAGTGCCAGATGCCCCCCGGCCGAATGCCCGGTCACGATGCCGGCGTCGTCGCCGACCGCCTGGAGGGTGGCGGCATAGGCCGCCTCGATGTCGGCGTACGTCGTCGGCCAGCCCCCTCCACCTCCGACGCGGCGGTACTCCGCGGTGGCCACCACGAACCCGCGGTCGGCGAAGGCGCGCGCCATCGGGCGTGTGTGGAGGCGGTCGTAGAGGTGCTTCCAGAAGCCGCCGTGGATCAAGAACAACAGCGGCCCGGAACCCCCGGCCGGGAAGTGGAGATCGACGATCCCATCCGGGTGCGCGGCATAGGTGAACGTGGCGTCGGGCTCGGGGGTGGAGGCGTCGAGGATCGAGGTCACCAGGTGAGGCTAGCCGGGTCTAGAGTCGCGCCTATGAAGAAATGGGAGTACCTCACCGCGCCCGTGCTCGTGCACGCAACCAAGCAGATCCTGGACAACTTCGGGGCTGATGGGTGGGAGTTGGTGCAGATCGTGCCGGGGATGAACCCGGAGAACCTGGTGGCCTACTTCAAGCGAGAGGTGCAGTAGATGAGCGTCGAAGACAAACTCGCCGAACTCGGATTCAGCGTTCCCGAGGTGGCCAAGCCGGTCGCGGCCTACATCCCCGCGGTGCTCAGCGGCAACCACATCTACACCTCGGGCCAACTGCCGATGAGGTCGGGTCAGTTGATCACCACCGGCAAGGTGGGTGGATCGGTCACGCCCGAGCAGGCGGTCGAGTGTGCGCAGCAGTGCGCCCTCAACGCCCTGGCCGCGATCAAGTCGGAGATCGGATCGCTGGAGTCGGTCAAACGAGTCGTCAAAGTGGTCTGCTTCGTGGCTTCGGTGCCGGAGTTCACCGGCCAACCCCAGGTGGCCAACGGGGTTTCCGAGCTCCTCGGAGCGGTCTTCGGCGACGCCGGCGTACACGCCCGTTCTGCGGTCGGGGTCCCGGTCCTGCCCCTGGACGCCCCGGTCGAAGTCGAGTTGATCGTCGAAGTCTGATGCGCATGCAGGTGCCGGAGTCGCTGATCGACCAGGCTCTGGCGTACGTCGACGGGCGTGCCCAGCCCGCGACCCCACGCAACGCCGCCACCGTGGTGTTGCTGCGCGATTCCGTGTCGGGCCCGGAGGCCTACCTCCTGAGGCGACAGGCCTCGATGGCCTTCGCTGCAGGCATGGCCGTCTTCCCTGGTGGAGGCGTGGACGAACGCGATTTCGACGCCGACGAGTCCTCCTGGATCGGGCCCTCGGCAGCCACCTGGGCCGCAGCATTGGCCGCTCCCGAGGACCTCGCCAAGGCGCTGGTCTGTGCGGCCGTGCGCGAGACGTTCGAGGAGTCGGGTGTCCTGCTCGCCGGAGAGCATGCCGACGATGTCGTGGCCGACACGACCGGCGCCGACTGGGAGGCCGACCGGGCGGCCCTGGAGCGGCGTGACCTGGCCTTCTCCGACTTCTTGACCCGGCGCGGGCTGCGACTGCGCACCGACCTGCTCGGGGTCTGGTCGGGATGGCTGACCCCGGTCTTCGAACCGCGGCGCTACCGGACCTGGTTCTTCGTGGCCGCACTGCCGGCCGGTCAGCGAACCCGCGACGTCTCCACCGAGTCCTCCGACGTCCAGTGGCTGCCGTTGATGGACGCCGTGGCCGCCACCGAATCCAACGACCTGCTGATGCTCCCGCCGACCTATCTCACCTGTTTGGAGATGGGCCAGCATCCGAGCGTGGCCGAGGTGATGAAGGCTGCCGAGGGCCGGGTGGTGGAGATGTTCACCCCCCAGGTCGAGGAAGGTCCCGAGGGGACCGTGCTGTCCATCCCGAACAGTCTCGATGCGTTGCTTCGGACCCGGACATGACCTGGGCCGGCGGTGTGTTCGGCAGCGCGCGGTGCGTGCTGGCGCCCAACGCCAACCTGATGACCCTCGACGGCACCAACACCTGGGTGATTTCCGAGGGCTCCCACAGTGTCGTCATCGATCCTGGGCCTCCCGACCCGGGCCACCTTGCAGCGGTCCGGGCCGCCGCCCTCGAGTCGGCGGGGTCGGTCGATGCGGTGTTGTTGACCCACCATCACCTCGACCACTCCGAGGCGGCCCGAGAGTTCGCCGAGTCCGTTGGCTGCGGAGTGCGGGCACTCGACCCGGCGTACCGGTTGGGGGCTGAGGGGCTCGGGGCCGGTGACGTCGTATCCGTGGGAGAGGTGGAGATCAGGGTGGTGGCGACCCCTGGACACACCGCGGACTCGCTTTCGTTCGTCGTACCGTCGCAGCGAGCAGTGCTCACCGGGGACACCGTGCTGGGGCGCGGCACCACTGTGGTCGCTCACCCCGACGGGGAACTCGGCGCCTATCTGGACTCCTTGGACCGTCTGCACGCGCTGGCCCAGTCACACGAGATCACCTCGATCTGGCCCGGCCACGGGCCGGTGATCGAGCAGGCGCTGCCGGTGCTGGACTACTACATCACCCACCGACACCAACGTCTCGATCAGGTCCGTGAGGCGCTGTTGTCTCTGGGCTCCCAAGCCTCAGCGCGTCAGATCACCGAGCATGTGTACGCCGACGTGTCCCCGATCCTGTGGGGGGCAGCCGAACTCAGCGTGCATGCGCAAGTGGCATACCTGCGCGGAGAGGCACGACCGCTGCACGGTTGAGCAGAACCGAGCGAGGGCGATGCAGGGTCGCGGTTGGTTCAGCGAGCCCGGCGACGAAGCCGGTCGAGGTCCATGATCACGACCGAGCGGGGCTCCAGGCGCAGCCACCCGCGCGAGGCGAAGTCGGCCAGCGCCTTGTTGACGGTCTCGCGGGAGGCACCCACGAGTTGGGCCAACTCCTCCTGGGTGAGGTCGTGATGCACGTGCACCCCGTCGTCGGCGGTGCGGCCGAAGCGGTCGGCCAGATCGAGGAGTGCCTTGGCCACCCGGCCGGGCACGTCGGAGAAGACCAGGTCGGCGACCACGTCGTTGGTCTTGCGCAGACGGTGGGCCAGTTGGGACAACAGTCCACGAGCCACCGCCGGGCGACCGTTGAGCCACTGCTGCAGGTCGGCGTGGGCCAGCGACATGAGCCGGGTCTCGGTGACCGCAGTGACTGTGGTGGAGCGCGGGCCCGGGTCGAACAGCGACAACTCGCCGAACATCTGGCCGGGACCGAGGATGGCCAGGAGGTTCTCGCGGCCGTCGGAGGAGGTGCGCCCGAGCTTCACCTTGCCGTCGGTGACGATGTACAACTTGTCGCCCGAGTCGCCCTCGTGGAAGAGGACTTCGCCGCGACGAAGTCGCACTTCGGACATCGACTCGCGGAGCGCGGTGGCAGCTTCGTCGTCGAGCGCGTTGAACAATGTGGCCTGCCGCAGCACGTCGTTCTCCACGGGTTCTCCTCCGGTCCAGACGCACGCCATGTCCGGGTGCGGTCCTTTGTGTCCTTCACAGTGTGTCAAACATTCGACGTTTTGCGCTAAGCACGTCCACGGAGCGCATCGGGCTTCGCTCTCGCCGTACCCTTGCCAACGTGCGCGCCTCGACCTCACCACCACCGCAGGCGCGCCCCGACACGACGTTGGTGCGCCGGGCCCGCAAGATCGATCGACTGCTCGCCCAGACCTACCCCGATGCCCGATGTGAACTCGACTTCACCACGCCCTTCGAACTTCTCGTGGTGACCGTGCTCAGCGCGCAGACCACCGACAAGCGGGTCAACGCGGTCAGTCCCACTCTCTTCGCCGCTTATCCCGATGCCGCCGCCATGGCTGGGGCCAGCCGGGAGCATCTCGAACAGATCGTGGGTCCGCTGGGCTTCTTCCGGGCCAAGACCGACTCTCTGCTCAAGCTCAGCGCGGCTCTTGTGGAGTCCTATGACGGGCAGGTGCCGGGCAAGCTCAGCGAACTGGTGAAACTGCCCGGGGTCGGCCGCAAGACCGCCAACGTGGTGCTCGGCAACGCCTTCGGCGTCCCCGGGATCACGGTGGACACCCACTTCGGACGGCTGGCTCGCCGATTCGGGTGGACCACACAGACCGATCCGGTCAAGGTGGAGCACGAGGTCGGGGCGTTGTTCCCCAAACGCGATTGGACCATGCTCTCCCACCACCTGATCTGGCATGGGCGGCGCCGTTGCCACGCCCAGAAGCCGGCCTGCGGGGCCTGCCCGATCGCCCGTCTCTGCCCCGCGTACGGCGAGGGGCCGGTCGATCCCGTGGCGGCCGCCAAACTCGTCAAGACCGAGGGGAGGGCCTAGTGGTCGGGCGTCGGGTCCTTCTGGTGGTCGCCCTCGTGCTGACCGGGTTGCTGGCGAACGGCTGTGCGCAACCGGCCAAGAGCCCGGCTGCCTCGACCCGCCTGCCTGGGCTGACGCTCCCGGGGCTGCGCGATCGCGACCCCGAGGTTCGCCTGGGAGAGCTCAAGGGCCCGCTGCTGATCAACGTCTGGGCGAGCTATTGCGCGCCATGCCGTGAGGAACTGCCGATCATCGCCGACTTCGCTCGGGCCAACCCCGACGTGGCGGTCCTGGGGATCGACTACGAGGACCCCAACCGCGACAAAGCGATCGCGATGGCTCTGGCCAGCAAGGTCAGCTATCCACTGGTCAGCGACATCGACGGTGCCCTGTCGGTGAAGTTCCTGCCTCAGTTCCTCCTGATCGACGAGCAGGGCGAGGTGGTCTGGAAGGACTACGTCGCGATCACCTCTCGCGCCCAATTGGAGGCCCTGGTGAAGGAGCACCTGCGGTGAGGCCGGACTGGCTGAAGCCCGTGATCGACGCAGCCGCGACGATCACCGCTCGAGAGCTGACCCGGTTCGTACCGCCTGCAGGGTTCAACGGGCGACAAGGGGCGGTGCTGATGCTCTTCGGAGAGGGTCCCCAGGGCCCCGACGTCCTCCTCACCGAGCGGGCTCACCACATGCGCAGCCACCCCGGCCAGGTGTCCTTCCCCGGCGGGGGTCTCGACCCCGGCGACGCCTCGCCCCAGGCGGCGGCGTTGCGAGAGGCCCAGGAGGAGACCGGGTTGGACCCCGCGGGGGTCGACGTGTTCGGGACCCTGCCGCAACTGTGGCTCCCGCCGAGCAACTTCGCGGTCACCCCGGTGTTGGGGTGGTGGGAGCGGGAGTCGCCGGTCAGTGTGGTCGACCCGGACGAGGTCGAGTCGGTGCACCGCACGCCCATCGCCGAACTGATCGACCCGGCCCACCGGATCACCGTCACCCACCCCAGCGGCTATCGCAGCCCCGGCTTCTTGATCGGCGACGGCAAGGACCTCATCCTGTGGGGCTTCACCGCAGGCATCCTGTCGCGGCTGTTCGACTTCATCGGCTGGGCGCAGCCCTGGGACGCATCCGTGGAACGGGCCCTCCCAGGGCATATGTTGGGGGGCCGTGAACCGGGCGTCAGGCCGCCGCCCACTATCGACTTCGAGGACGAACTGGAGTGAACCTTCTCGACTGGGTGCTCGTCGTACTCGTCTGCGCTTATGCGCTCTCGGGGTATTGGCAGGGCTTCATCACCGGTGCCTTCGCCACGATCGGCCTCATCCTCGGTGGGCTCGGCGGCATCTGGCTCTCGCCGCGACTGTTCGGCAAGGCCGATCCTTCACTGTGGGTCTCGATCGGCGCGCTCTTCCTCGTGTTGGTGTGCGCCTCCCTCGGCCAGGCGGTCTTCCAGCACGTGGGGAGCCTGGTCCGGGCCCGGGTGACCTGGCAGCCGGTGCGCGCCCTCGATGCGATCGGTGGCGCGGCACTGAGCGTGGTGGCGGTGCTGCTGGTGACCTGGATGTTGGGCGTGGCCATCAGCGGGTCGCGGATCCCGACGGTGGGTCCGTTGGTCCGCAACTCGCTGGTGCTGCGCCAGGTCGACCAGGTCATGCCGGCCAGTGCGCAGCAGGCGTTGACCTCGTTCAACGACGTCGTGGGCTCCAGTTTCTTCCCTCGCTACCTCGAGCCGTTCGCGCGGGAACGGATCGTTGCGGTCAAGCCGGCGCCGCGCACTGTGCTGCGCGATCCGGACATCACCTCCGCCTCGGCCAGCGTCTTCAAGATCCGTGGCAACAACCGCTGTGGACAGGGCGTGGAAGGGACCGGGTTCCTCTACTCCCCTGGCAAGGTGATGACCAACGCGCACGTCGTGGCCGGGGTGCCTCGACCCAAGGTGATCGTCGATGGGGATTCGGTGTCGGCCACGGTGGTCTACTACGACCCGCGCACCGACGTCGCGGTCTTGGCCCTGGGCTCAGAGGTTGCCGCGCCCTACCTCTCCTTCGACACCACTGGCAACTCCAAAGACGTCGGCGTGATCGCCGGCTATCCCAACGACGGCCCCTACACGACCTCCCCGGCTCGCATCCGGATCGCCCAGCGCCTGCGCTCGCCCGACATCTATGGACGCGGTTCGATCACCCGCGAGGTCTTCTCCCTGCGCGGAAACGTCGAGCCCGGCAACTCCGGCGGGCCGCTCCTAGCCACCAACGGCAAGGTGTACGGCGTGGTCTTCGCCGCCTCGGTCTCTGATGCCAGCACGGGCTATGCCCTCACCGCACAGCAGGTCGCCGAAGCAGCCACTGCGGGCATCACTGCCACCGACCCGGTCTCGCCGGGGGGCTGTGCCTAGGTGTCCGCACCCGGTTCAGCCCAACCAGTCAACGAGGGCTCGGGTGGTCGTTGTGGGTGATTCCTCGGGCACGAAGTGGCCTGCTCCGTCGACCACCACTTCACGGTAGGGGCCCTGGACCCACCGGGACCTGCTGCGACGAGCCGGTGGCAGGACCGGGTCGAGGGCGCCGTACACCGCTAGCACCGGGAGGTGCAGGGGCGTCCTGATCGCGGCGCGATAACGCCGTCCGTCAGCGCGCAGACGACTGCGGAACAACCAGCGGTGGTACTCCAACGCACAGTGGGCGGCCGGCCACACCGAGATCGCGGCGCGGTAGGTGTCCACCTCGGCCGGTGAGGGCCATCTGGCCCCAGGAGCCGACCAGGCACGGAGGTGGGCGGCCAGCAGGTTGCGTTTGGAACTGTGCAGGCGTCGCTCGGGCAGCCACGGCACCTGCATCGCCAACACATGGGCCACACCCGGACCCCCGCGCCACATCGATGCCAGCAGCGCGGCCGGATGCGGAGCCGATACGACGGCCAGCCGATCCACGACCCGAGGGTGGATCGCAGCGACCGACCAGGCGATGTATCCGCCCCAGCCGTGGCCGACCAGATCGACGCTGCTACACCCCATGGCTGCGATCACTCCGGCGACATCCCCGGCGAGGGTGAAGGGGTCGTACCCGTTGGGGGTCTTGTCAGAGGTGCCGTACCCGCGAAGGTCCATGGCCACCACCCGGAATCCCTGATCGGCCAGAGCCGCCATCTGGTGTCGCCAACTCCACCAGAACTGGGGAAAGCCATGCAGCAGGACGACGGTTCGAGGCCCCTCTCCGAGGGTGGCCACGTGGAAGCGGGCGCCGTTGGCGGCCACGTAGTGGTGCGACCAGGGGCCGGGGACCTCGAGCGCGGTGGTCACCGCTTGAGGGTGTCGGCGACTCCCTGAGCCTGACGGATGGCGCGCTCGGGCGGACGCACCTTCTTCAACTTGCGTACGCCGACCAGCGCCAGGATCAGGGCGAGGAGGAGGTAGCCACCGAAGACGATCAGGAAGCACCAGGCCGGGTGAAGACCGGTCATGGTCAAGAAGTAGCCCAGCGCGATCGACAAGATGATGATGCCCAGCAGCACCAGGAACGCGGCCATGCCGAGCAGTGCCGCCCCGACGCCCCCGAAGGAGACCGAGACCTTCAACTCGGACTTGGCGAGTTGGATGACCTCTTGAACGATCGACTGGAAGTCGCGAGTGACCTCCGCGACCAGGCGCCCGATCGTGGGTTCCTCAGTCTCGACCCCGGCCACGTGATCCGCGGGGGCGGGTTGCGACATGTTCTGGGCCATGTTGTCGGCCATGTTCATCTCCTGACGACTAAGTCTGTGCTGAGCCTAGGACACCGGTCGAGCCCGCGCCGCACCCGAGGTTGGCCCGCAGTCGCGGGCCGGGCCCGCGGTCAGTCCTCCCCGCCGCCGACGCCCTCCTGGATCAGGCTCATCACCGACGAATCGGCCAGTGTGGTGACGTCGCCGACCTCGCGGTGCTCGGCGATGTCACGCAGCAGGCGACGCATGATCTTGCCGGAGCGGGTCTTGGGCAGTTCGGGGACGATCATGATCTGCCGTGGCTTGGCGATGGCCCCGATCTCCTTGGCGACGTGGTTGCGCAACTCCGCGACGATGTCGTCCCCGCCGTCGCCCGCGGACTCGCGCAGGATCACGAAGGCGCACACCGCCTGGCCGGTCATCTCGTCCGCGGCGCCGACCACGGCCGCTTCGGCGACCTTGGGATGGCTCACCAGAGCCGACTCGATCTCGGTGGTGGACAGGCGATGTCCCGAGACGTTCATGACGTCGTCGACGCGGCCGAGGAGCCACACGTCGCCATCCTCGTCGGACTTGGCGCCGTCACCGGCGAAGTAGTAGCCCTGGGCGGCGAACCGCATCCAATAGGTCTCCTTGAAGCGCTGGTCATCGCCCCACAAGGTGCGCAGCATCGACGGCCACGGTTGGGTCAACACCAGATAGCCCCCCGAGCCGTGAGGCACGATCTCACCCATGTCGTCGACGACCTCGGCGCTGACCCCGGGGATGGCCTTCATCGCGCTGCCCGGTTTGGCAGCGGTCACTCCGGGCAGCGGGCTGATCATGATCATGCCGGTCTCGGTCTGCCACCACGTGTCGACCACCGGGCACCTGCTGCCGCCGATGGTCTCGCGGTACCACACGTAGGCCTCGGGGTTGATCGGTTCACCGACCGACCCGAGCAGCCGCAGCGAAGTCAGGTCGAAGCCGGCCGGGATCTCATCGCCCCACTTCATGAACGTGCGGATGGCGGTGGGGGCGGTGTAGAAGATCGTCACCGCGTACTTCTCGATGATCTCCCACCACCGGCCCTTGTGCGGGCTGTCGGGGGTGCCTTCGTACATCACCTGGGTGGCCCCGTTGGCCAACGGTCCGTAGACCATGTAGCTGTGGCCGGTGACCCAGCCGACGTCGGCGGTGCACCAATAGACGTCGGTGTCCGGCTTGAGGTCGAAGATCGCCCAGTGCGTGTAGGAGGTCCCCACCAGGTAGCCACCGGTGGTGTGCAGGATTCCCTTCGGCTTGCCGGTCGTCCCCGAGGTGTACATCACGTAGAGAGGGTGCTCGGCCTCGTGCATCGGGGCCTCGTGTTCGGTGGAGGCGGCGTCGACGATGTCGTGCCACCACACGTCGAGGTCGGCGTCGAAGGCCACCTCTTGACCTGTACGCCGAACGACCAACACCTTCTGGACCAGTCCCGGATCGGTCTCGGCGACCTTGGCGACCGCCTCGTCCACGGCCGGCTTCAGCGCCGAAGCGGCCCCGCGCCGATAGCCGCCGTCGGCGGTGATCACCAGTTTGGCGCCGCAGTCGATCACCCTGGAGGCGAGGGCGTCGGCGGAGAAGCCGCCGAAAACGACCGTGTGCGGGGCCCCGATGCGGGCGCAGGCCAGCATCGCGATCACGGTCTCGGGGATCATCGGCATATAGATGGCGACCCGATCGCCCTTGGCCACGCCAAGCCCGGCCAAGGCGTTGGCAGCCCGGCACACCTCGTCTTGGAGTTCGGCATAGGTGATGTCTCGGGTCTCGTCGGCCGGTTCTCCTACCCAGTGGATCGCGACCTTGTCACCCCGGCCGGCGGCGACGTGGCGGTCGACGCAGTTGACGCTGGCGTTGAGGGTGCCGTCGGCGAACCACCGCGCGAAGGGCGGGTTGCTCCAGTCCAGAACCTCGGTCGGAGGGGTGCCCCAGTCGATCCGCTCGGCCTGCTTGGCCCAGAACGCGTCGGGGTCGGCGGCGGCGTCGGCGTACCACTGCTCGGTGACGTTGGCGTGGGCGGCCAACTGCGCCGGCGGTTCGAAACGCCGGTTCTCATACGACAGGTTCGCCAGGGTCTCGTTCACGGTTCCTCCATGACTGGGCGGCGGCGCGGTGCGGGGTGGCCACCAAGATTGTGGTCCAGGTCACCGAACCTATCGGGTCCAGGGGCGGCTGCGGGAGGGCCGACGGGCTGGTCTCAGCCTCGTCTTGCGGCCCAGTTGGTCGACGGTCCGCGGTCCAGCAGCAGCGTCTCGGGAGTGTGTAGACGCACCATGAATCGGTTCACCGAGGGAGACACCCGGGACTTGGTGAGCAGCGAGCCGACGACCATCGTGGCGAACGACAACGGCACGGTCCACAGGGCCGGTTGCCCGAGCAGGTCGGCAAGCCATCCATGCAGGGTGGAGCCGACCAATGAGTTGGCCACCCCGGCCAGTGAGGTCCACCCGCCGATGAACAGCCCGGCCAGGGCGCCCACATCGGTGAGACCGCGCCACCAGATGCCCAGGACCAACAGTGGGCAGAAGGTCGATGCGGCTACCGCGAAGGCCAGCCCCACCGATCGTGCTACCGACACCTCGTTGAGACCCAGCGCCAACAGGAACGGGACGACCACGGCGGCCATCGCACCGATGCGGAAGCGTCGGATCGGGTGGATGCGTCCGGAGATCACGTCCTGGGACAGCACCCCGGCCACGGCGATGGTGAGTCCCGAAGAGGTGGCCAGGAACGCCGCGAACGCGCCACCGATCATCAGCGCGGCCAGGAGCGAACCGCCGACGCCACCGATGAGGCGCATCGGCAACTCCAACACCACGGCGTCCGCTCGCCCGGCCGCGATCAGATCCGGGGTGTAGATGCGGCCGAGGCTGCCGTAGAGGGGCGGGATCAGGTAGAAGAAGCCGAGCAGCGCCAGCACCACCACCGTCGTACGCCGAGCGGCCCGGCCGTCCGGGTTGGTGTAGAAGCGCACCACGACATGGGGGAGCCCCATCGTCCCGAGGCAGGTGGCCACCACGAGCGACCAGGTGGCGTAGACGGGGTGGGCCGACACGGTGGCCATCGGCTCCATCCAGTCGTGCCCGGAGATGCCCCCGATCACCGGAGTGCTGGACGGAGAGGGGAATCCGTCGTTGAGCCAGACCATCATCAAGAAGATCAGAGGGACCAGAAGCGCGGTCAGTTTGAGCCAGTACTGGAAGGCCTGCACCAGCGTGATCGAACGCATGCCGCCGTACAGCACATTGGCCAACACGACCATGCCGACCACGGCGCCGGCCAGCCACGGCCGTGACCCGGTCAGTGGGCCGAGGATCAGTCCGGCGCCTTGGAACTGCGGGATCAGATAGAGCCAGCCGATGGCGACGACGAGGCCGGAGGAGACCAGCCGCACCGGACGTGACCCGAGTCGTGCCTCGGCGAAGTCGGGCAGCGTGTAGGCGCCGGAGCGGCGCAGCGGCGCGGCGACGAGGACCAGCAGCACGAGGTAGCCGGCCGTCCAGCCGATCGGGTACCACAGCATGTCGGCCCCGAAGGCCAGGACCAGTCCGGCGACCCCCAGGAAGGAGGCGGCAGAGATGTACTCACCGCTGATCGCGCTGGCGTTGAGGCCGGGACCGACGCTACGTGAGGCGACGAAGAAGTCGCTGGTGGTCCGTGAGAGGCGCACCCCCCAGACACCCAGGAGCAAGGTCGCGACCGAAACGATCGCGACCGCGCTCAGCCCGTAAGCCTGGTTCACTCCTCCACCGCCGCAGTGAACTCCCGCTCGTTCTTCTCCGCGGCCCGCACGTAGAGCCACCCCACCGCCACCAACACCGGATAGACCGAAACGGCCGCGATGAACCATGTCACCGAGAAGGGCCCGATCCGGATGGCGCACAGCGCAGGCACATAGAGGAACAGCAGCGGGAGCCCGAACCCGATCAACACCAGCGGGGCCAGTGCCACAAGCGCGAGCCGGAGTTGGGCCCCCACCAGTGAGGCCATGTAGATCTCGCCGACCTCAGTGTGGGCGTCGATCTCTGAGGACACGGGGCGGCGGCGACGCCGCACGTGGGTCTGGGGCGAGGTGACCCGGACCCGGGGCGGGGTCTGGTCGCTCATCGTCCTGGCCGTCCTCGGCGGCCCAGCAACTCCCGCAGTTCGCGGGTATGCCGGCGGCTGACCAGCAACTCGCGACCCAGGACCGTCACGATGCACTTGCCGTCGTCGATGCGCATGCGTTCCACATGCGCGAGGTTGACCAGCAGGGAGCGGTGGATGCGCACGAAACCGGCGGTCCCCCAGTCCTGCTCCAACGTGGTCAGCGGAGTGCGCAGCAGGTGTGAGCCTTCGTCGGTGTGGAGGCGGGCGTAGTCGCCCTGGGCCTCGGCGTACCCGATGTCGCTCCGCGAGACGAAACGCGTCACCCCGGCCAACTCCACCGCGATCTGGTCGTCGGTCTCGGCCCCGTGACGACCGGCGCGCTGCTGCACGATCCGGCTGATCGCCTGAGTCAGCCGATCCTCGCGAACCGGCTTCAAGACGTAGTCGACCGCCTCGAGTTCGAAGGCTTGCACCGCATGGGATTCGTGCGCGGTGACGAAGACCACCGGAGGGGGGTTGCGGGTCTTCCCCAGCACTCCGGCCAACTCCAGCCCCGACAAACCGGGCATCTGGACATCGAGGAAGAGCGCGTCCACCGACCTCTCCCGCAACATCCGCAGCGCCTCAGTCGATGACACCGTGGCCTCGATGCGGCCGATGCGTTTGTCGCGACGGAGCAGGAAGCACAGCTCGTCGAGTTGGGGCGCCTCGTCATCGACGACCAAGACATCCAACGTCATGCCTGCACCCCCGGGGCGAATTTCGGAATCCGCACGGTCACCTTCGTGCCCGCACCGGGAGCAGTCTCCACCACGAGTCCGAACTCATCGCCGAAGGTCGCCCTCAGTCGCTGGTCGACGTTGCCGAGGCCCACAGAGTCGGTGTCGCCGGCCAGGGCTCGACGGACGGCGTCCGGCTCCTCGCCGATCCCGTCGTCCTCGATGGTGATGATCGCGATCCGGTCGGCGTTGCGGGCCACGATGGTGATGGATCCACCCTCCGACTTGCCCTCCAGGCCGTGCTTGACCGCGTTCTCGACCAGCGGCTGGAGGCACAGGAAAGGCACTGTCACCCCGAGTACCTCGGGGGCGATCTGCAGCCTCACCGAGAGACGATCTCCGAAACGGGCCCGCTCCAGGAGCAGGTAGCGCTCGATGGAGCGCAGTTCCTCGGCCAGTGTCGTGAACTCGCCGTGGGTGCGGAAGGAATAGCGGGTGAAGTCTGCGAACTCCAACAGCAACTCTCGGGCCCGGTCGGGGTCGGTGCGTACGAACGAGGCGATCGCGGACAGGCTGTTGTAGATGAAGTGCGGGCTGATCTGGGCTCGCAGGGCTCTCACTTCGGCTTCCATCAGCCGGGTCCGGTTGGCACTGAGTTCGGCCAGGTCGAGTTGCCCGGAGATCCAGTCACCCACTTGCTCGGTCGCGCGCAGGAGGGCCGGATTGGCGTTGGGGCCGAAGACCTGGAGGGTGCCCACCAGGCGTTCTTCCACGACCAACGGAGTGACGATGCCGCGGCGTACGTCGCAGCCCTTGGTGTGGCA
>CALMLL010000140.1 GCA_937868075.1 uncultured Marmoricola sp. | reverse complement strand
AGCGCGCTTCGTTCACACCGAAGAGGTCACTGGTTCGAACCCAGTATCGCCCACCGAGAAACCCGCAGGTCAGAGCCTCGACCACCCCTGTGGTGCAGGGATCGCTGCGCTTCCCGACGTAGGGTCCCGATCATGAAACCCCGCTTGTGGGCCGTGTTGGTGGTCCTCGGTTTCGGTTTGCTGATGGCAGCCTGCGTCCTGATGCTCAACAACATCACCGTCGACATCTTGGCCTCCGACTATGACACCCACGGACCGGCTGGCGCGGTGCAGTGCAGCATCGCCCCGTGGGACGCGGGTGCCAACCACAACGACAACGGGCCCGGCGGGGAGCACCACGCCGCCTACTACACCGAGGTCGGCTCGAAATGCTATGCGGCCAACATCTTCAGCTTTTGGGCCGCTATCGGGAGCCTCGGCCTCGCCGCAGCCATGATGATCGCTGGGGTGGCTCTCGGCATCCGGGCGCCTCGAGCGCGGACTACTTGAGGACGAGAGCCAGATTCGTCGTGGTCGGGATGCCCGACATGCTGAACTGCGCCGACGTGGCACTCGTCGCGGTCCAGCCCGGGCTGCGCACCGGGTCGAGCGTCTTTCCAGCCGGCCAGGAGACCGAGATCTCGTAGGTCTGCGGCTGGGCGATGCTCTGCGGCTCGATGACCAGGGAGTACTTCCACGACCCGTCGGGCTCGGCAGAAACCGCGTTCTTGAGGCTGTAGGTGAAGGCGAGGTTCCGCTTGCCACCGGGTTGGATCAGCATCTGACGGAAGAAGAAGCGCCGGTCCCGGGTGGTGAACTCGTTGCGGCGTACCAGCGCCCCGTTGAGTCGGGCGCTGCTGATCTCGGCCTTGTCCGGCACGAACACGGCCCCGGCGATGCCGGCCCAGCGGGTGTAGTAGCCGCGTTTGGGGTCGATGCCGTTGCCGGCGAAGGCCGGGGGTTTGTTGGCGAAGGTGGCCACGACGCGACTGGTGATGCTGCGGTCGCTATTGATGGTGACCGTGGCGTCGATGGTGCGCTGCTGGAAGAAGTCCACCTTGCTGCCGTTGAGGTTCTGGGTCGCCACGAAGATGAAGTCGCCCTTGGTGCGCGACAGGTCGCCGTCCAGGCCCATCTTGCTCATCGCCGACTCCAGCGCAGCATCCCGGAAGTACATCGCGAACTGCCGGGCCGCCCCCGCCTCGCGGAGAGCGGTCAGCTTCTCGCTGTAGGAGCCGCCGGTCAGGAACCGGCTGCGAAAGGCCGGGATGATCGCGTTGTTGAGTTCGTGGCGGCGCCGCTGGGCTTCGGGGCGGTAGTCGTCGTAGCTGCCGGCCAGTTGGGCCACGAGGTTGTCGGCGTTGAGTTGGCCGTACGGCGCCACACTCACCGGTCCGGTGATCCGGAAGAGCCGGGACAACCCCTGCAGATCGATGGCGATCACCCCGTCGCAGCGACTGCCGCTCTGCTTCTCCCAGGCCCGCAACAACTCCTCACCCGAGATGCTCCAGTTGGGGTTGAAGGTCGCGTTGGACAGGCGCTGAGGGCCAGCGCGGTGGAGGGGGTTGTCCGTCACCGGCTCCCAGGAGATCAGTTGGCGCTGACCGACGACGGTGTTGAGATCCTCGGGCTTGGAGAAGTGCAGTTGGCCTCGATCGGCGGTCATCTGAGCCAGGCTCAAGGTGGCCCCGCCGGAGTAGCGCAGCTCGCCTGGGTTGAGCACCGCGATGAGGTACTTCTGCTTCTGGTCCGCCCCGACGATCTGCGGGACCGCCTTCAGCGCTGGCAGCGCATTGACGTACGTCGCCTCGACCGGGGCCAGTTTGAGCAGTGCCTTGTCGCGTTGGTCGGCCAGCCAACCGCCCACGAAGGGGGCCGTGCCTTTGACCTGACGCAACGAGTCCAGAGCCGAGGTCAGCGGGGTGCCGATCGCGACGGCCTCGTCGATCAGCGGGCGCAGCCGCCGCAGGTTGATTCGGGAATCGTTGACCAGTTGTCCCTCTTGGGCTTTGACCATGTCTTGCAGGTCCAGCGCCGAGGCGGCCACCTGGGCGGTGTTGCGCGTGGCGTCGACCATGTGGCGTGCATCCACGATCCCCGAGCCGACGAAGGGGACCCAGGACCACACCCGTCCGGAAAGGCCGTGCAGGGTCTCCTGGGCCGCCGCGGAATGCTCCTTGGCAGAGTTGAGGTCGGCCCGGGCCAGGGGGATGTTGTTGGCGGTGATGTTGGCTTGAGCACGCTCGAGGTCACCCTTGGCGGACTCGGCGTCAGCGGCTGCCCGGGCCAGCGGGATCCCCAGCACCAGCAGGCCGACCGTGATGGCGGCCAGCGTGATCAGGCTCCACTTGATGTAGCCGATCCTCCGCCAACCCCGGGTACGCCGACTGGAGCGGGATGAGCCATGGGAGGAGTGGTGGGTGCCATGCCCAGATGACCTCGACGATCGCCCTGACGGGCTCGTCGATCGTCTGACGCTGCGCGCCACCTGCGCCCCCTTCGCTGCAGTTGGTCCATCTGGACCCGGTGGAGTCTAGGTGCTGATCCGCGTGCGGGGCACGGCCCGGGCTGGGCGGGAGCGAAACCGGGGAGAAGTGGTGGCCCCTCGGCCGCTAGCATCGAGGGCGCAACCACCACCTCCGAGGAGCCAGATCGTGTCTGACATCCGCGTCACCACCGTCGCCGCCGACCAGCGTGCGGATCACTCGGTGACCACAGGCACCCGGGCCTGGCAGTTGTTCACCGACGCCCCCGAGGTGATCGCGGCTCGGGTGGGCGGCGATCTCAAGGATCTGTCCTACGAGTTGGTCGATGGGGACGAGGTCGAGCCGGTTGCGATCGATTCGGCCGACGGACTCTCGATCGTGCGCCACTCCACTGCCCACGTGCTGGCCCAAGCTGTCCAGGACCTCTTCCCCGAGGCCAAGTTGGGCATCGGCCCTCCGATCGAGAACGGGTTCTACTACGACTTCGACGTCGCCGAGCCCTTCAAGCCCGAAGACCTGGGCCGACTCGAAACCCGGATGCGCAAGATCATCAAGGACAACCAGCGCTTCTCCCGCAGGGTCACCACCGATGACGACGCCCGCGCGGAACTTGCCGACGAGCCCTACAAACTCGAACTCATCGGACTCAAGGGACAAGACGCGGCCGAAGGCGCCTCGGTCGAGGTCGGAGCCGGCGAGTTGACCATCTACGACAACCTTGATCGCAACGGTGAGGTGGCCTGGAAAGACCTCTGTCGTGGCCCGCACGTGCCGACCACCAAGCGGATCCCGGCGTTCAAGTTAATGCGCAGCGCGGCGGCGTACTGGCGGGGTAGTGAGAAGAACCCCCAACTGCAGCGCATCTACGGCACCGCCTGGGACTCCAAGGAGGCGCTGGACGCCCACCTCCACAGATTGGAGGAAGCCGAGCGTCGCGACCACCGCAAACTCGGTCGCGACCTCGACCTGTTCAGTTTCCCCGAGACCATCGGCCCCGGCCTGCCTGTCTTCCACCCCAAGGGCGGTGTCCTCAAGCGCGTCATGGAGGACTACGTCCGCCAGCGGCACATCGAGGAAGGGTTCCTCTACGTCGGCACCCCGCACATCGCCAAAGAGGACCTCTACTACACCTCCGGGCACCTGCCCTATTTCGCTGACGGGATGTTCCCGGCGCTGGATTCCGACGGCATCAAGTACCGCCTGAAGGCGATGAACTGCCCGATGCACAACGAGATCTTCCGCTCGCGCGGACGCTCCTACCGAGAGTTGCCGCTGCGCTTCTTCGAGTTCGGGACCGTCTATCGCGACGAGAAGTCCGGGGTGCTGCAGGGACTCACCCGAGTGCGCATGATCACCCAGGACGACTCCCACTCCTACGTCGCCAAGGAACAGGCGCCCGCAGAGATCCGACACCTCTTGGACTTCGTGCTCGGCCTCCTGCGCGACTTCGGCCTCGACGACTTCTACCTCGAACTGTCCACCCGCGACGAGACCGGGGACCGCAAGGACAAGTTCATCGGGTCCGACGAGCAGTGGGCCGAGGCCACCCAGGTGTTGCGCGACGTCTGTGAGGAGACCGGTCTGGAGTTGGTTCCCGACCCGGGCGGGGCGGCGTTCTACGGCCCCAAGGTCTCGGTGCAGGCCCGCGACGCCATCGGTCGCACCTGGCAGATGTCCACCATCCAGTACGACTTCGCCCAACCCGACCGGTTCGGTCTGGAGTACCAAGCCGCCGATGGTTCCCGTCAACGACCGGTGATGATCCACTCGGCGAAGTTCGGGTCGATCGAGCGCTTCTTCGGCGTCCTCGTCGAGCACTACGCCGGGGCCTTCCCGCCTTGGCTGGCCCCTGTGCAGGTGACCGCGATCCCGATCGCCGAACGCCACGACGACTACCTCAACGAGGTGGCCGCGGCCATGCGAGCCGCCGGGATCAGGGTCGAGGTCGACACCTCCGATGACCGGATGCAGAAGAAGATCCGCACCGCCCAACTCCAGAAGGTGCCCTTCATGGTCATTGCCGGTGACAGCGACGTCGAGGCCGGCGCGGTGAGTTTCCGCTACCGCGACGGCCGTCAGGACAATGGAGTGCCGATCGAGGAAGCCGTTCGCCGCATCGCCGAAGCGGTCGCACAACGAGTCCAGGTCTGAGTCCACCAATCGCGAAGGGGGAGGTTCTGATGAACCAGGTCGGGGTGGGGTCGGCCGATGCTCTCCAGCGGCTGTGGACGCCGTACCGGATGGACTACATCCGCGCCAACGGCGAGGAGCAGGGCTGCCCCTTCTGCACGATCCCGGCGAAGGGTGCTGACGGGCTGGTGGTCACCCAAGGCACCCATGCGTACGTCGTGCTCAACCTCCACCCCTACAACCCCGGACACCTCATGGTGGTCCCGCTGCGTCACGTGGCCGGACTGGAGGAACTCACCGATGCGGAGTCCTCGGAAGTGACCGCGTTGACCCAACAGGCGATCCGCACCATCCGCGCGGTCAGCCAACCCCATGCCTTCAACGTCGGCCTCAACCTCGGCGGCGCCGCCGGCGGTTCGCTGGCCGACCATCTCCACCAACACGTCGTGCCGCGCTGGACCGGCGATGCCAATTTCGTGACCGTGGTCGGCGGGACCAAGACGATTCCGCAACTGCTGCGCGACACCCGAGATCTCCTGGCCGAGGCCTGGGCCGATGCTTGAGCGGTTCCGCACCTTCTGGGAGGGGGTGTGGACGCCTGCAGCGAATGCGCTGCTCCGCCGTGGGGTCAGCCCCAACCTGATCACGGTCATCGGCACGCTCGGGGTGTGCGTGGGGGCCTTGGTGTTCTTCCCCCAAGGGCTGCTGTGGCAAGGCGTTCTGGTCGTGACCGCCTTCGTGTTCAGCGACATGATCGATGGCCAGATGGCGCGCCTGAGCGGTCATCCGAGTGCCTTCGGCGCCTTCTTGGATTCCACGCTCGACAGGTTCGGCGATGCGGCGATCTTCGGTGGTCTGGTGCTCTATTTCGCCGGACCCGGCGACTCCAAGCTGTACCTCACCCTCAGCCTGGTCAACCTGGTCATGGGGTCGCTCACCTCCTACGCGCGGGCCCGGGCCGAAGCCGCTGGCTTCAACGCCAAGGGCGGAATCGCCGAACGTGCCGACCGACTTCTAGCGATCCTGGTGGCCACGTTCGCCGCTGACCTGCTGGGGCAACCGATCGTGCTGGGTGCCATGTTGTGGCTGCTGGCGCTGGCCACGACCGCGACCGTCATCCACCGGATGCGACTGGTCTACCGCCAGGCCCTGGAGCGAGGGTGAGCCGTCCGCGAGTCCCTGACCCTCTGGTGACCGCCGCCTACCTGACCGGATGGCGGGTGTTGCGGATGTTGCCGGAGTCCGCAGCGCTGCGGCTGTTCCAGGCGATCGCGGACCGCATCTATGCCCGAAACGGGCGTTCGGTACGCCGACTGCGCGCCAACCTCGCCCATGTCGTCCCCGCCGCCGACCTGGAAGCGGCCACAGCGGAGGCGGTTCGGTCCTACCTGCGGTACTGGTGCGAGGTCTTCCGGCTGCCCACCTGGACCAGGACCCAGATCCTCTCGCGGACCCGGGTCATCGGAGAGCAGCATCTGGACGAAGGTCTGGCGGCAGGCAAGGGTGTGGTGGTGGCGCTGCCGCACATGGCCAACTGGGACTGGGCAGGGGCGTGGGTGTGCGCCCGGCACGCACCGCTGATGACGGTGGCCGAGCGCTTGGAGCCGACGCGGGTCTTTGATGCGTTCGTCGCCTTCCGGGAGTCCCTCGGTTTCACCGTGCTACCGCTCAGCGGTGGCGAACCCCCACTGCCGCGGCTGGCTCAATGGCTGCGCGAGGGGGGACTGGTCTGCCTTCTCGCCGACCGGGACATGTCCTCCTCGGCGGTCGGTGTCAACTTCCTGGGCGCCCGCGCCCGCTTCCCGGTCGGGCCGGCCGTGTTGGCCGAGCGCACCGGTGCAGCCCTCGTGGCCGCCACCTTGGCCTATCGGGGTCGCGACCTGGAGATCACCTTCACCCCGGTCCCTTCGGGGGACACGGCCGAACGCACCCAACATCTCGCCGACCTCTTCGCGGCCGGCATCGCCGCCGACCCGGTCGATTGGCACATGATGCAACGGGTCTTCGACGCATGAGACCGCTGCGGATCGGGCTGGTCTGCCCCTACTCCCTCGACGTCCCCGGCGGTGTGCAGAACCACGTCCGAGATCTCGCCGAGTGCCTGCTCGAACGAGGGCACGAGGTCTCGGTGCTGGCGCCCTCGGAGGCCGAGTCGGGGCTGCCGGCGTACGTCGTCGCGGCGGGGCGCGCGGTCCCGTTGGCCTACAACGGTTCGGTGGGTCGGCTGCTGTTCGGCCCGGTCGCGACCGCCCGCACCCGGGCGTGGCTGGCCGAGGGGAACTTCGACGTGGTGCACGTTCATGAACCGGCCGCCCCCAGCCTCGGCATGATCGCGGTCGGCGCCGCCGAATGCCCGGTGGTGGCCACGTTCCACATGGCCAATCCGCGCTCACGGCTGCTCAGTGCCGCCTCCGGCATCCTCCGCCCTCGACTGGAGCGGTTGGCCGCTCGGATCGCGGTGTCCGAGGCCGCCAGGCAGACGGTCGTCCAACATTGCGGGGGAGAGCCGGTGATCATCCCCAACGGGGTGTACGTCGAGCGCTATCGCGGCGCCGAAGCAGTCGAGGAGTGGCGCGGAGTCGAGGCCACCGTGGCCTTCATCGGGCGGGTGGGGGAGCCGCGCAAGGGCCTGACTGTGCTCCTGGAGGCCATGTCGCTGATGAACCGGTCTGGCCTGCGACTGCTGGTGGTCGGCGGCGGCGACCCGCCGGATGTCCCGCAAGGCCTGGATGTGCGCTTCCTCGGTCCGGTCGACGATGCGACCAAAGCGCGGGTCCTGGCCACTGCCGACGTCTACGTCGCGCCCAACACCGGTGGCGAGTCATTCGGGATCGTCCTGGTCGAAGCCATGGCCGCTGGCACCTGCGTGCTGGCCAGCGACCTGCCGGCGTTCCGGGCGGTGTTGGCCGACGGCCGAGCGGGGGCCACCTTCCCGACCGGCGACGCGGCCGCCCTGGCGGTCGCGTTGGGGCAGTTGCTCGACGACCCCGATCGCCGCGCTCGCCTGCGCCGTGCCGCGTCGGTGAGGGTGACCTCCTTCGACTGGAGCACCGTCGCCAGCAGGATCGAGGAGGTCTACGACACGGTGGCACTGCGATGACCGCGATCAGTTGGTGGGTCGTCGGAGCCATAGGCGTGGTGGTCGGTGGCGGCGTCTGGCTGTGGCTAACCGCAGCTCGACTGGACCGCCTTCATCACCGCCTCGACGTGGCGGGGGAGTCCGTGCACATCCAGACCGCTCGCCGCCGGGCTGCCGTGCTCGAGATCGCCGGGAGTGGCTTGCTCGACGGTCCCGAGTCGCTTCTGCTGGTGGAAGCAGCCTCAGCGGCGTACGACGACGAAGCCGAATCCCGGCTCTCGGAGGTGCTGCGTGCGGTCTTCGACGAGCCGCTGGCCACCGATGACGGTGCCGGCCGGGTGCTGGTCGACAACCTGGCCTCGGCCTGCCGGCGCGTGCAGATGGCGCGGCGGTTCCACAACAATCAGGTCGCCTCGGTCAGAGCCCTGCGATCGACCCGCCTGGTCCGCTGGTTCCGACTTGCCGGCAGGGCACCACACCCGCAGGCGATCGATCTCGACGACGGCGTACCTCCCGCGTTCGCCGGACTCGACTCGGGCTCGTAGGATCGACCCTCATGAGCGACACGAATCCCACATCCACGACCGGCACCTCGCGCGTCAAGCGCGGCATGGCTGAAATGCTCAAGGGTGGCGTCATCATGGACGTCGTCACTCCCGAGCAGGCCAAGATCGCCGAAGACGCCGGCGCGGTGGCCGTGATGGCTCTCGAGCGCGTTCCTGCCGACATCCGCGCCCAGGGCGGAGTCAGCCGGATGAGCGACCCCGACATGATCGACGGGATCATCGCTGCGGTCTCGATCCCGGTGATGGCCAAGGCCCGGATCGGCCACTTCGCCGAAGCGCAGGTGCTGCAGAGCCTCGGGGTGGACTACATCGACGAGTCCGAAGTGCTCACCCCCGCCGACTACGAGAACCACATCGACAAGTTCGCCTTCACCGTGCCCTTCGTGTGCGGAGCCACCAACCTCGGGGAGGCGCTGCGCCGGATCACCGAGGGCGCGGCCATGATCCGCTCCAAGGGCGAGGCCGGCACCGGGGACGTCTCCAACGCGGTCACCCACATGCGCACCATTCGCCGCGAATTGCGGCGACTCCAGGGCCTGGTCGAGGACGAGTTGTACGTGGCCGCCAAGAACCTCCAGGCCCCCTACGAACTGGTCAAGGAGGTCGCCGCGACCGGCAAACTGCCCGTCGTGTTGTTCACCGCCGGAGGCATCGCGACGCCTGCGGACGCGGCCATGATGATGCAACTGGGCGCCGAGGGCGTCTTCGTCGGCTCCGGGATCTTCAAGTCCGGCAACCCCGCCGAGCGGGCCGCCGCGATCGTCAAGGCGACCACCTTCCACGACGACCCCGACGTGATCGCCAAGGTCTCCCGTGGCTTGGGCGAGGCGATGGTGGGCATCAACGTCGAGGAGATTCCCCAGCCGCACCGGCTGGCCGAGCGCGGCTGGTGACCCGTCGTCTGCTCAGCGCCGCGGTCGCGGCTGCGGCACTGCTTGCGCCGATAGCCGCGCAGGCGCAGGCCGCCGGGGCTGGAGCCACGCCGGGAGCGCAGACCTCCGGCGACTCGTTCTTCCCCGACATGGGCAACGGGGGCTATGACGTCCGTGCCTACCAGGTGTCGTTGCGGTTCGATCCGACCACTCAGCAGATCGATGCCGAGTGCGCGATCACGATGGTGGCCCACCAAGATCTCTCTGAGCTTTCCCTCGATCTGAGCGGATTGAGCGTCAACGAGGTCACCGTCGACGGCACGTCGGCCGCCTTCACCCGTTCGGGGCACAAGTTGGTGATCACCCCCACCACCCCGCTCGCTGCCGACGATGTCGCGGTGGTCGGCGTGGAGTACTCCGGTGTGCCGCAACCGATCACCGACCCCGACGCCAGCCTCGACGGT
This sequence comes from uncultured Marmoricola sp., assembly GCA_937868075.1. Classification (GTDB taxonomy): domain Bacteria; phylum Actinomycetota; class Actinomycetes; order Propionibacteriales; family Nocardioidaceae; genus Marmoricola. The sequence goes on along the minus strand of CALMLL010000140.1, from coordinate 34,873 downwards.
TGGCTGCGCCTGTCCACGGGAGTTGTGACGCTCAACGAGCCCAATGGCGCAATGACCTGGATGCCGGTCAACAACACGCTGCGCGACCGGGCCGTTTTCTCGTTCGAGGTGACCGCGCCGGCTGCCCTCCAGGTTTCTGGCAGCGGCACCTTCCACGGGCGGCGGGTGATCCCCGGCGGACTGGCTCGGACCACCTGGACAACCGGCCTCATCCCACCGCACGCGACCTCGATCGCGATCGCCCCCATGCGAGTGGTGCGCGACACCGTGGCCGGTCGCCCGTGGCGTTCCTACCTTTCCTCCGGCAGCGACCCGCGGCTGCCAGGATGGAGCGAGAAGGCGATGACCTGGATGCAGCGCCGCGTGGGCCGTTATCCGTTCGGCAGTGGGGGCCTGACCGCGCTCCCGGGAGTGCCCTATGCACTGGAGGTCGCCGCCCGACCTGTGGTGAGCCCCGATGCGTCTCGCGCGACCGTGGTGCACGAGTACGCCCACCAGTGGTTCGGCGACACCGTGGTTCCCGCGGACTGGAGCGACATCTGGTTGAGCGAGGGCCTGGCCACCTACTTCGAGTGGATCGAGCGCGATCGGCGTACCCCCGGTTTTTCACTCCGGCAGTTCCGCAACCTCTACGCCAACCCGCCGGCCTCGGAGTTCTGGAATCCGGCCCCGGCGGCACTGCCTGCCCCCACCTACCTCTTCGACAATGCGGTCTACGAGCGCGGCGCGATGACGCTGATCGCCCTGCGCGCCAAGATCGGCCCGACCACGATGAGCCGACTGCTGCGCACGTGGTACTCCGCCAACACCGAGAAGAACGTCACCACCGCGCAATTCATCAGCCTGGCCGAGTCGATTTCGGGGCAAGACCTGAGCGGCTTCTTCGACGCGTGGTTGTATGCCGCGGCGAAGCCGGGAGTGCCCAGTCCTCCGATGCGCAAACCCGGTGTGGACGCGCCTGAGACCAGCGGTCGACGGTAGGTGCCCTGATGTCTCCCCTGATTGGGGTGCTGGCGTTGCAAGGCGACGTTCGCGAGCACCTGGCCATGTTGACGAACGCTGGCGCACGCGCCATTGGCGTACGCCGCCCCGATGAACTCGGTGACGTTGACGGACTCGTCTTGCCCGGCGGAGAGTCGACCACGATCGCGAAGCTGGCGCGCATCTTCGAGATGTTCGACCCGCTGAAGCAGGCCATCGCACACGGGCTACCCGTCTACGGCACGTGCGCCGGAATGATCCTGCTCGCCGAAAGGGTCCTCGACGGCACCAGCGACCAAGAGACCTTCGGGGGGTTCGACATGACTGTGCGACGCAACGCCTTTGGCCGCCAAGTCGACTCCTTCGAAGCCGATCTGCCCATCGCCGGACTGAAGGACCCTTTCCACGCGGTCTTCATCCGAGCACCCTGGGTCGAGGAGACCGGCGCCGAGGTCGAGGTGCTGGCTCGCGCCGGTGATCACCCGGTCGCCGTACGCCAGGGGCATTTGCTGGCCACCAGTTTCCATCCCGAGGTGGCCGGCGATGACCGACTGCACCGGCTGTTCGTCGACATGGTCGGCACTCGGGATCGCTAGGATCACTTCATCCCCTTCGTTGTAGGAGACACGCATGTCCGGCCATTCCAAGTGGGCCACCACCAAGCACAAAAAGGCCCTCATCGACGCCAAGCGCGGCAAGATGTTCGCCAAGTTGATCAAGAACATCGAGGTCGCCGCCCGCATGGGTGGGGGAGACCCTGGCGGCAACCCGACGCTGTATGACGCGATCCAGAAGGCCAAGAAGTCCAGCGTCCCCAACGACAACATCGACCGCGCCGTCAAGCGCGGCTCCGGCGCCGAAGCAGGTGGCGCGGACTACACCACGATCATGTACGAGGGCTACGGCCCCTCCGGGGTGGCGCTCTTGGTGGAGTGTCTGACCGACAACAAGAACCGCGCCGCGATGGAAGTACGCACCGCGATGACGCGCAACGGCGGCTCCCTGGCCGACCCGGGATCGGTGGCCTACCTCTTCAACCGCAAGGGCGTGGTCCTGGTGGCAACCCAACAGGAGGCCCGCGCGGTCACCGAGGACGACGTCTTGGAGGCGACCCTCGACGCGGGTGCCGAGGAGGTCAACGACCTCGGCGACTCCTTCGAGGTGATCAGCGAAGCCACCGACCTGGTGGCAGTGCGCAGTGCCCTGCAGGAGGCCGGTATCGACTACGACTCCGCCGATGCGAGCTTCGTGCCGAGCATGCAGGTCGAACTCGACGCCGACGGCGCCCGCAAGGTGTTCCGACTGGTGGACGCCCTGGAGGACCTCGACGACGTCCAGAACGTCTATGCCAACTTCGACGTCTCCGATGAGGTCATGGCCGAGGTCGACGCCTGACCCGAGCCGTCGGTTTCGGCGTGTTCCTCGCCTTCCCCGAGCGCATCGGGCGCTACTGTGCGAACACATGTTCGTACGACGACGGGTGGTGCCATGCGCGTGCTGGGGATCGACCCCGGGCTGACTCGGTGCGGTCTCGGCGTGGTCGACGGCAACGTCGGTCGAGCACTGACCATGGTTGCCGTCGACACCGTGCGCACCCCGCCGGACCTTCCGTTGGCCCAACGCCTGCTGGCGATCGAGGGCGCGGTCGCGGCGTGGGTGGAGCGCTTCGAACCCGACGCGGTCGCGATCGAGCGGGTCTTCAGCCAGCACAACGTGCGCACCGTCATGGGCACCGCGCAGGCCAGCGGGGTGGCGCTCGTGGTCGCTGCCCGGCATGAGGTCCCGGTGGCGCTGCACACCCCCAGTGAGGTCAAGGCGGCGGTGACCGGCAACGGCCGGGCCGACAAGTCCCAGGTCGCAGCGATGGTCACCCGCCTCCTGCGACTCACAGAGGCGCCACGTCCGGCCGACGCCGCCGATGCGCTGGCGCTGGCGATCTGTCACATCTGGCGTGGCGGGGCGCAATCCCGGCTCGAAGCTGCGGTCCTTCGCCACACCATCACTCAACCCGCGAGTCGAGGAGTCGCCCGATGATCGCCTTCGTCCGAGGAGTTGTCAGCGACATCGGCGTCACCAACGCGGTGATCGAAGTCGGTGGCGTGGGCCTCGACGTGCAGTGCACGCCCAACACCTTGGCCCAGTTGCGCATGGGTCAGCAGGCGACGGTGCCCACGTCGATGGTGGTCCGTGAGGATTCGCTGACCCTCTTCGGTTTCGCCACCGACGAGGAGAAGCACACCTTCGAGTTGTTGCAGACCGCCAGCGGGGTCGGCCCGAAACTGGCCCAGGCGATGTTGGCGGTGCACACACCCGACGAGATCAGGCGCGCCATCACCAGTGACGATGTGAAAGCACTCACGCGGGTGCCCGGGGTCGGGGTCAAAGGCGCCCAGCGCATCATCTTGGAGTTGCGAGACCGCATCGGCGCGCCCACCGGCGCCGCGCTCGATCGACACATGCTTCCCGGCTCCGGTGCCCAGGGCTGGCAGACCCAGGTGCATGCCGCGCTGGTGGGACTGGGCTGGTCGGCCAAAGAGGCCGACCGCGCCGTGGCGATGGTCTCCGAAGAGGCTGCTGCCGCAGCGGCCACTCCCGATGTCGGCGCCCTGCTGCGGCTCGCCCTGCGATCGTTGAGCACCTCATGAGCAGCGAATCCGAACTCGAAGCCGCCGAGGCGGAGTTCCTCCACTCGCGGGTCGTCGCCGCCGAGGCTGCCGGGGACGAGCGCGCGATCGAGGCCGCGCTGCGGCCCAAGACGCTGGCCGAGGTCGTGGGCCAGCACCGCGTTCGCGAACAGTTGTCTCTGGTGCTCGAGGCGGCGCGCAGTCGCGGACGCACCCCGGACCACGTGTTGTTGTCGGGACCGCCCGGACTGGGCAAGACCACGCTGGCCATGATCATCGCTGCCGAGATGGGAAGTCCGCTGCGTCTGACCAGCGGCCCGGCGATCACACATGCCGGCGACCTGGCCGCGATCCTCTCGGGCCTCAACGAGGGCGACGTCATGTTCGTCGATGAGATCCACCGGATGAACCGCGCCGCCGAAGAGATGCTCTACATGGCCATGGAGGACTTCCGGGTCGACGTTGTGATCGGCAAGGGTCCCGGCGCGACCGCGATCCCGCTGGAGATCCCGCCGTTCACCCTCGTGGGTGCGACCACCAGGGCCGGGTTGCTACCGGGGCCGCTGCGGGACCGGTTCGGATTCACCGCGCACCTGGAGTTCTATGACCCGGCCGAACTCGATCTGATCGTGCGCCGCTCGGCCCACCTCCTCGACGTACGTCTCGACGACGAGGGCAGTGCCGAGATCGCCTCGCGTTCGCGTGGCACCCCGCGCATCGCCAACCGGCTGCTGCGCCGAGTGCGTGACTACGCCCAGGTGCGCGCCGACGGTGTGGTCACCCGCGACGTGGCCCATCGTGCTCTTGATCTCTACGAGGTCGACCACCTGGGCCTGGATCGGCTCGACACCGCAGTGCTCGACGTCCTGTGTCGCCGCTTCGGCGGCGGCCCGGTCGGGCTGAGCACGTTGGCGGTGGCCGTCGGGGAGGAACGCGAGACCGTGGAGGAGGTCGCCGAGCCGTTCTTGGTGCGACTGGGCTTCCTGGCCAGAACCCCACGGGGACGGGTCGCCACCCCCGCAGCCTGGAGTCACCTCGGCTTGAGCACGCCCTCCGGAGCGCCGTACGCCGACGTGGAGTTGAATCTGTTCGACGACCCGACTTCCTAGCCACCGGGGCGTACGCCGACCGTGCGGTGAGCAGGTAGGCTTCGCACTCGGCCGGTCAACCGGCCCACGATGGATCCCCTGACGAAAAGGTGCTGTGGCACTCGTGCAGCAATTCACTCCCTTCCTTGTTCTTCTGGCCACCCTGGCCCTGTTCTGGATGCTCGTGGTGCGCCCGGCGAAACGACAGCAGCAAGCCGTGGCTGCGGTTCAGTCGGCCCTCGAAGTCGGCCAGCGCGTGGTGTTGTCCTCCGGGATCTACGGCACCATCACCGAACTCGCCGACGACACCGTGCACCTCCAGATCGCCGAGGGCACCGTGATCGAGGTGGCTCGCGCGGCCGTGCTGCGCAAGGCAGGGGAGTGACGTGGTCAAGACCAAGCGACAGCAGCGCAGCCATGCCAATCGCACTCTGACCTTCTTCGCCCTGGGCGTGATCCTGCTCTCGGTGCTGGCGGCGCTGGGCAAGACCTGGGCTCCTGGACTGGGCCTGGATCTGCGTGGTGGCACCCGGATCACGCTGGTGGCCGAGCAGCAGAACCCGACCCCGTCGCAGTTGTCCGAAGCCGCCAGCATCATCGACAACCGCGTCAACGGCAGTGGTGTCGCCGAGGCGGCGGTGAGCACCCAGGGCAACCGCAACATCGTGGTCGAAGTCCCTGGCTCCAATGCCCGCGACCTCGTTGACGCGGTCAAGCGCACCGCGCAGTTGCGGTTCCGGCTCGTGGCTCAGTGCCAGGGCCAGCCGTGTGTGGCGCCCGGTACCAAACCGACTGCCTCGGCCAGTGCGTCCCCGAGCGCGTCCCCCAGTGCGTCCGCCTCGAGTGGTGCGTCCGCGAGCCCTTCGGCAAAGGCCAGCGCGAAACCGAAGAAGAAGGCCAAGCCCACCAAGCAGTCGGCGAGCGCCTCCCCGTCGGCTTCACCGGCCGAGACCAAGGGGGCAGCGGTTACGGACCCGTTGAAGTGGCAGGACAACCCCGGCAGCGCCTGGATCAAGAAGTTCGATGACTACACGTGCCCGGCCAAGGGGAGTCCCATCACGGCTGCGCAGGACGACCCGAAGACCCCGATCGTGACCTGCGACTCCGATGGTCAAAAGCAGTTGTTGTCGGCTGCGGTGATCGAAGGCAGCCAGCTCAAGACGGCCAGTTTCGGGCTGCCTGACAACGGCGCCACCTGGGCGGTCAACCTGTCCTTCAAGTCCTCAGCGACCAAGACCTTCGGCGATGTGACGACCAAACTCGCCGGCACCGGCAAGTTGTTCGCGATCGTGCTGGACGGAGCGGTTCTCTCCAGCCCCAGGGTCATCCAGCCGATCCTGGACGGCCGCCCGCAGATCACCGGCAACTTCACCCAGAAGAGCGCTGAGTCACTGGCGACGTCGTTGAAGTACGGCGCCCTGCCGCTGCGCTTCAGCCCCAGCGTGGAGAACATCGGCCCGCAACTGGCCGGCAACCAGCTCAACGCCGGCATCTGGGCCGGCATCATCGGCCTGCTGCTGGTGATGATCTACTGCCTGCTCTACTACCGAGGTCTGGGCCTGGTGGTGATCGGATCGCTGATCGTGGCCGGCGTGGTCACCTACGCCGCCGTACTCGTGCTCAGCAAGGCAGCCGGCTTCACCCTGACTCTGCCCGGTATCGCCGGTCTGATCGTGGCTGTCGGCATCACCGCTGACTCCTTCATCGTGTATTTCGAGCGGATCAGGGACGAGATGCGTGAAGGCAAGTCGATGCGGGTCGCGGTCGAGACCGGCTGGGTCCGCGCCCGGAACACCTGTCTGGCTGCCGATGCGGTCTCCCTGCTGGCAGCGGTGGTGCTCTACTTCTTCGCCATCGGCGTGGTGAAGGGCTTCGCCTTCGCGCTCGGTCTGAGCACAGTGATCGACCTGGTGGTGTTCTTCTTCTTCACCAAACCGATCATGACGATCCTTGCCCGTCATTCCTTCTTCAACGGCCAGCACCGACTCTCCGGTCTCTCCGAGGAGACACTCGGGCTCGACGCCGTCCATGCGGGCGTCGGCACGTTGCAAGGGGGTCGAGCCTGATGGGTCGCTATTCACGACTTGGCTACGCGCTCTACGAGGGTGACGTCTCGGTCAACTTCGTCGGCCGCAAGCGGCTTTGGTACTCCATCTCCGGGGTGATCCTGGCCCTGGCGTTCGTCGGGTTGTTCGTCAAGGGGCTCAACCTCGGGGTCGAGTTCCAAGGCGGCGTCGAGATCTCGGTTCCCGTCGGGGCCGGCAACGCCACGCAGCCCACCGCCGACAAGGTGCGCGTGGCGATCGCCGGCACGGGGCTCAAGCCGGCCGCGTCTCCGGTGGTCAACGTGCAGGGCACCTCCGCGATCCGGGCCACGACCGAGCCACTGAACAACACCGAGACCGACACGGTTCTCAAGGCGATCTCCGAAGCGACCGGGGTCGTGGTCAACGACATCTCGGCCAACGAAGTCGGTCCCAGTTGGGGCCAGCAGGTGGCTCAACGCGCGCTGACCGGTCTGGTGGTGTTCCTGGTCCTGGTGGTCCTGTTCATCTGGGCCTACTTCCGGGAATGGAAGATGTCGGTGGCCGCGCTGGTGGCGTTGGCCCACGACATCTTGATCACGATCGGCATCTATGCCCTGTCCGGTTTCGAGGTCACCCCGGCCACCGTCACCGGCGTGCTGACCATCCTCGGGTTCTCGCTCTACGACACGGTCGTGGTTTTCGACAAGATCCGGGAGAACACCAAGAACCTCCGCTCCGCGCGCACGACGTACGCCAAGGCGGTCAACCTCGCGGTCAACCAGACCCTGGTGCGCTCGATCAACACCTCCCTGGTGGCGCTGCTGCCGGTGGCCGCCATCTTGTACGTCGGCGTCGCCACCCTGGGCTCGGGTGCACTCAAGGACCTCGCCCTCGCACTGTTCGTGGGCATGGCCGCCGGCGCCTACTCCTCGATCTTCATCGCCCCGCCGCTGTTGGTTCAGTTGAAGTCGGGGGAGAAGGACGTCGAAGCCGCCGAGCGTCGTGCCAAGGCGCGTGCCCGCCGCGAGGCCGACCGCTACGCCGAAGTGCCGGTCTTCACCGAGGACATGGCCATCCACGACGAGCCCGAGGGTGACATCCCGGACGCCGGAACCGATGCCCCCATGGGCGCGGCGCCGTTCGCTGCTCCGCCGACTCGTCGGGACGAGGCGTTGGGGAGTGGGCGTGTGGTTCCCGAACCGAAGGGCCCGGTCACCGAGAGCAAGGCGGCCGGGAGGGTCCAGCCCACGCGCCAACCTCGCAGCAAGCGCGGCAAGAAGTGAGTGACCTCACCGACCGCATCGACGCGCACATGCGCGATGTGGCCGACTTCCCCAAGCCTGGGGTGGTCTTCAAGGACATCACGCCGCTGCTGGCCGACCCGCAGACCTTCGCAGACGTGGTGGCGGCCATGGCCGATGCCGGTCGTGACGCAACGGGTGCCGTCGTGGTCGACAAGGTGGTGGGCATGGAGGCGCGCGGGTTCATCTTCGCCGCGCCTGTTGCGCTGGCACTCGGGGCGGGGTTCGTTCCGGTGCGCAAACCCGGGAAGTTGCCTTGGCGAACCGACTCGGTCTCCTACGAACTCGAGTACGCCTCGGAGACCCTGGAGATGCACCACGACGCTTTGGCGCCGGGTGATCGGGTCCTGATCGTCGATGACGTCCTCGCCACTGGCGGAACCGCGAAGGCCACCGCCGAACTGGTCACCCGCGGCGGCGGGCACGTGCACGCGTTGGCGGTCCTCATGGAACTGTCGTTCCTGCCTGGTCGGGCCACGATTCCCGACATCCCTGTGGTTTCGCTTCGCACCGTGTGACGCGCCACCCCACCTCTCCGCCCGCGCCCTAGACTGGCCCTCCATCGTCGGTAGGAGAGCCCGTGGCTGAGCGCACCCCTGAGTCGGGCACCTCCGCGCCCGCCGGGTTCTCGGTGCGCCAGCGGTTGGCCCGGATCGGCACCCGCAGCGGCCCGGCCCGACCCGAACTCGAGCCGCTGTTCCGGGCGGTGCGCACCAATCACCCCAAGGCCGACACCGCGTTGTTGGAGCGGGCCTACCGCATTGCCGAGACCCACCACACGGGCCAGGTCCGCAAGAGCGGGGATGCCTACATCACCCACCCGCTGGCGGTCACCACGATCCTGGCCGAACTCGGCATGACCGAGCCGACCCTGGTGGCGGCTCTGCTGCACGACACGGTGGAGGACACGCCGTACACGCTGGAGCAACTGCGCATCGACTTCGGTGACGAGGTCGCCGCCCTGGTCGACGGTGTCACCAAACTCGACAAGGTCAACTACGGCGAGCATGCGGCCTCGGAGACGTTGCGCAAGATGATCGTCGCGATGAGCAAGGACATCCGGGTCCTGGTCATCAAACTCGCCGACCGCCTCCACAACATGCGCACCTTGCGCTACCTCAAGGCCGACACCCAAGAACGCAAGGCCAGAGAGACTCTCGAGATCTACGCGCCGCTGGCCCACCGCCTCGGCATGAACACCATCAAGTGGGAGTTGGAGGATCTCGCCTTCTCCACCCTGCACCCCAAGATCTACGACGAGATCGTGCGCATGGTCGCCGACCGTGCCCCTGCCCGCGACAAGGTGCTGACCCAGGTGATCAACCAGGTCACCAACGACCTCAAAGAGGAGAAGATCAAGGCCACCGTCACCGGGCGGCCCAAGCACTACTACTCGATCTACCAGAAGATGGTGCACGGCGAGCGCGAGTTCTCCGACATCTACGACCTGGTCGGCATCCGCATCCTCGTCGAGGACAGTCGGCTCTGCTACAGCGTCCTGGGCGTCCTCCACGACCGTTACAAGCCGGTTCCGGCTCGGGTCAAGGACTACATCGCGATGCCCAAGCTCAACCTCTACCAGTCGTTGCACACGACCGTCATGGGCCCGCAAGGCAAACCGATCGAGATGCAGATCCGCTCCTGGGACATGCACCGTCGTGCCGAGTACGGCGTCGCAGCGCACTGGAAGTACAAAGAGGACTCCCGCACGGGCGTCGACACCGACCGCTCGTTGTCGCCCAGCGACCTGCCCTGGGTGCAGAACCTTGTGGAGTTCCAAAGCGAATTGGGTGACTCCGGAGAGTTCCTCGACTCCCTTCGCGACGAGATCAACACCGAGCAGGTCTTCGCCTTCACCCCCCGCGGCGACATCAAACAGTTGCCCGCCAAAGCGACCCCGGTCGACTTCGCCTACGCGGTCCACACCGAGGTTGGGCACCGCACCATCGGCGCCAAGGTCAACGGTCGCCTGGTCAGCTTGGAGTCCGAACTCGAGAACGGCGACGTGGTCGAGGTCTTCACCTCCAAGCAGCCCAACGCCGCGCCCAGTCAGGACTGGCTGCGGTTCGTGAAGTCGCAGCGGGCCCGCTCAAAGATCCGGCACTGGTTCACCAAGGAGCGCCGCGAAGAGGCCATCGAGAAGGGCCGAGACCAGATCGCCAAACTCCTGCGCAAGGAGGGGGTGCCGCTCAAGCGGGTGCTCAGTCACGAATCCCTCACCGGAGTGGCCCACGAGTTCGGGTTGGCCGACGTCTCCGCGCTCTACGCCGCGGTGGGGGAGAACAACCTGGGCGCCCCGACCGTCGTACGCAAGGTCATCGAACTCCACGGCGGCGCGGCCAACCTCGAGGAGGATCTCGCCGAGGCGACCCGGATCACCTCGCGACCTCGCCGCCGAGCCAAGGCGGCCGAGGAGACCGGCGTCATCGTCAAGGGAGTCAGCGACCTGCTGGTCAAACTGGCCCGCTGCTGCACCCCGGTCCCCGGCGACGACATCATCGGGTTCGTCACCCGGGGCTCTGGCATCTCCGTGCACCGCAGCGACTGCACCAACGCCACCGATCTGGCCGGTCAGCCCTCACGGCTGGTCGAAGTGTCGTGGGACAACAGCACGCAGACGACGTTCCTGGTGCAGATCCAGGTCGAGGCGCTGGACCGGGCTCGATTGCTCTCTGACATCACCATGGCGCTTTCCGACCAGCACGTGAACATCCTGTCGGCCACGTTGACCACCACCCGCGACCGCGTGGCCAAGACCAAGTTCGCCTTCGAGATGGGTGACCCCACACACCTGGGCGCGCTGCTCAAGGCCGTGCGCAACGTCCCGGGCGTCTTCGACGCCTACCGGGTCACCCAGTAGGCAGAGTTCAGCTGAAGTCGGCAGCGGCCTTGCGGGCCATGTCGAGCAGCGACTGGCGTCCGGCCAGGTCCTTCTCCAGCGAGGCGGCCTTCTTGGTGTCTCCGGCAACCTGGGCCTTGGCAAGGTCGCTGGCCAACTTGGCGACGGCGTCCTCCAACTGGGCCACGAGGCCGCCCGCGCGAGCCGACTTCTCCGGGTCGGTACGCCGCCATTGGGCGTCCTCGGCGTGGCGCACCGCCTGCTCGACCTTGCGCATCCGGCCCTCGAGTTCCTTGATCCGGGCCCGGGGGACCTTGCCTGCGGCTTCCCAGCGCTCGCCCAACTCGCGGAGGCGGCGCTTGGCCTCATCGAGGTCGCCGACCGGGAGCAGTTGTTCGGCCTCGACGAGGATCGCTTCTTTGACGCTCGCGTTGGCTTCGAACTCGGCCTCGGTCTCGGCCGCAGCCGCGTCCCGGGCGCCGAAGAAGGCGTCCTGGGCGGCTCGGAAGCGCCGCCAGAGGGCGTCGTCGTCGGACTTCTGCGCCGACCCGGCGGCCTTCCACTGACTCATCAGATCGCGATAGCGCCCCGCAGTGGGGCCCCACTCGGTCGAGGTGGCCAGTTCCTCAGCCTCGGCGACGAGACGTTGCTTGATCTGTTTGGCGCTGCTGCGCTGCTCACCGACTTCGGAGAAGTGGGCCTTGCGAGCCCGGGTGTAGGTGGTCCGGGCGGCGCTGAAACGCTTCCACAGCGCGTCGTCGGTGGGCCGGTCGATGCGCGGGAGCGCCTTCCACTCCTCGAGCAGGTCGCGCAGTCGGTTGGCACCGTTGCGCCAGTCGGTCCCGGCGGCCAACGTCTCAGCGGTGGCCACGATGGCTTCTTTGCGGGTACGAGACTCAGTTGCTCGTGCGGCCCGCTCCTCCCGGCGAGCGGCGGCGTGCTGGGCAAGCACCGGCGCGAGGCCGTCGAGCCGAGCGGTCAGGGACTGCAGGTCACCCACGGCGTTGGCGTCGACCACCTGGGTGCGCACCTTGTCGATCGAGCCTCGGGCCTCCTCGGGCGAGAGCGCCCCGGCGTGGATGCGCTTCTCCAGCAACTCGACCTCGAACGCCAAGGCGTCGTACCGCTTGGTGAAGAAGGCCATGGCCTCCTCTGCACTGCCTTCCGGGTAGGAGCCGACCGCGCGTTCGCCCTCACCAGTGCGGACGTAGACGGTGCCGTCCTCGGCGACCCGGCCCCATGGGAGGTCGGCGCCCGATCCTGTCGTGTCTGCTGGGTTCGCCTCGTCGGCACCGGGGGCTGCCGTGCTCGCGGCCTCCGGGGTCGGGGCGGCTGGCCTCAGGTCGGCCGGGCTCGGTACGTCGTGGTCGGGAGCGGTCATGGTTCCACCCTTGGTCGTGATGCGAATCGGTCACGTTGACCGGGCGACCAGACTAACGGTCTGGCCCGTTAGGGTGATGCGCGTGCTCGTCGCAGGATTCCCCGCAGGTCCGTGGGGCACCAATTGTTATGTCGTCGCAACCGGAGCAGGCTCCGAGTGCGTCGTCATCGACCCCGGAAAGGACGCGACCGCCGGGGTGGCCGATGTCGTGGCCCAGCACCGGCTCAAGCCGGTTGCGGTTTTGGTCACCCACGGCCACGTCGACCACATGTGGTGTGTTGCTCCGGTGGCCGGCACCTACGAGGCCACTGCCTGGATCCACCCGCGCGATCGGCACCTCCTGGCCGACCCGATGGCTGGCATGTCAGCCGAGACCAGCCAGATGCTGCTCGGTGCCACCTATACGTGGGCTGAACCCGACGATGTACGCGAACTGGCCGACGGTCAGCGGCTGACCGTGGCCGGCATCGACTTCGCGGTCGATCACACCCCGGGGCACACGCCCGGTTCGGTGACGTTCCGGACGGCGTACCCCGACAGCACCGAGGTCAGCGAGGTCATGTTCGCCGGGGACCTCCTCTTCGAGGGCTCGATCGGGCGCACCGACCTGCCCGGGGGCGACCACGCCGAGATGATGCGCAGTCTGGCTGCCAAAGTGCTCACCCTGCCCGACGACGTCGTCGTGCTTCCTGGTCACGGCAACCAGACCTCAATCGGCCGCGAGCGCCACACCAACCCCTACCTGCAAGGTCTCTGAGATGGCACGACCCACTCCGCTGAGCGGTTTCCCCGAGTTCCTGCCGGCCCAACGCCAGGTCGAGCAGCACGTGATCGCGACTTTGGCGCACACCTTCGAACTCCACGGCTTCGCCAATGTCGAGACTCGTGCCGTGGAGCCGCTGGACCAATTGCTGCGCAAAGGAGAGACCTCCAAGGAGGTCTACGTGTTGCGCCGCCTTCAGGAAGCCAGCGACGGTCGCGACGCCGGGCTAGGGCTCCACTTCGACCTCACCGTGCCGTTCGCGAGGTATGTGCTCGAGAACGCCGGCAAACTCACCTTCCCGTTCCGGCGCTACCAGATCCAGAAGGTCTGGCGCGGGGAGCGTCCGCAAGAAGGTCGCTACCGGGAGTTCACCCAGGCCGACATCGACGTGATCGGGCAGGACCGCCTCGACTTCCACCACGACGTCGAGGTCGCCCGGGTCATGCTCGATGCTCTGCGTCGCCTCGACTTCCTGCCGGGCTTCACCCTGCAGGTCAACAACCGCAAACTGATCCAGGGCTTCTACCAGGGCCTCGGTGCCGCAGACCCCGACGCGGTGATGCGAGTCGTGGACAAACTCGACAAGGTCCCCCAGGAGGCGGTGAGCCGGCTCTTGGTCGACGAGGCCGGGCTTTCGGCGGAGCAGGCCCAGCGTTGTCTCGACCTGGCTGGGATCTGCACCGCCGACACGAGTTTCGTCGATGCTGTCCGTGCCCTGGGGGTCACTCACCCCCTGCTGGAGGAAGGGCTGACCGAGCTCGCTGCCGTGATCGAGGGGTGCGCCGGTTTGGTGACCGAGCAGGTGTCCATCGTGGCCGACCTCAAGATCGCCCGGGGTCTGGACTACTACACCGGCACGGTGTTCGAGACGCGCCTACGCGGCTTCGAGGCCCTCGGCTCCATCTGCTCAGGTGGTCGCTACGACACCTTGGCAACCGACGGGCGCACCACCTACCCCGGCGTCGGGATCTCGTTGGGCGTGAGCCGGGTGCTGGTGCCGCTGTTCGCCCGCACCGGATTGGCCGCGAGCCGCTCGGTGCCGTCCGTGGTGCTCGTCGCGCTGCCCGATGAAGACTCCCGGTCGCGCTGCGATGACCTGGCCGACCGCTTGCGCGCTCGAGGGATCAGCACCGAGGTGGCTCCTGATCCCCAGCGTTTCGGCAAGCAAATCCGGTATGCCGAGCGCCGTGGCATCCCTTACGTTCTGTTCCCGGGCTCACCGCAGCCCGGATCGGGCGACGGGGAGGCTCCGCAACTGAAGGACATCCGCAGCGGGGAGCAGAGCGCCATCGATCCGGACTCCTGGCAGCCCCCGGTCGACGACCTTCGACCTAGCGTGGTCACGGCGCCCCCGGGCTGAATTCCCTCCTGACTCGACCATGACTCCACTGACAACACCGACCCACCCAGACCCCACCCAGAACGGAGAATCCTCGTGATTCGCACCCACGACGCCGGTGCTTTGCGTACCGACCACGTCGGACAAAGCGTCACCCTCGCCGGATGGGTGGCTCGTCGCCGCGATCACGGCGGCGTGGCCTTCCTCGATCTGCGCGAAGCCAGCGGCGTGGTCCAGGTCGTCGTACGCGACGAAGACGTCGCCGCCTCCTTGCGCAACGAGTACTGCCTCAAAGTCGTCGGCACCGTGAGCCTGCGTCCGGAGGGCCAGGAGAACTCCAAGATCGCTACCGGTGGTATCGAGGTGATCGCCCAGGACGTCGAGGTGCTCAACCCGGCGGCCGCCTTGCCGTTCCCCATCGACGACCACGTCGAGGTGGGGGAGGAGGCACGCCTTCGCCACCGTTACCTCGACCTTCGCCGACGTGGCCCAAGTCAAGCCCTGCGGTTGCGCAGCAAGGTCAACAAGGCCGCACGCGACGTGCTCGCCGCTCACGACTTCGTCGAGATCGAGACCCCGACGCTGACTCGCAGCACCCCCGAGGGTGCCCGCGACTTCTTGGTGCCTGCCCGGCTCTCGCCCGGCAACTGGTACGCCCTGCCGCAGAGCCCGCAACTGTTCAAGCAGTTGCTGATGGTCGCCGGCATGGAGCGCTACTACCAGATCGCCCGTTGCTATCGCGACGAGGACTTCCGAGCCGACCGACAGCCCGAGTTCACCCAACTCGACATCGAGATGAGCTTCGTGGACCAGGACGATGTCATCGCGATCGGCGAGGACGTCACCCGGGCCTTGTGGCAGTTGATCGGGGTAGACATCCCGACTCCGCTGCCGCGGATGACGTACGCCGACGCCATGCGCCGCTACGGCTCCGACAAGCCCGACCTGCGCATGGGGCAGGAACTTGTCGAGTGCACCGACTACTTCAAGGACACCCCGTTCCGCGTCTTCCAGGCCCCCTATGTGGGGGCGGTAGTGATGCCCGGCGGTGGCAGCCAGCCGCGTCGCCAGTTCGACGCCTGGCAGGAGTGGGCCAAGCAGCGCGGTGCCAGGGGGCTGGCCTATGTCACCCTCGGCGAGGACGGCGAACTCGGCGGACCCGTTGCCAAGAACCTCTCCGATGCAGAACGTGACGGATTGGCCGCGCATGTCGGCGCCGCCCCCGGCGACTGTGTCTTCTTCGCCGCCGGACCGGTCAAGTCGAGTCGTGCCCTGCTCGGGGCGGCACGTCTGGAGATCGGTCGGCGTTGCGGCCTGATCGATGAGTCCGCATGGAGCCTCCTGTGGGTGGTTGACGCGCCGCTGTTCGAGCCGGCCGACGACGCCACCGCCGCAGGTGACGTGGCCGTGGGCTCGGGAGCGTGGACCGCGGTCCACCACGCCTTCACCTCCCCTCAGGACCTGGCGACCTTCGATGTCGACCCCGGCAACGCCCTGGCGTGGGCCTACGACCTGGTGTGCAACGGCAACGAGATCGGCGGCGGGTCGATCCGTATCCACCGGGCCGACGTGCAGAAGCGGGTCTTCGCGGTCATGGGAATCGATGAGGAGACCGCCCAGGAGAAGTTCGGGTTCCTGCTTGATGCCTTCAAGTACGGGGCGCCTCCCCACGGCGGGATCGCATTCGGCTGGGACCGCGTGTGTGCGCTCCTTGCGGGTGCGGAGTCGATCCGCGAGGTGATCGCGTTCCCCAAGACCGGGAACGGCTACGACCCGCTCACCGCAGCCCCTGCCGCGATCACGGCCGAGCAGCGCAAAGAAGCCGGAGTTGATCTGCCCAAACCGAAGGAATCGGGAACCTGAGCCGCGTTCGGCGAAGATGTTACGTTCTGAGCCGATGCCGGATCGTTACCTCCTTGTGCTGAGCACAAAGGGCTGCCTCACATAGGCTCACTCGTGGTATCAACAGACCCACCCGTGTCGCGCCCATCCCAACAGGAGGTCTTTGCCTTGAGTGTGAGTGGACCGCAGGCGGATACGCCGACCGAAGTTGAGTCGCCGACCACCGACCAAGGATCCCAGATCCGCGGGATGTCCCCTCGCCAGTTGGCGGTCTCACGTTTCCGTCGCGACACCGGCTCGATGATCGCCGGCGGCGTGGTGTTGTTGTTCATGCTCTTGGCCGTGTTGGCGCCGATCCTGACCAAGATGAAGATCCTGCGCCCCTACACGTTCAACTCCGACAAACTCGACGTCAACAACGGCTCGGTGCCCAAGGGTGCTCTTGGCGGGATCTCCTGGTCCCACCCCTTCGGCCTGACTCCCGGCACCGGCACCGATGTGATGTCCAGGCTGATCATGGGCATGACCTTCTCGATCTCGATCGCTTTGCTCGCCGCCCTTTTGACAGTGGCCCTCGGCACGGTGATCGGCATCATCGCCGGCAGTTCCGGCAAGTGGGTCGACGCGATCATCGGTCGGATCATCGACATGACCCTGTCCTTCCCGCAGACGCTGATGCTGCTGGCGCTTTCTTCGACGCTGATCTATCAGTTGGAGCGCCTCGGGGTGCCCAAGGGCAATTTCGCGCGGGCGACCTATCTCATCCTCGTCCTGGCGGCGTTCGGCTGGCCGTCCTTCGCCCGCATCGTGCGCGGCCAGGTGCTCTCACTGCGTGAACGCGAGTTCGTCGAGGCGGCGCACGTCTTCGGCGCCAGCCAGGCCCGTATCTGGTTCAAGGAGATGCTGCCCAACCTCTGGGCGCCGATCCTGGTCTACTTCACCCTCACCATGCCGGCCTACATCTCAGCTGAGGCGGCGCTGAGCTTCCTGGGTGTCGGTGTGAAGCCGCCGACCCCGACGCTGGGCAACATCTTGTCCGACGCGACGACGTACTACGACTCAGACTTCGCCTACTTCATCATCCCGGCGTTCGTGCTGGCCACCGTGGTGGTCAGCTTCAACCTGCTCGGTGATGGACTGCGTGACGCGCTCGACCCGAAAGCCGATCGATGATCGGACCCATGAGTTTCGGTGGTGACCCATCCGCCGAAGTGTCGACCGAAACCCGGTGCGACAAGAACAAGGAGAACAGATGACCAAGTATCGCAAGTCTCTTGCGGTGGTGGCGGCAGCTGCGCTGAGCGTCACCGGTCTCGCCGCTTGCGGCGGGGGCGGTGCCACCGGCGGGGGCACCAAGACGCTCTACTACCTGACCTTCCGACCGACTGAGCACTGGGACCCCCAGCGCATGTACATCGGCCGTGACCTGGCCGACTCGTCGCGGTTGTTCTACCGCTCGTTGGTGTCGTTCCCGGTCTCAGAAGACGTGACCGAGTCGACCACCCCGATTCCCGACCTGGCTACCGACACCGGTACCTCGTCCAACAACGGGAAGACCTGGAAGTTCACGTTGAAGGATGGCGTGAAGTGGGAGGACGGCAAGGCCGTGACGTGTGAGGACGTGAAGTACGGCGTGTCCCGTACCTTCGCTTCCGACGTCATCATCGGTGGCCCGAACTACATCTTCAGCTACATCGACGCCCCTGACTACAAGGGTCCCTACAACGCCGACGCCAAGGGCCAGGCTGAGTACGACAAGGCTGTTGTGTGTGATGGCACCACCATCACGTTCAACTTCTCCAAGCCGTGGAACGACTTCCCGCTCGCGGTTGCCTCGTTGCGTTCGTTCGACCCTTACCGCAAGGACAAGGACCAGGGCGACAAGTCCAACTACGCGATCTTCTCCAACGGTCCCTACAAGCTGAAGAGCGCTTGGACCAAGGACAAGGGCGGCACGTTCATCAAGAACGACCAGTGGGACCCCAAGACCGACACTGTGCGTAAGCAGAACGTCGACCAGATCATCTTCCAAGAGGGTCTGACCAACGAGATCATCACGCAGCGTCTGATCCAGGACCGCGGCAACGACCAGTACGCCGTGACCGACCGCAACATCCCGCCGGCCATGTACGGCCAGATCACCGGTGATGTCGCGAAGCGGTCGACCCAGGTTGACTCGCCGTTCACCGGCTACTTGGTGCCCAACTTCAACCGGATGACCGATCTGCGGGTGCGTCAGGCCCTCATGATGGCCACCGACCAGAAGGGCTGGACCACCGCACTTGGTGGCGACAAGTCGGCCAAGCCGTCGAGCTCCATCGTGAACCCCGGTGTTCAGGGCTACGCCAAGAACCCCGCGTTCGACAAGATGGGCGACTTCGCCGGTGCCAAGCAGCTGCTGAAGCAGGCCGGCAAGGCTGGCTACCCGCTGATCTTCACCTACTCCAGCTCCCCGACCGCCGACAAGGCTGCCGCTGCGCTGAAGGAAGGCTGGCAGAAGGCTGGGTTCAAGGTCTCCCTCAACCCGCTGACCGACACCTACTACACCGAGGTGCAGAAGCGGAACCTGAAGTCTGACGTGGCTTGGGGTGGCTGGGGTGCTGACTGGCCGTCGGTGAGCACGGTGATTCCGCCGCTGTTCGACGCCCGTGTCAACTTCCAGGGCACCAAGTCCAACGGTCAGGACTACGGCAACTACAACGACCCGAAGGCTCACAAGCTGATGGACGAGGCTTCGGCCGCGGCCCTTGCTGACCAGCCTGCGTTGTACGCCGCGCTCGACAAGTACATCGGCGAGCAGGTTGCCTACATCCCGCTGGACGTGACCCAGTTCTACATGATGCACGGCTCCAAGGTGACCGGCTACATGCAGACCGCGGCCAGCAACATGTACCCGGACCTCGGCTCCATCGGCGTCGAGTGATCCTGGTTTAGCACCACTCGGGCGGGGTGGGCGACGCAAGTCGCCCACCCCCTCCGATGCCGCTGCTCCCGGCTTCTGGAGCGCACCCTGATGCTGGAGGAGGCAGAAGTCCATGTTTGCCTACGTCGTACGCCGACTCTTGATCGGCATAGCGATGCTCATTGTGATGACCCTGATCACGTTCGTTCTCTTCTTGAACAACAAGGAGGCCGCGGTCCTTGCCAGTTGCGGCAAGAACTGCACGCCGGCTCAGAAGGTCGAGATCGCCAAGACGTTCGGCTACGACCAACCGGTCGTGGTCCAGTGGGGCAAATTCCTCAAAGGCGTGGTCGTGGGACGTGAGTTCCCCGACGACCCCGCACTGCGCAAGTCCAGCCCACAACTGGTTACCCAGTGCCCGCCTCCGTGCCTGGGCTATAGCTACAAGAGTGCGGCCCTGGTCAGAGACGTCATGAAGGACACGATCCCGGTCTCGGTCTCGGTGGCCTCGGTCGCGTTCGTGATCTGGCTGGTCCTCGGTGTCCTCTTGGGCATCATCGCGGCGCTGAATCGCGGGACCTGGGTCGACAAGATCATCGTGGGCTCCACGCTGGTGATCTTCGCGTTCCCGACGTTCTTCATCGGTCTTCTTCTTTACATCTTCATCGCCCTCAAATTCGGTTGGGTCCCCATTCCGGCGTACATCTCCATTGCCGATGGCGGCATCTTCAACTGGTTCATGGGGCTCTTGCTCCCAGCCATCACCCTGGTGGTCTTCTACATGGCCGGCTACGTCCGGATGACCCGCGCGTTCGTGCTGGAGACCTCCACGGAGGACTACATCCGCACGGCGAAGGCCAAGGGCCTTCCCGCCCGCACCGTGATCGGAAAACACACCTTCCGCGCGGCGCTGACTCCGATCGTGACCATGGCCGGCATGGACCTCGCCCTGGTCCTTGGTGGCGCCCCGATCACCGAGTCGGTGTTCAACTTCAACGGGCTGGGCAAACTGGCGGTGGAGGCGAGCACCCAGTACGACCTGCCGATCAACATCGGCATCGTGGTGCTGCTCAGTGCCTTCGTCATCCTGGCCAACATCGTGGTCGACATCGCTTACGCGTTCATCGACCCCCGCGTTTCTGTGAAGTGAGGTGTGAGGATGACTATGACCCCTCATGAGGACCGCGTCGTCGGGGAACAACTCCTCACCGTCAAGGACCTCCGTGTTCACTTCAAGACCCACGACGGCATGGTCAAGGCCGTCGACGGCCTCTCCTATGACGTAGCCCGCGGTCAGACGCTGGGCATTGTGGGGGAGTCCGGTTCGGGCAAGTCGGTCTCGTCCTTGGCGATCCTCGGCCTGCACCGCAACACCAACGCGACGGTCACCGGCGAGATCACCCTCGGCGGGGTCGAGTTGCTCACCCTCACCGATGAGGAGATGCGTCGCAAACGTGGCCGCGACGTGGCCATGATCTTCCAGGACCCGCTTTCAGCACTGCACCCGTACTACACGGTGGGTGCCCAGATCGCCGAGGCCTACCGCATCCACAACGACGTCTCGAAGTCGGCGGCCAAGAAGCGTGCGGTCGAAATGCTCGGCCTGGTGGGCATCCCGCAGCCTGACCGGCGTGTGGACGACTACCCGCACCAGTTCTCCGGAGGCATGCGCCAGCGCGCCATGATCGGGATGGCCCTGGTCAACGACCCCGGGCTGATCATTGCCGACGAGCCGACGACGGCCCTGGACGTGACCGTCCAGGCACAGATCCTGGACCTCTTGCAGAAGCTCCAGAAGGAGTTCAACTCCGCCATCATCATGATCACCCACGACCTTGGTGTCGTCGCCGAGATGGCCGACGAGGTGCTGGTGATGTACGGCGGCAAGGCGGTCGAGAACGGCCCGACCAACGAACTGTTGGTGCACCCGCAGATGCCCTACACCTGGGGGCTGCTCTCCAGCGTCCCGGACATCACCTCCGACCCCAACCTCCCGTTGCGGCCGATCCCGGGCAACCCGCCCAGCTTGCTGAGCCCACCGTCGGGCTGTGCGTTCCACCCTCGCTGCACCTTCGCCGCGCGGGTGCCCGACAACCTGTGCTCCACGACCGTTCCGGCACTCGAGCAGATCGAAGGGAAGACCTTCCACTTGTCCCGTTGTCACCTGCGCGACCCCGAAGCGGTCTACCACAACGAAGTGCTTGCCGAAGGCCCTGCCGGTGCCAGCGCGATCGCTGCCCAGGTCGCGGGAGTGTTGCCGAATGCTCCACGACACCTCGACGCTGAGGGAGGGGAGTCCTGATGGCCACGGAGTCTTCGAACATCCTGGAGGTCCAGGACCTCACCATGCACTTCCCGGTGCGCTCCAACGGGCTCATCCGCCGGGTGACCGGGCACGTGCAAGCCGTGGACGGCGTGAACTTCTCGGTGCCCGCCGGTGGCTCCTTGGGACTGGTGGGGGAGAGTGGATGTGGCAAGTCAACGACCGGCCGCATGGTCGCTCGTCTGCTCAAGCCGACCCGCGGTGAGATCCGCTTCGAGGGCGATGACATCGCGAACCTGAGTTCTCGCGAGCTCAAGCCGCTGCGCCGACACATCCAGATGATCTTCCAGGACCCCTACGGCTCGCTGAACCCCCGTCAGACCGTGGGCGCGATCGTGGCGACCCCCATGGAGATCCACAAGACGGTCCCGGAGAAGAACATCAAGGCCCGGGTTCAGGAGCTGTTGGAGTTCGTGGGTCTCAACCCCGAGCACTACAACCGCTACCCGCACGAGTTCTCCGGTGGGCAGCGTCAGCGCATCGGCATCGCCCGCTCGTTGGCGTTGCAGCCCAAACTGCTCGTTGCCGACGAGCCGGTGTCGGCCCTCGACGTCTCGATCCAGGCGCAGGTGATCAACCTGCTGCAAGAGGTCCAGCGGGAGTTCAACATCGGCTTCCTGTTCATCGCCCACGACCTCGCCGTCGTCCGGCACTTCTGCCCTGAAGTGGCCGTGATGTACCTCGGTCGGATCGTGGAGATCGGCGACCGGGACACCCTCTACAACCGGCCGCTGCACCCCTACACCCAGGCGCTGATCTCGGCGGCCCCCGACGTGGCCCAGGCCGCGGTCGGCGGGCGACGCGAGCGGATCCGGCTCGAAGGCGACGTCCCCAGCCCGATCAACCCGCCCAGTGGCTGCCGGTTCCGGACCAGGTGCTCCCTTGCCAAGGACATCTGCGCCAAGGTCGAGCCGCCGCTGCTCCAGGTGGCCCCGCGCCACAAGGTGGCCTGCCACTTCGCCGGGGAACTCGGCAAGGTGCCTACCCGTCCGGTCACCGCCGACTTCCTCGGCGTGGACGACGCAGGCAACCCGGTCGCGGGCAAGCAGCCCATGCCCGGGCTGGAGTCTCCCGACTTCCGCGACACCTGGTTTGATCTGCCGCCGCAAGGCTGATGGAGGACGAGACCCTGTTCGGCCCGCCACCGACCACGTCGGGTGGCACTCTGGCAGGCAACACCCATGCCAGCGCTCCGCTGGCAGTGCGCATGCGTCCGCGCAGTCTCGACGACCTCGCCGGCCAACAGCATCTCCTCGGTGCCGGCGCGCCGCTGCGACGGCTCATCGAGGGAGACCAGCCGATGTCGCTGTTGCTGTGGGGGCCACCGGGCACTGGCAAGACCACCATCGCCAGCATCCTCAGTCGACAGACCGACCGGGTGTTCGTGGAGGTCAGCGCGGTCTCGGCAGGTGTCAAGGAAGTCCGCGCCGCCATCGACGCGGCGCGCCAACGCCTTGCCGCCAACGGCAGGGAGACGGTGCTCTTCGTCGATGAGGTCCATCGCTTCACCAAGGCCCAGCAGGACGCGCTGTTGCCAGGCGTGGAGAACCGTTGGGTCACCTTGGTCGCGGCCACGACGGAGAACCCGTTCTTCTCGGTCATCTCGCCGCTGCTGAGTCGCTCGCTGCTGCTCACCCTGGAGTCCCTGACCGAGGCAGACATCGGCTCAGTCATCGATCGGGCCCTGGTCGATGAGGCGGGGTTGGCCTCGGCGTACATCCTGGAGCCGAAGGCGCGCGACCACCTGCTAAGGCTGGCCGGCGGCGATGCTCGCCGAGCATTGACCTATCTCGAAGCAGCCGCCGCGGCCACCACCCTCACCGACGAGGACGGCCACGCGGTGATCGACCTCGACTCCATGGAGCGGGCCGCGGACCGCGCCGCGGTGCGCTACGACCGCGACGGGGACCAGCACTACGACGTGATCAGCGCCTTCATCAAGTCGATCCGTGGGTCCGACGCCGACGCGGCAGTGCACTACCTGGCCCGGATGATCGAGGCCGGTGAGGACCCTCGATTCATCGCCAGAAGGCTGGTTGTCCTGGCAAGCGAGGACATCGGCCTGGCCGACCCCACCGCGTTGCCGACTGCGGTCGCTGCCGCGCAGGCGGTTGCCTTGATCGGTCTGCCCGAGGCGCGACTCAACCTCGCCCAGGCCACCATCGCCCTGGCGGTGGCGCCCAAGTCGAACGCGGTGATCAAAGCGATCGAGGCGGCCAGCACCGACGTACGCCGAGGACGGCTGGGGGCGGTTCCTCCCCATCTTCGCGACGCGCACTACGCCGGAGCCGGCACCGTCGGCCATGGGGAGAACTACGTCTACTCCCACGACGCTCCGTTCGGGATCGCCGCTCAGCAGTATCTCCCCGACGAACTGGTGGAGGCTCGCTACTACGAACCCACCGACATCGGCGCCGAAGCTGGCATCAAGGAGCGTTGGGAGCGGATCAGGCGGCTACTTCGCGGCTAGCCGGTGCCGGGTAGGGTCACTGCCCATGGATGCGCTGACGAGTCTGGCCGTGTTGGCCGGTGCCCTGGGCCTGGCGGCCGCGGCGCTGGCCACGCTGCTGGTGTTCGATCGGCGCTCGGCCAGGGCTGAGCGGGCCGCGATGCGTCGTGAGATGGCCGCCGCCCGCGACAAGGCCCGGGACGAGGCGACCGCCCTGCGCGCCGAGGTCGCCGACCTGCGCATCGCCTTGAAAGAAGCAATCGAGCGAGCCGAGCGAACCACGATCGTTCAACGACCACCGGCGCCCGAACGCCCGGTCGCGGTGATCACCCAGGTCGGTGAATCCCCCGCCGAAGTGGAGGTGCCGGCGCGGGTCATCTCCAACCAGGTGCTGCTCTCAGCGACGTTCGGGGAACCGCTGGTCAAGTCGTTGTCCTTCGTCCACGGCGTACGCCGAGCGCTCAGCCCGGTCAATCGCCACCGGATCGCCTTCGAGATCAAGCACGGCACCAAGGTCGCTCGGCGCCAGCGCCGCAAAGACATGCGACGAGCCTGGCGTGATGCCCGCAGCGGGGGGCGGGCCTGATGCGCCCGTTGTGGTTCCTCGGCGGAGTCGGCGCCGGGGTATACGTGGTGATCAAGGCCCGCCGCGTCGCGGAGGTGTTCACCCCCGAGGGATGGCACGATCGGATGGCCGGATTGCAGCGGGGCTGGTCGGTCTTCACCGACGAGGTCCGGGTGGGCATGAACGAGAAGGAAACCCAGTTGCGAGAGCGACTCGTCCTGGGCGTGGATGGACCCAAGGCGCTGCCGGCGGCAGTGCCCCCGACCGATGCGTCGGACTCGATAGGAAGGCTGGAGCAGCACTGATGGACACCGCGGAGATTCGGCGACGATTCCTGGCCCACTTCGAGGCGGCCGGCCACACCGTCGTACCTTCGGCATCGCTGCTGCTCGACGACCCCAATCTGCTGTTCGTCAACGCCGGCATGGTGCCTTTCAAGCCCTACTTCCTGGGTCAGGAGACGCCGCCGTACCCGCGGGCCACCAGCGTTCAGAAGTGCATCCGAACCCCCGACATCGAAGACGTGGGCAAGACGACCCGCCACGGCACCTTCTTCGAGATGTGCGGCAACTTCTCCTTCGGCGACTACTTCAAAGAGGGCGCCATCGAGCTGGCCTGGGACCTCGTTACCAAGTCGGTGGCTGACGGCGGCTGGGGGCTGGACGAGGCTCGTCTCTACCCGTCCATCCTCGATGGTGATGACGAGGCACTGGCGCTGTGGACCAAAGTGACCGGATTCCCGGCGAGTCGGATCCTGCGGTTGGGTCGCAAGGAGAACTACTGGTCGATGGGGGTGCCCGGCCCGGGCGGACCCTGCTCGGAGATCCTCTATGACCGCGGGTCATCGCTGGGTCCGGACTTCGATCCCGCGGCACTCGGCCCGGACATGCCCTACGAACTCGAAGACCGGCTCCTGGAGATCTGGAACCTCGTCTTCATGCAAGAAGAACTCAGTGCGGTGCGCTCCAAGGCGGACTTCGACATCGCTGGGCCGCTGCCGAAGAAGAACATCGACACCGGCATGGGGCTGGAGCGGGTCGCGTTCATGTTGCAGGGTGTCAACAACATGTACGAGATCGACGTCATGTTCCCGGTCATCGAGAAGGCCCAGGAACTGACCGGGAAGACCTACGGCGCCAACCCTGCCGATGACGTGAGATTCCGCGTCGTGGCCGACCACGTGCGCTCATCGATGATGTTGATCAGCGACGGAGTCACCCCCGGCAACGAAGGCCGCGGCTACGTGCTGCGCCGTCTACTGCGGCGCGCGGTTCGGTCGATGAGGCTGCTGGGCACCGAGGATCGCGTGCTGCCCGAACTCATGCCCATCAGTCGGGACAAGATGGGGGAGACCTACACCGATCTGATCCGCGACTGGAACCGGATCTCGCAGGTGGCCTTCGCCGAGGAAGATGCCTTCCGGCAGACCCTCAAGACCGGAACCGCGATCTTCGAGTCGGCCGCGATCGACTCCAAGAGCACCGGCCAACTCAGCGGGGACAAGGCATTCGCCCTGCACGACACCTACGGCTTTCCGATCGACCTGACCCTGGAGATGGCCTCGGAGAAGGGTCTCAGTGTCGATGAAGCAGGGTTCCGGCGGTTGATGGAGGAGCAGCGGCAACGGGCCAAGGCCGACGCCCGCGCCAAGAAGGGCCAGCACGCCGCCGGCGGGGCCTACCGCACCATCGCCGACGCCTTGGGTGCCCCGGTGCGGTTCACCGGGTACGACGAGGTCGTCTCGGAGGCCGCGGTGCGCGGGCTGGTCAACAAGGCCGGTGAAGCGGTCAATGCCGCCGCTGCCGGTGACTCGATCGAACTCGTCTTCGACCGCACCCCCTTCTACGCCGAGGGTGGTGGGCAATTGGCGGACCAGGGCGTCGTGGAGTTGGCCAACGGCGCCAAGATCGTGGTCGACGACGTCCAGTCGCCGATCTCGGGTCTAGTGGTCCACCGGGCCCGCGTCATCGAAGGTGAAGTGCTCGTGGGAGCCCAGGCCTCGTTGCAGGTCGATCTCGAGCGTCGCCGCTCGATCAGTCGTTCCCACACCGCCACCCACATGGTCCACAAGGCTTTCCGTGAGGCACTCGGTGAGACCGCCACACAGGCCGGGTCGGAGAACAGCCCGGGGCGCTTCCGCTTCGACTTCTCCGCGACCGGAGCCGTGCCCGCCTCGGCGATGGCCGACGTCGAGGCGCGCGTCAATGATCTGGTGCTTGCCGACCTGGCAGTCCACGCCGAAGTGATGAGCCAGGCCGACGCCGTCAAGAGCGGCGCGATGGCGCTGTTCGGGGAGAAGTACGGCGACCGGGTCCGGGTCGTCTCCGTGGGCGACTGGGCTCGGGAGTTGTGCGGAGGCACGCATGCGGGCCGCTCCGGACAACTCGGCGTGGTGAAGTTGTTGGGCGAGTCGTCGATCGGTTCGGGGGTGCGCCGGGTGGAGGCGCTGGTCGGTGGTGACGCCTACCGGTTCCTGGCTCGCGAGCATGTGCTGGTCGCACAGTTGAGCGACCTGCTCAAGGTGCGCCCCGAGCAGTTGCCCGAGCGGGTCAGTGACATCGTCGAGAAGTTGCGGACCGCGGAGAAGGAGATCGAGCAGGTGCGGCTGGCTTCGCTGCTGGCTGCTGCCGGGACCCTTGCGGCTGCGGCCGAAGATGTCGGCGGGGTCAGCCTGGTGGCTCATCGTGCTGAAGGTGCTGCTGGTGGCGATGTCCGCACGCTGGCCCTCGACGTACGTGGCCGGATTCCGGCAGACCGCCCCGGGGTGGTTGCGATCGTGGGTGTCGCCCAGGGCAAGCCCTCGATCGTGGTCGCGCTCAACGAGGCGGCCAGATCGCGTGGACTCTCCGCAGGAGTCCTGATCCGTCCGGCCTGCGTGGCGCTGGGCGGCAAAGGCGGCGGCAAGGACGACGTCGCCCAAGGCGGCGGCACCGACGCCTCCGGAGTCGATCAGGCGCTGGCCGCGATCCGAGCGGGATTGGTCTGAGCGTGCGATCCGGCGTACGCCTCGGCGTGGATCCGGGGGAGGCCCGCATCGGCGTCGCGCGCTGCGACCCCTCCGGCATCCTGGCCACCCCCGTGGAGACCATCTCCAGGGGTGAAGGTGACCTCGACCGACTGGTGTCGTTGGTGGTGGATGCCGAGCCGCTCGAGGTGGTCCTGGGTCTGCCAGTCGGCCTGAACGGCCGCGAGGGCCCAGCTGCGCAGCGTGTACGGGAGTTCGCCATTCGGGTTGCCCAGCGGGTGCACCCGATCGGAGTCCGTCTCGTCGATGAGCGCCTCACCACCGTGACCGCGACCTCGGCGCTGCGCGCCTCCGGGCGGACGTCCCGCTCGGCGCGGGCGGTCGTCGACCAAGCCGCTGCGGTGGTGATCTTGCAGCACGCCCTCGACGCGGAACGAGCCACCGGTGCCGCACCGGGGCAGCTGGTAGAGGTCCCACCAGAGCCCCCCGACCACGACCCGGGAGCCGGCATCCCCGATGGCAGGGCGCCCGTCGGAGGCCATGAGGAGGATGTGAGCGCCAGATGAGCAATATCGGTCTGAATCTGTCTCACGACGACGACAACCCGCGGCGTAATCGGCCCCCGGGGCCTTCGGGCGACTCCAGGCCGCCTGCCCGGGCCTCGCGCCCTGCGCCGCCGCGGCGAGGTCGCAGCGCCAAGGTCCTGCTCGTCCTCGCGCTGATCGCTGCCCTCGTCGGCGCGGGCGGCTACTGGGGCTATGGGTACTTGCGGGATCGGTTCGGCCCAGCGCCTGACTATCCCGGTCCGGGCACCGGGCGGGTGATGTTCGAGGTGCACACCGGCGACACCGTGGCCGCGATCGGCCAGGGACTCAAGAAGGTCGATGTGGTCAAGAGCGTGGACGCCTTCCTCGCCTCGGCCAAGAGCGAACCCAAGGCCAACGGGATCCAGGTCGGCTTCTATGCGCTGAAGAAGCAGATGAAGGCCGACGACGCTCTCGGCGTCCTCATCGACCCCAAGAACCTCATCCAGTCGCGGGTCACGGTCACTGAAGGCGCGCGAGTACGTGACATCGTGGCCACGATCCTCAAGCGCACCGATCTGACGAAGAAGGCGGTCCGAGCCGCCTTGCGGAACCCCAGCATCGGGTTGCCACCCGACGCGCAGGGAAACCCGGAGGGCTACCTCTTCCCGGCCACCTACGACGTCCCCCCGGGAACCACCGCGCTGGACCTCATCACTCAGATGGTGACCAAGTCCAAACAGGTCGAGAACGACCTGGGGATCCAGGCCAAGGCCAAAGCCCTCGGGCTGACGACCGAGCAGGTGCTGACGGTGGCCAGCATCTTGGAGTACGAGGCCAACCGGAGCGAGGACTACCCCAAGGTGGCCAGGGTCATCTACAACCGCCTCAAGGCGCCGATGCGCCTGGAGATGGACTCCACGATCAGCTACATCTACCGCAAGACCAACTCCAACGATGTCTGGACGACCGCGCAGATGCGGGCAAGCACGTCGGCGTACAACACCTACACCCATGATGGGCTGCCTCCGGGCCCGATCGGGTCCCCGGGCGAGGAGACCATCAAGGCGGCGTTGAACCCGGCAGATGGCCCATGGCTGTTCTTCGTGCCCGACTACGAGCACAACACCACGTTGTTCACCGACAGCTACTCCGAGCATCTGCGCAACGTGGCCAAGCTCAAGGAGTACTGCCGAACGCACGACGAGTGCTGATGCCTCGTTGCGCGGTCCTGGGCAGCCCGATTGCCCACTCGTTGTCGCCGGTGCTGCACCGCGCGGCGTACGCCGACCTCGGGTTGACCGACTGGACCTACGACGCCATCGACGTGGGCGACACCGACCTGGCCGGTTTCGTGGGGGCGTTGGGACCGGAGTGGCTGGGGTTGTCGCTGACCATGCCGCTGAAGCGAAAAGCGATGCGCCTGGTCGGGGACCGCGCATCGTCGGTGGCGGTGCGTGCGGGGGCCGCCAACACCCTGATCAGGCTCGACGAGGGTTGGTGGGCCGACAACACCGACGTCCCCGGTGCCGCTGCCGCCATCCGCGAGCGCACCGAGGCTGCCCCGCGCCGCGCAGCGGTGCTCGGTGGGGGAGCCACGGCCGGCTCGATGGTCCTGGCATTGGAGTCGTTGGGATGCGAGGAGGTCGTGGTGATGTCCCGGTCGCAGGAACGCTCTTCCGAGGCACTGGGCGTCTCCCCGATCACCCGGTGGGCACCACTGGACGCCGCACTGGGCGGGATCGACCTACTGGCCTCAACCATTCCTGCGGAGGCGCAGACACCCGACCTGGTCGCCGCCTCGGGTGAGGCACCGATCGTCTTCGAGGTCGTCTACGGCGGTGGAGCGACGCCCCTGGCTCGGGCGGCTCGAGACCGGGGCGCGGTGCTGATCAGCGGACTCGACCTGCTGGTTCACCAGGCGGTCCTCCAGGTCAGCGCTATGACGTCGGTGCCGGTCGGCGACGTCCCGATGGAACTCATGCGGGCCGCCGGACTGGCCGCGATGGGACGCGATGGGTAGCGGCTACGCCGCCCTCCTCGGGAGTCATGGTGCCGCCGCGGTTCTCGGACTGTTCGGCGCGGCCCTGTGCTGGTTCGTGCCGCGACTGATCGCGCGGGTTCCCGAACCGACCCAGACCTCGGCCCCCGACTACGACGGCCCCACCTTCACCTCCCTTTCCGCCGACCCGTCACTTCTGCACACCTCGTTGCTGTGGGGCGGTGGGGCTGGTGTCGTGCTCGGGGAGTCGTTGGGGTGGCGTGGCGGCTGGTTCATCGCTTTGGTGCCGGTGATGGTGGCCCTGGGGGTCATCGACCACCGCACCAGGCTGCTCCCCAAGTCTCTGGTGGCACCGCTCTATGCCGCCGCGGTCGGCCTGATCGGCATCCAGACCGCGACGGGCGTCGGGGACGGCTCCGAGCTTCTCCGGGCGGCCTGGGGTTGGGCGATCATGGGTGGGTTCTTCGCGTTGACCTGGCTGATCAGCCCCCGGCTGATGGGGTACGGCGACGTGCGGCTGGCCGGGGTGCTTGGTCTGCTCCTGGGCTTCCTGGGCTGGTCGGCCCTCCTCGTCGGGTTGTACGCCGGCTTCGTCGTGTTCACCGCACAGATCGTGGTGGCCGCCCTCGTGCGTCGAGACCGGTCGCTGCTGCGTCGGCGTACCCCCTATGGGCCGGCGATGCTGGTCGGTGCCCTGATCGGCGTCGGGGCGGGCCCGGCCATCGTGGGATGGCTGATCGGCTGAGGTCCCACACATGGGAGACTGTGCGCCATGCTCCGCTGGCTCACTGCGGGCGAGTCCCATGGACCGTCCCTTGTCGCAATCCTCGAGGGTTTGCCTGCCCACGTGAAGGTGACCACCGCCGACATCCAAGGAGCACTGGCCAGGCGGCGGCTGGGCTACGGCCGGGGTGCGCGAATGAAGTTCGAGCAGGACGAGGTCCGCATCGTCGGCGGCGTTCGGCACGGTGAGACCCAGGGGGGTCCCGTCGCGATCGAGGTCGGCAACACCGAGTGGCCCAAGTGGGAGACGGTGATGTCTGCCGACCCGGTCCCGGCTGACGAGCTGGATGCGCTGGCCCGCAACGCCCCGCTGACTCGGCCGCGACCCGGGCACGCCGATCTGGCCGGCATGCAGAAATACGACTTCACCGAGGCCAGGCCGATCCTGGAGCGGGCGTCGGCACGAGAGACCGCAGCCCGCGTTGCTCTCGGGGAGGTGGCCGCTCGCTTCATCGAGCAGACCACGGGAGCGCGCATCGTGTCCCACGTCGTCCAGATCGGTGCGGCGGTGGCCCCGGCCGGAGTCATTCCGGTTCCCGAGGACGTCGCGCGACTCGATGACAACGACGTGCGCTGCCTCGACCCGGATGCCGCAGCCGCGATGGTGGCCGCGATCGATCAGGCACACAAGGACGGCGACACCCTGGGCGGCGTCGTCGAGGTGTTGGTCTATGGGCTGCCTCCCGGTCTCGGCTCCCACGTGCACTGGGACCGCCGCCTCGACTCCCGCCTGGCCGGAGCCCTGATGGGGATCCAGGCGATCAAGGGTGTCGAGGTGGGCGACGGTTTCGCCCTGGCCGGGGTCCCCGGATCCGCGGCTCATGACGAGATCGTGTCCGACGCCTCCGGCATCCGGCGTACGTCGGGTCGCAGTGGGGGCACCGAAGGCGGCATGAGCACCGGTGAAGTGCTCCGGGTCCGGGCGGCGATGAAGCCGATCGCGACCGTTCCGAGGGCGCTCAAGACCATCGACGTTTCCACCGGGGAAGCCGCTGTGGCCCACCACCAGCGCTCCGACGTCTGTGCGGTTCCCGCTGCGGGCATCGTGGCTGAGGCGATGGTGGCGTTGGTCGTGGCCGATGCAATCGTGGAGAAGTTCGGCGGCGACTCGGTGGCCGAGACCAAGCGCAACGTCGAGGGCTACCTGGCCGCTCTGAGGTTCCACTGATGGGACCGCGAGTGGTCCTGATCGGGGCCATGGGAGCGGGCAAGACCACGGTCGGGGAGCGCGTCGCCGAACGTCTCGGACTGGACTTTCGCGACACCGACCACGACATCGAGGAGGCCGAGGGTCGCAGCGTCTCGGAGATCTTCGTCGACTCCGGTGAGGACTATTTCCGCGAACGCGAGCAGGCTGCGGTGGCCGCAGCCCTGGACACCCACGACGGTGTGCTGGCGCTCGGTGGTGGGGCGGTCCTGGCCGCCGCGACGCAAGAAATCCTGCAGGGCCACCCGGTGGTGTTCTTGAGGGTGGGGCTCTCCGACGCCGCGAGACGGGTCGGACTGGGCACCTCACGCCCACTGCTGTTGGGCAACATCCGCAGCCGGCTCAAGCAGCTGCTCGATGAGCGCACCCCGATCTACGAAGCGGTCGCTTCCTGGGTGGTCGAGACCGACGGCCGTGATCCTGGCGACGTCGCCGACGACGTGCTCGAGGTGATCTCGTGAAGCGACTCCATGTGGCGGGTGCCTCGGCGTACGACGTCGTGGTGGGCCACGACCTGCTGGCTGAAGTCCCCCGCATGCTGGGAGATGCTCCGCGACGGGTCGCCCTGGTCCATTCCGAGGCGCTGCCGGACCTGACCGCGCGGCTCGAAGAGACCTTGAGCGGCTACGAGCTGCTGCGAGTGCCGTTGCCCGAGGGCGAAGGTGCCAAGTCCGCGGCGGTCGCCGTGGCGGCCTGGGAGGCGCTGGGAGAGGCCGGGTTCACCCGCAGCGACGCGGTGGTGAGCTTGGGTGGAGGAGCGACCACAGACATGGCCGGCTTCATCGCCGCGACCTGGCTGCGTGGGGTTCGGGTCGTGCATGTGCCGACCACGCTGCTGGCGATGGTCGACGCCGCCGTGGGCGGCAAGACCGGGATGAACACCTCGACAGGCAAGAACCTCGTCGGAAGCTTCCATGAGCCGGCCGGGGTCGTGTGCGACCTGTCGGTGCTGCAGACCCTCCCGCGCGCCGAGTTGGTCGCCGGGCTGGGCGAGGTGATCAAGTGCGGATTCATCGCCGACCCGGAGATCCTGACTCTGGTCGAGGCCGACCCGGCGGCCCTCCTGGATCCCGCCTCGGCAGCGTTGCGTGAGGTGATCGAGCGGGCGATCGCGGTCAAGATCGAGGTCGTGGTGGCCGACTTGAAGGAGACCGGGGGAGTGGATGGGCACCCCGGACGCGAGGTCCTCAACTACGGTCACACCCTGGCACACGCCATCGAACGCCACAGCGGCTACCGGGTCCGCCACGGCGAAGCGGTCGCCATCGGGTGCTGTTTCGCCGCGGAACTCGGGCGAGCGACCGGCCACCTCGACGACAAGACCGCCGACCGCCACGCCCGCGCGTTCGCGTCTGTGGGCCTGCCGGTCGCCTGGGACGGCGCCTCACTGGAGGACCTGCTGGCCATCATGCGCGTGGACAAGAAGGTCCGCGGCAACACCCTGCGCATGGTGATCCTGCGCGGGCTGGCCGATCCGATGGTCCTGGCCAACCCGGCCGAGGAGTCGCTGCGCACGGCGTACGCCGCCTTGGGAGGTGCCCGATGAAGGTGCTGGTGCTCAACGGTCCCAACCTGGGACGGCTCGGCAAACGACAGCCCGAGATCTACGGCGCCACGACGTACGCCGACCTGGCGGCCCGTTGCGAGCGATGGGGGGCCGACCTCGGCCTCGAGGTCGAGGTCCGACAGACCAACCACGAAGGTGATCTGATCGACTGGCTCAACGCCGCCGCCGATGAGGCCACCCCGGTCGTCTTGAACGCGGGAGCCTGGACCCACTACTCCTACGCCTTGTGGGACGCCTGCGCCCAACTGGTCGCACCTCTGGTCGAAGTGCACATCTCCGCCCCCTCCCAACGCCCCGAGCAGTGGCGGCACACCTCGGTGGTCTCGCCCCACGCGGCCCTGGTGATCGAGGGCGAGGGCCTCGAGGGGTATCGGCGCGGGCTGGAGTTCCTGGCCGCCACCTAGCGGAACCGCAGCGAGGTCGCCTGCGTCCAATCGCAGTCACCTGCGTGAAAGGACCTCGCTATGTCTCAGACCCTCAAAGCCGCCCTCGCCGTGGCGGCCCTGATCGGCGCCTACCTGATCGGATCGGCGGTTCAATGGCCGCTGGGTGGGCGGCACAACGACGGCACGATCCGGGTGACCGGCTCGGGGTCGGTCAAGGCGACGCCGGACCAGATGATCCTGAACCTCACCTCCGAACTCAAACGCGACACCTCCGCGGCGGCGCTGAACGATGTCAATGCGGCGATCTCGAAGGTGCTGGCAGCACTGGAGGGGCTGGGCGTGGAGAAGCGCGACATCTCGACCCAGCAGGTCTCGGTGCAGCCGGACACGACCTATAGCGACAAGACCGGCCAACGGATCACCGGTTACATCGCTCGGCAGAGCCTCAAGGTGGTGATCCGTGACCTGCCCAAGTCCGGGGAGGTCATCTCGAAGGTGGTGGCCGTCGGTGGTGACGACCTGCGGGTGGACAGCACCCAGATGCGGGTGAGCAACAAGAACGCCGCGCTGGATCAGGCGCGGGAGAAGGCCATGAAAGCCGCCTTGGCCAAGGCAGAGTTGTATGCCAAGACCGGCGACCGCGCTCTCGGCCCCGTGCTGAAGATCGCCGAGGAAGGGGCCAGCGGGACGGTCTCGGCCACTTCCGCCTACCGGGATGCGCTGGACGACACCGCAGGTCGCACGCCGGTCGAACCAGGCGAACAGACCATCAAGGTGCAGGTCACCGTGGTCTGGCGGATGCGCTGAGGATTCGTCGCACATGGTGGGAGCCGTCTAGACTCGGGCGGTTCCCACCCCGACGTACGAAGGCATCGCTGAGCGCATGGCAACCACGAACGACCTCAAGAACGGCATGGTTCTCAACATCGACTCCCAGTTGTGGGCGGTCGTGGAGTTCCAGCACGTCAAGCCCGGCAAGGGCCCGGCCTTCGTGCGCACCAAGCTCAAGAACGTC
>CALMLL010000139.1 GCA_937868075.1 uncultured Marmoricola sp. | reverse complement strand
GCGAGGTTCCGTCGGCGGCAGGGTTGGCCTCGAGGGCGTAGATCCGATCTCCGTCTTGATTTCGACAGGCTCGATCGGCGGGGTCGCGCGGCTTGTTGGTTGAGCTTGACGAAACCTGGGCTGTCTCCGGGCGGTTGAGCTTGACGAAACCCGGGGTGTCTCCGGGCGGTTGAGCTTGACGAAACTTGGGAGCCTTGATTTCGACAGGCTCAATCGGCGGGTGGTGGGGCTCGATCGGCGGGTGGCGCGGCTTGTTGGTTGAGCTTGACGAAACCCGGGAGCCTTGATTTCGACAGGCTCAATCGGCGGGCGGCGGGTCCGCGTTCCACTGGTGGGAACGCCTCTCGCTCCGGTGCCGACGGCGTAACAGTCTTGGGCAAGGAGGTCTTCGCAAGGCCTCGCGGGCCCAGCGCGGGTCCACGACCGGGAGGAAGCAATGCCACTGGTGACCGTCGAACCGTCAGGTGAGGTGGTCTTCGTGCCCTCGGGGGAGACGGTTCTGGGCGGCCTGTTCGCCGCAGGCTTCTCCTACACCGTGGGTTGTCGTCGCGGTGGCTGTGGAATCTGCATGGTCGACCTCCTCGATGGTCCGGTCAGTTACAACCGCACCGTCGCCGATGAGGTCCTCTCCGAGGCCGACAAGGCCAGAGGCGCGTGCCTGACGTGCCGCGCGGTCCCGGAGGGGGACGTCAGGATCCGGCTGCGCGAAGGGTCGCTGCGCCTGATCCAGCCCTGGTTGCACAAGCTCAACGAACAGGCTCGTGAGCGAGCCGCCGCATCGATGTCACAACCGAAGGAGTAAGCAATGGCAGTCATGAGGATGGGTTACGCGCACGTGCGCGTTACCGACCTGGCCGAGGCGAAGCACCACTACGCCAACACCTTGGGGCTCTACGAAACGCTGAGCCAGGACGGCAAGGTCTACTACAAGGGCTGGGACGAGTGGGACCACCACTCGGTCGTGCTCGAAGAAGGCGGCGTCGGCGTCGTCAAGTAC
The DNA here is from genome assembly GCA_937868075.1 of uncultured Marmoricola sp. GTDB lineage: Bacteria > Actinomycetota > Actinomycetes > Propionibacteriales > Nocardioidaceae > Marmoricola. The sequence continues at coordinate 19,110 of CALMLL010000139.1, read as the reverse complement.
GGCTTCAAGGTCGAGTACGAATCCGACATCGACCTGATCGAGAAGCGAGCCCGTGACTTCGGTCTGACTGTCGAGCGGATGAGCGCGGGGGAGAACCCCGAGGTCAGCGACGGGATCCGGTTCACCGCCCCTTCCGAGCACGTTTTCGAGGTCTACCACGCGCAGACCGCGATCGGCACCGAGGTCGGCACCCACAACCCCGACGCGTTCCCGCGCCACCTCGTCGGCGTCGGCGTGCCCGCCCTGGACCACTCGCTGATCCTGGCCGAGGACGTCCGCACGATGGAGAACATGTTCCGAGAGGTCTTCGACTTCTTCCCCACCGAGCGGGTCCAGACCGACCTCAACGACGATGACGCCCACTACATCGCGACCTGGATGACCAGCACCAACCAGATCCACCAGATCGCCGTACTCGAAGGCCCGCAGGGCAAGTTGCACCACTTCGCCTTCAAGTTGCAGGACTGGACCGAGATCGGCCGCGCCGCGGACATCATGACGATGGACGACGTGCCGATCGACATCGGCCCCACCCGTCACGGGATCACCCGCGGTCAGACGATCTACTTCTTCGACCCCTCGGGCAACCGCAACGAGGTGTTCGCCGGTGGCTACCCGGCCTACCGCGACCGGCCGATCAACAAGTGGACGCCCGACCAGATCGCGAAGGGCATCTTCTACCACGCCCGCGAGATCAACGAGCGCTTCACCACGGTAAGCACCTGAGACAGGATGAGCCGAACCCCCGCTGATCGGTAGGAGAACCCAGTGACCACTCCAGAGACCACCCGGTCCCGGCCCGTCCTCACCCTGGCCGGTGCTCGCCTGGTGTTGGAAGCGGCGCTGGCCCACGCCGATCAGATCGGGGTGCCGGTCAATGTCAGCGTCTGCGACGACGCCGGACATCAGATCATCGCCGCCCGCATGGACGGTGCTGCGCTGATGTCGGCGTCGATCGCGACCGACAAGGCCTACACCGTGGCCGCCTTCCTCGGCCTACCCACGCATCAGTGGTTCGACCTGATCAAGGACGAGCCGGCGTTGCGCGAAGGCATCGTCCACCGGGACCGACTCGTGGTCTTCGGTGGCGGGGTGGCGGTCAGGGCTCAAGGGCAACTCGTCGGCGCTATCGGGGTCTCTGGTGGCTCGGCCGAGCAGGACCAAGAGATCGCCGAGGCCGGCGCCGCCGCGATCACCTGACCCAGGCGGGCCGCCTCAAACCAGCTCGTCCGCGAGACGACGACAACCACACAACAACGACGCGGTGCCGTCGGTGGCTGAGTGCGCCCGAAAACAGGGTCGACCTGACGCCAGATCGACCGCGCGACTGCAACAGCAGGAGGAGACATGACCCCGTTCATGATGCGAGTGGCCGACCTGATCGGCGCTGAAGGCGACCCGGATGTGGTGCCACTTCCGACCACTCGGATCAGCCAGCGCATCGCCACCAGCACCGGCGCCGACCGTCAGGTCGCGATCCGTTCGCTGGCCGAGCAGTTGCTGTGTGAGGCCAACGCGGTGATGTCGGCCGCCGATGAGCACCTCACGTTGGTAGATGAGACCTTGCCCAACGAGTTGGCCTTCTCGATCGGCTACCGCGGGCGTGCCGCACGAGTCTCGATGACCTTCGAGGACGGCACCGCCTACGGCCGCCTGGTCGGGGACGGGTTCGAGTCGGAGTTGCCGGTCGAACTCGACGGGCCCGACGCCTTGCCCGACCTCCTGATCCGGCTCCTCGTCGAGTCCGGCATCACCCACCACCCGGTCTCCGGCTGACAACAGCCGGGTCTCACCGCATCACCCACAACCGAATCACGTTCCAGATCAGTTCATTCCAAATCGAGAAGGAGTCGCGCCGTGCAGTTCGAACTACGAACCCAGGTGATCCAGCCACAGCGCAAGACGTTCCAGCACCTCATCGACCGGTACGGCGATCGGCCTGCCTCCCGGTACGAGGAGGGCACGATCGACTTGCAGGCCACCGCCAACTACCACTTCCGCCCACTGTGGGGACCGGAGAAGGAGATCTACAGCCCCGACTACTCGGTGCTCAAACTCACCGATGCCTACGCCTTCACCGACCCGCGGCAGTACTACTACGCCCCCTACGTGACCGCTCGCGCGGACATGCACGAGGCCTTCGGCTCGACGCTGTCCTACCTCGAGAAGCGCGGCATGTTCGAGCGGCTCCCGGGACAGTGGCGTTCGCTGTTCGCGCAGGTCACCCTTCCCCTGCGCCACTACGAAGCAGCCGGCCAGATGATCAACTCCCACGCCGCCCGCTTCGGGTGGGGCACCACGATCACCCAGTGCGCGGCGTACGCAGCCTTCGACCGCGTCGGCAACGCCCAGATCCTCTCCAGGGCCGGCATCTCGTTCGCCGGTGGCACCGCCGAGTCGTTGGCCGAGGCCAAGGCCCTCTGGCTGGATGACGAGGCATTCCAGGGCCTGCGCAAACTCATGGAGGAGACATTGGTCCAACGTGACTGGGGCATCGGGCTGGTCACGTTGGACGTCGTGGATCAACTCCTGTACGCCGTCTTCTTCACCCACCTCGACGACGCCGCGATCGGCGCCGGAGCCGGCTCGTTCAGCCTGGTGGCCTCCCACCTCACCGACTGGTTCAACGACCAGCGGCGCTGGGTCGATGCCCTCTACAAGGCGTGGGTGCAGGACCAGGAACTCGGTGCGGCCAACGCAGCCGAACTCAGCGGCATCGTCTCCGCGGCCCTGTCCGCCGGCGAGGCAGCCCTGGCCCCTATCGCCGCCAAGGCCGACGAATTCGTAGGCGCCGACTGCGCTGGCGCCCTGACCGCGGCCGTCGCCTCGGTCCGCGACAAGTTCACCGCCCTCGGAATCAAGGAGTCATGAGATGAGCGTTGCTGCCAGCGAACGTCCAGTGGGCGTCGACATCCAAGAAAGCGAACAGAACCGGCCGGTCATCGAGGCCATCTCGGCCGACAATCCGGCATCCACCGTGAACCACATGCCCGGCATGGTGCGGGTGACCAGCCCCGGGCGACTGGTGATCCGGCGCGAAACCGTCGAAGAGCGCATGGGTCGCGAATGGGAGACCCACGAGTTCCAGCTCGCCATCATCAGCTACTTCGGCCACATCAAGGAATGGGATGACGACGAGATCGTCATCGCCTGGGACCACTGAGCCTTCCCGACTACGAAAAGAGATCTCTCATGACTATCGCACCCAAGGCACCACGCAAGCTGTCCATGAAGGACCGCTACTCCGCGCTCACCCGAGACCTCGAGTGGGACCCCTCGTACGTCTCCACGGAGGAGATGTTCCCCTTCACCAGCTTCGAGGGCATCAAGATCCACGACTGGAGCAAGTGGGAGGACCCCTTCCGGCTCACCGTCGACGCCTACGCGAAGTACCAGGCCGAGAAGGACAAGCGGCTCTACGCCGTCCTCGACGGTTTCGCACAGAGCCAGGGCCATCTGAGCCTGACCGACGCGTCCTACCTCAACGCGATGAAGCTGTTCTTGCAAGGTGTCTCCCCGCTGGAGTACCAGGCGCACCGCAACTTCGCCTACCTGAGCCGGCACCTCAACGGGCCCGGCCCGCGCTTCGCGTCGCTGTGCCAGAGCCTCGACGAGATCCGTCACGCCCAGACCGAGATCCACACGCTGAGCAACTACAACAAGTACTACGCCGGCTTCCACAGCTACCTGCACATGCACGACCGGGTGTGGTACCTCTCGGTGCCCAAGTCGTTCTTCGACGACGCCTTGTCGGCCGGCCCGTTCGAGTTCCTGATCGCGATCGGGTTCTCTTTCGAGTACCTCCTGACCAACCTGCTCTTCGTGCCCTTCATGTCCGGGGCGAGCTTCAACGGCGACCTGCCGACGATGACCTTCGGCTTCTCCGCACAGTCGGATGAGTCACGTCACATGACACTGGGTCTGGAAGCGATCAAGTTCTTGCTGGAGCAGGACCCCGACAACGTTCCGATCGTCCAGCACTGGATCAACAAGTGGTTCTGGCGCGGATACCGGGTCACCGCCCTGGTCGCGGCCATGCTCGACTACATGTTGCCGCGCAAGGTGATGAGTTGGAAGGAAGCCTTCGAGCTGTACTTCGAGCAGCAGATGCTCGGCGGGCTCTTCCAAGACCTCGCCTACTACGGCATCGAACCGCCCAAGCACGTCGACAAGGCGATCCAAGAGAAGGAGTGGCTCTCCCACCAGGCCTACTGGATCCTCTACCAGTTCAGCCACGCCGCCGCCTTCACCACGACCACGCCCAACGACGAGGCTCGGGAATGGTTCGCCGAGATGTACCCGGAGAGCTGGCCGATCATCAAGACGCTGTGGGAGAAGGAGGACCAGAACCTCGCCAACGGTGGGCGCCACTTCATCCGTGGCCTGCCGCAACTGTGCCAGGTGTGCCAGATCCCGATGGGCTTCACCGAGATGGACGACCCGCTCAAGATCGCCCAGCGGTCGGTGATCTTCGAAGGGGAGCGCTACAACTTCTGCTCCGACGGCTGCCAGTACATCTTCGAGCACGAGCCGGTGAAGTTCCGGCAGGCATGGTTGCCCGTGCACCAGATCTACCAGGGCAACTGCGGCGCTGCCGACCTGCCCGGTGTCCTGCAGTGGTACGGCATGCAGCCCGGCGACGGCGGGGAGTACCTCGGATCCGTCGACAACGAGAACTGGAAGACCTGGCACGCCCAGGCCGACCACAACGAACTGGGAGAGGACTGAACCCATGAGTGACTTCAGCAAGGTCATCGAGCGGCCCGAGATCAAGAGCATCGGCGCCTACGACTTCCCCTCGCGCTCCGCGCAGGCGTTGTACGCCGACGACCAACTCGTCCACGTCTGGTACGACGGCAATCCGTGGTTCGTGGCCTCGGCCTGCTACCGGGCTCCGAAGGCGATGAGCTTCGGTGACTTCTGGTCGGCGTTGGTCGTGCCCTATCACGAGGAGGACCCGGACTGGCAGGCCTCGTGGACCCCGGCCGACTTCGTGTGGGGACTCGACGGCGAGGACTGGAACCCGGTCGAGCAGTCGTCGCTGGCCGATCTCGGGGTGGGCCACAAGTCGGTCATCCGGATGGTCCGGAAGTCATAGCGCGGGAGCGGGAGCCAGGAGCACTGTCGTGAGCAGCTACATCGTCACTGTCGAGCCACTGGGACGAGAGGTGGAATGTGCCGAGGACCAGACGATCCTCGACGCCTGCCTGCGCAACGGTGTCTGGCTCCCGCACTCGTGCACCCACGGCACGTGTGCGACCTGCAAGGCCGAGGTGCTGGAGGGGGACGTGGATCACGGTGCGTCCAGTTCGTTCGCGCTCATGGATTTCGAGCGCGAGGAGGGCAAGGTCCTGCCCTGCTGTGCGATGCCGCGCTCGGATGTCACGATCGAGGCCGACATCGACGTGGACGAATCCATCGAGGTCTTCCCCGTCGAGGACTACACCGGCACCGTGGTCGAGTTGGCCGAGATCGCCAACGAGACCGTGAGGCTGGTGATCGAACTCGACCGGCCCATGGGCTTCAACGCCGGGCAGTACCTCAAGTTCACGGTGCCGGCCCGCGACGGCCACCCTGCCGTCGACCGCACCTGGTCGATCGCCTCCCCGCCCACCGAGAACAGTCGCCTTGAGTTCCACATCCGTCGGGTTCCCGGGGGACGCGGCACCGACGGCTGGGTCTTCGGGGGGCTAGCCGTCGGCGATGAGGTCTCGGCGTCGGGCCCCTATGGCCGCTTCGTGCTGAAGGTCGGGGACGACCGAGACGCGATCCTGGTCGGCGGCGGCACCGGGCTGGCCCCGCTCAAGGCGATGGTCCGGCACGCCCTGGAGAACGACGCCTACGAGGGGCACCTGAGTCTGTATTCGGGCGGGCGCACCCGCGAGTGGCTCTATGACGTCGCCTACTTCCAGGATCTGGCCCAGCGTTACCCCTCGCGGTTCACCTTCCGGCCGTGCCTGTCTGAGGAGACTGCCGAGGAGGTCGCTTCGGCGGGGGAGGACCCCTCGGCGTACGGGTTCGGGATGGTCACCGACGTGATCGCCGCCGAGCACCCCAGCCTCTCGGGATGGGCCGGCTACCTGTGTGGCCCTCCCCCGATGGTGGAGGCGGCGCTGAAGACGATGATGGGCAAGCGGCTCTTCCCGCGCGACATCTACCGCGAGGACTTCTTCAACGAGGCCGACAAGGCCAGTGGCGGGGTGAAGTCCCCGCTCATCAAGCGCTGACCGGTCAGCTCATGGACGAGCGCACCTGCCGACCGATCGTGCGCGCCGCCGTGCGCACGGCCAGGCCCATCACATGCGGGTCGATCATGCGCGTCGGGCCGGTGATGGACAGGCCCGCCACGATCTGGCCGGCCGGGTCGATGACCGGTGCCGCCACGCACGAGATGCCGAGGTGGGACTCCTCACGGTCATACCCCTGGCCTTCTGTTCGGATCTCGGCGAGTTCGCGCAGAAGCGCACCTGGGGTGTGCAAGGTGCGGGGGGTGTACCTCGGCAGCCCGGTCGCGATCACGGCGTCGATGACCGCGGGTGGCGAGTGCGCCAAGATCACCTTCCCCACCCCGGTCGCGTGGGCGGCGAGGCGACCGCCCACGCGCGAGGCGATGGCCGCCTTGGTGTCGCCGACGATCTCGACGTACACCACCTGCGTGCCATCTAGGACTGCGAGGTGGATGCGTCCCTTGGTGGTTTCGCGTAGGTCGTTCATGACCGGGCGCGCGATCGAGGCGACGGTGTGGTTCTCGGGGACCAACGCACCGAGTTCGAACAAGAACAGGCCGAGGCGATAGCGCGTGCCCACCCGCTCCAGGATCCTCAGATCGGCGAGTTCGCCGAGCATGCGATGCACCGTCGGCTTGGCCAGCCCGGTGCCTCGGGCCACGTCGGAGACGCCCAGCACCGAGTGCTCGGTGTCGAAGAGGCGGACGATCGACACGGCTCGAGCCAGCACGCTCACCGGCGGTGTGGTGGTCACAGGGACATTCTGCGGAATCGTTCCATTCAATGGAACGATTCCGTTGGAGAAACCTCACCCCCAGGAGCAACCTTCCCTTCAAGACGCAGCCGTGTTGAAGGGAGTGATTGCGATTCTCACCGCGAACGACACCTTGGTCGAGGCTCCGCAAGGGCAGGCTTTTCCAGCCAAGGCCCAGGGAAGCCTTCGCTCGGCGGGTACGGCGCTCGACGTACTCGGCTGTTTCGCTGTCGACAGTGAACTCGGCGTCTCCGACGTGGCTCGTCGGCTCGGCATCGCCAAGTCGACCGCGCATCGTCTGCTCCAGACCTTGTGCAGCCGCAACTTCATCGAGCAGGACCCCCAGACCGGGCTCTACCGGCTCGGGCTCCACCTCTACGAACTCGGCCACCTCGCGCAGGCTCGCAACACCATGCGCCATGCCGCCCTGCCCCACATGCAGCACATCGCCCGGCTCAGCGGCCACAGCGTCAACCTCGGTGTTCCCGACGGAGCCGACGTGGTCTTCATCGAGCGCATCGAGCCGTTGCTGGAGGAGGGCATCATCGGCCGGCGCCAGTCGATGCACTGCACGAGTTCGGGCAAGGTGATCGCCGCCTTCAACCCATCCGCCGACCACGCTCGACGTCAGGCAGGTTTCCCGGCTCAGGCCCCTGGCACGGTGCGCACGAGCGGCGACTGGGACCAGACCCTGGAGCGGGTTCGTCGCAGTGGCTTCGCGGTCTCGCGCAACGAGTCGTTCGACAACATCACCTCGATCGCGGTGCCGGTGCTGCGTCGCCGGCGGGCGGTCGCGGCATTGTCGGTGTTCGACAAGACCGAGGCGATCACCCCGCACCTGGACCGGTTGCACGTCCTGCTGGCCACGGCCGCTCACCGCATCAGCACCCAGATCGACGGCGGCCGATCGCGGATGGGGCGACTCACACCGCATCCGGCCCGGACCCACTGAACCCCGCATGTCAGCACAGCAGTCGTGAAGAGGAGAACCCCGTGACCCAGACCCCAGCCGGTTCGGAAGCCACTGCGGCCGCGCGGGCCAGCGCTGCGGCCGATCTGTTGGAGGCCTACTCCACCAAGGTGCCGATCGCGCCGCTGATCAACACCTACGAAGGGCTCGGGATCGAGGACGCCTATCAGATCCAGTTGGCCCAGATCGAGGAGATGTTGGGCCAGGGGCGCACCATCAAGGGGATGAAGGTGGGGCTGACCAGCGCCGCCATGCAGAACCTCCTCGGCGTACGCCAGCCCGACTTCGGGCACCTGCTCGACGACTTCTTCTACCTCGAGCACGAACCGATCCCTGCCGACCGCTTCCTGCAGCCACGAATCGAGCCCGAGGTCGCCTTCGTCTTGAAGAAGCCGCTCAAGGGACCGGGGGTCACGGTGCACGAGGCGATCGCCGCGGTCGACTTCGTCCTGCCCGCCCTGGAGATCGTCGACTCCCGCATCGCGGACTGGAAGATCTCGATCATCGACACCATCGCCGACAACGCCTCCAGCGGCGGCGTGGTCCTCGGCAGCACGCCCACGCGCCTGCACGACGTGGATCTTCGCCTCGGCGGGTGCCTGTTCCGTCGCAACGGCGAGATCGTCGGCACCGGCGCCGGCGGTGCCGTGCTCGGTTCCCCGATCAACTCGCTGGTCTGGCTGGCCAACACCGTGGGTGCGCTGGGCACCACGCTCGAGGCCGGCCACGTGATCTTGCCCGGATCGATCACCGCCATGGTGGCGGTGGCTCCGGGAGACACCTTCACCGCTGCCTTCTCGGGGCTCGGCAGCGTCACCGCACGGTTCGCCAAGGAGGAGCAGTCATGAAGAAGGGCCAGGGCAGGGCAACCGCCGCCATCGTCGGGCCAGGCAACATCGGCACCGACCTGATGTTCAAACTGATGCGGCGCAGCGAGATCCTCGAGCCCCGGTTCATGATCGGCGTCGACCCCACCTCCGACGGACTGGCTCGCGCCAAACGCCTCGGGCTCGAATCCAGCGCCGAGGGTGTGGACTGGTTGCTGGCCCAAGACGAGTTGCCGGACATCGTCTTCGAGTGCACCTCGGCCAAGGCCCACGAGGCCAACGCCCCGAGGTACGCCGAGGCCGGGATCCTCGCCGTCGACCTGACTCCGGCAGCGGTCGGCCCCTACCTGTGCCCGCCGGTCAACCTCGACTTCAATCTCGACGCCATGAACGTCAACATGATCACCTGTGGTGGTCAGGCGACGGTCCCGATGGTCAAGGCCGTCTCCTCGATCGTGCCGGTGCCCTACGCCGAGATCGTCGCCTCCGTCTCGTCCAAGTCCGCCGGCCCCGGCACTCGTGCCAACATCGACGAGTTCACCGAGACCACCGCTGACGCCGTCTCTCGGGTGGGCGGTGCCGACACGGGCAAGGCGATCATCATCTTGAACCCGGTGGAGCCGCCGATGATGATGCGCAACTCGGTCTTCTGCGCCATCCCCGCCGAGGCCGGTGAGCCCGGTGCGCTGCAGGACCGACTGCTGGAGTCGATCCACCAGATGTGCGCGACGGTGCAGGAATACGTTCCCGGCTACCACCTACGAGCCGAACCGCAGTTCGACCCGGCCCGCGACCTGTGGAAAGGCATGGCCCGGGTCTGCATCCCGATCGAGGTCAAAGGCCGAGGCGACTACCTGCCTGACTACGCCGGCAACCTCGACATCATCACCGCCGCCGCCGCCCGCGTGGGGGACCTGATGATCGCCCACCGACTGGGGGTCGCCTCGACCTGGAAGTCCTCCTCCGAGTTGGGCGAGCAGCGCGACGCGATCGTCACCGAGTCGACGTCTGTGTCGAGCACTGAGAAGGCAGGAGTCTGAGCCATGGGCGACATGACCATCCGACCAGAAGATGTCCCGGTCGTCAGCCAGAGCGTCTCCGAGGCCGAGGCAGTGGCCGCCAGCAAACCGGCCGAGGGTCCCACCGACCTGCGGATCACCGACTCCACGTTGCGCGACGGCTCCCACGCGATGAGTCACCAATACACCGAGGAGCAGGTGCGCGGCGTCGTACACGCCCTCGACAAGGCCGGAGTCCAGGTGATCGAGGTCAGCCACGGCGACGGCCTGGGCGGCTCGTCGTTCAACTACGGGTTCTCCCACACCGATGAGTTCCAACTCATCAAGGCTGCGGTCGAGGAGGCGGGGCAGGCCAAGATCGCGATCTTGATGCTGCCCGGTCTCGGCACCGTCCATCACCTCAAGAAGGCGCACGAGATGGGCGCCTCGGTGGCTCGCATCGCCACCCACTGCACCGAGGCAGACGTCTCGATCCAGCACTTCGGCGAGGCACGCCGACTGGGCATGGAGACCGTCGGGTTCTTGATGCTCAGCCACCGGGCCAGCCCGGAGAAACTGGCCGAGCAGGCCCGGATCATGGTCGACGCCGGCGCACAGTGCGTCTATGTCGTCGACTCGGCCGGTGCTCTGGTCCTGGAGACCGCGCAGGAGCGGATCCGGGCCGTCATCGACGAGATCGGCCACGAGGCGCAAGTGGGCTTCCACGGCCACCAGAACCTCTCGATGGGTGTGGCCAACTCGGTGTTGGCCTACCAGGCCGGCGCCAAGCAGATCGATGGCGCGCTGTGTGCGCTCGGTGCCGGGGCCGGCAACAGCCCCACCGAAGTGCTCGCGGCCACCTTCGAGCGCATGGGGATCCGCACCGGGGTGGACCTCGGCGAGGTACTCAGCGCGGCCGAGGACGTCGTCCGCCCGTTCATCCCCAGGCTCCCCTGGATGGATCGCGCCTCCATCACCCAGGGGTACGCCGGGGTGTACTCCAGCTTCCTGCTCCACGCCGAGCGGGCCGCAGAACGCTATGGCGTGCCTGCCCACGCGATCTTGGAACGCGTCGGCAAGTTCGGCTACGTCGGCGGCCAGGAGGACATGATCATCGACATCGCCTTGCAGTTGGCCGAGGAGCGCGATCTCGGCGACCTGGCGGGGGCGGGGGTCCGCTGATGAGCCCATCGACCGCGCCCGAGGGCGGCTGGAGCGTCGAATCGGTGGCTGCGGAGTTGCTGGCCTGCGAGGCCGAACGCCGCGACCGCGACCCCTTCACCGACGAGTGGCCCGACCTCGACCTCGACACCGGCTACGCGATCCAGGACCTCACCTTGAAGGCACGCCTGGATCGCGGCGAGAAGCTGATCGGGGTCAAGCTGGGCCTGACCTCGCGCGCCAAGCAGCAACGCATGGGGGTGCACTTCCCCTTCGTCGCGTGGCTGACCGACGCGATGCTGCTGCCAGCCGGTGACCCGGTTCCTCAAGGCTCGCTCATCCACCCGCGGATCGAGCCGGAGATCGTCTTCGTCATGGGCGCACGCCTCCAGGGCCCGGGGGTCTCGGCCGCCGAGGCGCTGGCCGCCGTCGACCTGGTGTACGCCGGCGCGGAGATCATCGACAGCCGCTACCGCGACTTCCGGTTCACCGCCGGGGACGTCGCCGCCGACAACGCCTCCTCCGGGGCTTTCGTGACCGGCCCGGTCGGACTCCGCCCCGATCAACTCGATCTCGCGATGGAGGGGGTCCTGGTGGGCGTTGACGGCTCGATCGTCTACTCCGCCACCGGAGCGGCCGTGCAGGGACACCCGGCAGAAGCGCTGGCGCTGGCCGCCAACGACCTCGCCCGGCGCGGGCACGCGATCGAACCGGGCTGGATCGTCTTGACAGGTGGGATGACCGACGCGGTCTTCGCGCCACCCGGTGTCAGTGTCAGTTGCGAGTTCACCAACCTCGGGTCGGTGCACATCAACGGTGGTCCGGCCGCCTAGCACCCGACCCGGGTTCAGACTCGAGCTCAGACACCGAGCATCAACACCCAAGGAGAAGTCATGCCAGTTGTTGAAGTCACCCTGGTCGAAGGGCGCACCCCCGAGCAACTGCGCTCCATGATCACCGCGGTCACGCACGCCGTGGCCGACACGGTCGCCGCTCCGGTGGCCAACATCCGAGTCGTCGTACGCGAAGTGCCGGCCACCCACTTCGCCGCCGGGGACCAAACCATCGCCGAACGCAACGCGTCGACGGGCTAGTTCGAGGAGTCGTTCCATGTCAGCACAGACCGCTCAGGTGCCCTTCTTCGGTCACATCATCGACGGGGAGGAGGTCGAGTCGCTCGACGGTGGTCGCTTCGACACCGTCAACCCCTGGACCCGTGAGAAGTGGGCCGAGGTCGCGATGGCCAGCGCCGCGGACGCCGACCGGGCGGTGGCCAGCGCTCGCAAGGCCTTCGACGAAGGCCCCTGGCCGCGGCTGGGACGGGTGGCTCGAGGTGCCTTGATCCATCGCCTGGCCGACCTGATGGAAGAGCGCGCCGAGGAGTTGGCCCGCGCCGACTCCACCGACATGGGCAAGCCCTTGGAGCAGGCTCTGCACGACGTGGCCCGCTCGGTGTGGAACTTCCGGTTCTTCGCCGACCACCAGCGCGACCACACCGGTGAAGTGATGCCGATGGATTCGGGACACCACACCTATGTGGAGTACGGCCCGGCAGGGGTGGTCGTGGCGATCTCGCCGTGGAACTTCCCGCTGATGATGGCCACCTGGAAGATCGCTCCGGCGCTGGCGTGGGGCAACACGTGCATCATCAAGCCCGCCGAGGACACTCCGGCCTCGGTGACGATCCTGGGCCGGCTGGCGATCGAGGCCGGGTTCCCACCCGGCGTACTCAACGTGCTCAACGGGTACGGCGTGCCGGCCGGGTCCTCGCTCACCGGCGACGACCGGGTCGACCGGATCACGTTCACCGGCGAGTCCGGGACCGGCAAGATCATCATGGCCGCCGCGGCGACGCACCTGGCCCCGGTCTCCTTGGAGTTGGGCGGCAAGGGCGCCAACATCGTCTTCGAGGACGCCGAGATCGACAACGCCGTCTATTGGGCCGTCGAGTCGATCTTCCGCAATGCCGGGCAGGTCTGCCTCGCCGGTTCCCGGCTCTTCGTGCAGGCCTCGATCTATGAGTCCTTCCTGGCTCGGTTCAAGCAGGCCGCCGAGGCGCTCACGATCGGCGAACCCTTCGACCCGGCCACGAAGTTCTCGTGTCTGGCCAGCCAGGAGCACTTCAACAAGGTCAAGGCCTACGTCGACTCGGTCGACGCCGAGGGCGGCAAGATCCTCACCGGCGGGGTGGCCGAGGACGGGTCGTGGCTGGTGCGGCCCACCATCGTCACTGACCTTCCGCTGGAGGCCTCGCAGTACTGCCAGGAGATCTTCGGCCCCGTGGTGGTGGTCAACAAGTTCGAGACCGAGGACGAGGTCGTCCACCTCGCCAACGACACCCGCTACGGCCTCAACGCCATGCTGTTCACCGAGAACCTTTCCCGCGCGCACCGGGTCTCCTCGCGTCTCAAGGCGGGGACGGTCTGGGTCAACTGCTTCTTCATCCGTGATCTGCGCACGCCCTTCGGGGGTGTTGGCGACTCCGGTGTCGGCCGCGAGGGCGGCAACTTCAGCCGGGAGTTCTTCACCGAGCCCAAGGCCGTGGTGATGCAGATCAACCGGAAGGGCTGAATGGTTCGTCTACCGCGAACCCTGTGGATTCGCCGAACAGAGTCGGAGGACACCGGGCCACCCTTGCCTGATGGAGGTGGCCAGGATCATCGAGGGCAACGGGGGCGGGGCCACCCGCGCACAGCTGATTGCGGCCACCTCTCGCCGCGAGTTCGACCAAGCGCTGAAGTCAGGGGTGCTGATCCAGGTTGCTCGGGGTCGGTTCACTTCTCCTTCGACGGCACCGGCAGTCGCGATCGCGTGGAAACTGGGTGGGTTTCTCTGTCTCGCTGATGCTGCGGTGCGCCTCGGCTGGGAAGTCGTGCGCGTGGATTCGCGACCGCACGTCCTCGTGCCCCAAGGCAATCGAGTTGCCCGAGAGGCTCGGTTGCTCGCTCACGTTCACCGCGGGCGGCTAGGTCCCGACGACGTACTCGGGTTGGCAACCGGCCCCGACCGCACTCTCGACATGTGCGGTCGGAACCTTCCCTTCCCAGAGGCCCTCGCCATCGCCGACTCCGCGCTGAGACATGGGTATTCACAGCGCCGCATGCAAGCACTCGCGCTGGCCGCGCGCGGGCCGGGCGCGGCGAGACTCCGCACGGTGGCCACCCATGCCGATGGCCGAGCAGCGAACCCCTTCGAGAGTGCGCTGCGGGCTCACTGCTGGGGGATCGATGGATTGCGACTGGTCCCGCAATCAGTGATCGCGCTTCCGACCGGAGATGTGCGACCTGACCTGGTCGATCCCGACCTGCGCTTGGTCATGGAGGCCGACTCGTTCGAGTTCCATGGTCACCGCTCGGCGCTGCACGCCGACACTGTGAGATACAACGCCCTCGTCGCCCAGGGCTGGACCGTGCTTCGTTTCAGCTACGAGCAAGTCATGGGTCAGCCGGAGTTGGTTCGGTCGACGGTTGAGAATGTGGTGCGGAGACTGGCTGCTGCCTGACTCTCGTAAACGGGCAGAGCAAACGACTTCAACTCGGGGATCAAAGCGTGCCAAAGCATGACGAATTGGTCAGGCGAGGCTGCTATTGCTCTGTTGGCTGACGAGCGCTCGGCTGGTGAGCCCACTGCAGCAAGCGCACGCACTCGTCAATCAACCGCCCCCGAAGCCGCGCACCCTCTTCCGCGAAGCCCCGCTGCGCCTCCGCATAGACGACCTTCCCTTCCGGGGTTTCGATCGCCACCGGCTGGTAGCCGTAATCGGCCAGGTCGTACGGCGACGCGCGCATGTCGAGGTCACGGACCCGCCAGGCCAGGTCGAAGCAGTCGGCGATGAGGTCGGAATCGAGCAGCGGGGAGAGCCGGAAGGCGTGCTTGTAGAGATCCATCGTGGCGTGCAGGCATCCGGGTTGTTCGAAGTCGCCGCGGTCCTCGCGTCCGGGCTGCAGGGTGTTGAGCGGGATCGCGGGGGCGGTGAAGAACCGGAACGCGTCGAAGTGGCTGCACCGGATCCGATGGGTCTCCACGACCTCGTCGGTGCCGGCCGCGCCCAGTCGTAGCGGCACCGGGTGGCGGGTCTCATCGGCGCGGTAGACCATTGCCCACTCGTGGAGGCCGAAACACCCGAACGTGGGTGCGCGGTCCGCCACACGTGTGAGGAAGTGGCGGGTCGAGGTGATCAGGGGTTGGTGGGATCGCAGGTAGTCGGCGGTGACCGTGGCCGATCCGTCGGGGCCGACGAGATAGCCGCGCAGGTCGGCGTACTCAGGAGCATCGGCGAGACACGTGCCGAATCCGGGGTGCCAGCGCCGCAGCGCCGCGGGGGAGTAGGAGTAGTAGGTGAACAGGAAGTCGTGCACGGGATGCTTGATCCCGTCCCGGCGCCGGGACAGATGAGGCTGGGTCCACACGTCCACCCGGCGCCCGTGCTCCTCGGCCCGCTGCGTCCACAGCGACCGCTCCATGGTGACCACCTGGTGAGGTTATCCACAGTGCCTCTCGCGGATTCGTCGGGAGGTGGGCTGGCCTCTAGGCTCGCCTCGTGCGTATTGCGAGGTTCACCACCGGTGACGACCCCCGGTTCGGCGTCGTCATGGGTCATGTCGACGACAACGGAATCCCCGACGACGACGTCATGGTGGTGCCGCTCATCGGAGACCCGTTGTACGCCGGCATCCAGCACACCAACGAGGAGATCCCGTTGGCCGAGGTCCGCCTGCTGGCGCCGGTGCTGCCGCGCAGCAAGGTGATCGGCATCGGCAAGAACTACGCCGCCCACGCCGCCGAGATGGCCAGCGAGGTGCCTGCTGAGCCGCTGATGTTCCTCAAGCCCAACACCTCGGTGATCGGTCCCGGCGACCCGATCCTCTACCCGGCCCAATCCAGCGAGGTCCACTACGAAGGCGAACTCGCCGTGGTCATCGGCCGGATCTGCCGCGATGTGCCGGCCGAGCGGGCCACCGACGTCACCTTCGGCTACACCGTCGGCAACGACGTCACCGCCCGGGACCTCCAACGCAGCGACGTGCAGTTCACCCGCGCCAAGGGGTTCGACTCGTTCTGCCCGCTGGGCCCCTGGATCGAGACCGACCTCGACCCCCACGACTTCAGTCAGGGCCGGGCGGTGCGTACCTATCTCAACGGTGACCTGATGCAAGACGGCACCACTGCCGACCTGATCTTCGACGTGCCCACCTTGGTGGCCCACGTCTCCTCGGTCATGACCCTGCTGCCAGGTGACGTGATCCTCACTGGCACCCCGGCCGGGGTCGGCCCCATGGGCATCGGCGACGAGGTCGAGGTCTTCGTCGCCGGCATCGGCAACCTCGTCAACAAGGTGGTATCTCGTGACTGACTCCTCGATCCCCGGTGTGCGCGTGCGCATGGCCCCGTCCCCGACGGGCAGTCCCCACGTCGGCATGGCCCGCACCGCGCTGTTCAACTGGGCGTTCGCCCGTCACCATGGCGGCACGTTCGTGTTCCGCATCGAAGACACCGATCTGGCCCGCAACACCCAAGAGTCCTATGACGCGATCATCGAGGTGATGCGCTGGTTGGGCCTCGACTGGGACGAAGGTCCAGAGGTCGGCGGACCCTACGCGCCCTACCTGCAAAGCCAGCGCACCGAGATCTACGCCGACGCCCTGGCCCGACTGCGCGACAACAGCCACACCTACTCCTGCTACTGCACCAACGACGAGGTCGAGGCCCGTCGCAAGGAGTCGGGTTCGAAGGTGATGGGCTACGACGGCTTCTGTCGCGAACTCAGCGACGCCCAGGTGGCCGAGTTCGTGGCCGCCGGACGCGCTCCGATCGTGCGGTTCCGGATGCCGGAGGGCGAGATCACCTTCGACGACCTGGTTCGCGGCCCGATCACCTTCGAGACCACCTACGTGCCCGACTTCGCGCTGTGTCGCGCCAACGGCGAACCCCTCTACACCCTGGTCAACCCGGTCGACGACGCTCTCATGGGCATCACCCACGTGCTGCGAGGCGAGGATCTCCTCTCCAGCACGCCTCGCCAGATCGCGCTCTACGAGGCGCTCAAGGAGATCGGCATCGCCACCTCCACACCGCGTTTCGGGCACCTGCCCTACGTCATGGGGGAGGGCAACAAGAAGTTGTCCAAGCGCGACCCGGGGGCCAACCTCCTGGGCTACCGCGACGCGGGCTTCCTTCCCGAGGGCCTGCTCAACTACCTCGCGCTGCTGGGGTGGGCGATCGCGCCCGACAACGACATCTTCTCCCTCGAGGAGATGTGTGCGGCCTTCGATATCGCCGACGTCAACCCCAACCCGGCCCGCTTCGACCTCAAGAAGGCCGAGGCCATCAACGCCTCGCACATGCGGCTGCTCTCGGTCGCCGAGATGGGGGACCGCGTGACGCCGTACCTCCAGAGCGCGGGGGTTCTCAGCGACCCGGTCACCGGCGACCAGCACGCCCTGCTGGCTGCCGCGATGCCGTTGGTTCACGAGCGCATGAACAAGTTGACCGAGGCCGAAGGGATGCTCGGTTTCCTCTTCGCCAGCGAGGTCGCCTTCGACGAGGCAGATCGGGCCGCCATCCTCAATGACGAGGGGCTGCGCATCGTCGCGGCCGCCCGCGATGCGCTGTCGGCCCTGACCGAGTGGACCACCGCCGCGATCGAGCAGTGTCTGCGAGTCACGCTGCTGGAGGAGTTGGGTCTCAAGCCGCGCCTGGCGTTCGCCCCGGTGCGGGTGGCCATCACCGGCCGCCGTGTCTCCCCGCCGCTGTTCGAGTCGATGGAACTCCTGGGTCGGGAGTCCTCGCTCGCCCGGCTCGGGCGGGTCCTGGAGTCATGAGCGTCCCGGGGCAGTCCCCACACCAGGTGTGGCTACCCCCTCCTTCGGCGGTCCGGGGCCTTCCACGTCCCCACCCGGAGGCCGAGACCTACCCGCACCTGCTGCGCACCTACGACTGGGCGACTGCGCCGACTCGGATGTGGTGGCGTCCGGTGGTGGGAGCGCTGGTGGTGTTGGTCTCGACGTTCGTCGTGATGCCACTGGTGCTGGCGATGGTGATCCTGGTTCCCGGTGCGCTGATCGAGCACGGATCGGCCGGGTTGGCCGACTACTTGCAGAAGTTGGCCGGACTCGAGGTCGCCTCGCCGACCGCGTTCCTCTACCTCAACCTGTCGTTGGCCTCGGCGATCCTCGTGGCCGGGCTGATGTTGCGATGGCTGCACCGGATGCGTTTCGGTTGGCTCTGGTCGGTGGCCGCGCGCTTCCGCTGGCGCTACTTCCTAGCCTGCCTCGGGCTTTCGGTCGTGACCCTGGCGGTGTCGTTGGGGTTGAGTTACCTCGTTCCCGGTGCCGCCGAGTTCGACGGTGACCCGCAGCCGATCACCCCGATGATCGTGGGCGTCATCGTGGTGTTGCTGTTGACGACTCCGTTGCAGGCCATCGGTGAGGAGTTCGCCTTCCGCGGCTACCTGCTGATGTGCGCAGGGTCGTTGTTCGGCTGGTGGGCCGAAAGATCGGGCGCCGATGCGCGACGGGCCCGCACGGTGGGGACCTGGCTGGCCGTGCTGGCCACCGCGCTGTTGTTCGCCGCCTTCCACGGATCGCAGAACTTCCCGCTCTTCTTCGACCGCTTCGCCTTCGGGCTGATCGCGGGCATCCTCGTGGTGCGCACCGGCGGACTGGAGGCGGGGATCGCTCTCCATGCACTCAACAACCTGGTGGCATTCGCCCTCGCGATCGGCTTCGGTGACTTGATCTCCACGCTCAAGGTGACCGAGATCCCGTGGTCCAACATCCCGATCACCATCGTCACCAACGGGTTCTATCTCCTCGTGGCTCTGTGGGCGGCCAAGCGGATGGGGGTCGCTCGGCGTACGTCGGAGGGGGCGGGCTGGCCAGGGGAAGAGGCCGCGACGATCGGGTGATCAGCACCACGGGCGGCGGATTGGTGGAGGCGTCTGCGAGGCGTGTATTCTCGCCTGTCGGTCCCCATGAGCATGCTCGACTGGGTACCCCATGGGGTATGGTGTAATTGGCAGCACGGCTGATTCTGGTTCAGTTAGTCTAGGTTCGAGTCCTAGTACCCCAGCGATTTGGCGCAATCCGAGCCCACGGCTAGGGTTTTGGCCGGTCACGCCCCCGTTGTGTAGTGGCCTAGCACGCCGCCCTCTCAAGGCGGTAGCGCGGGTTCG
>CALMLL010000138.1 GCA_937868075.1 uncultured Marmoricola sp. | reverse complement strand
ACCGGCTCTTCATCGCCGCCAATAACGGCGACATCGGCGGCGGCGAGGTCATGCAACTCCACATTGCCCGAGCCGCTGCCGAACTCGGGGTCCAGGTCACGGTGCTGGGCCCATCCTCCCCGGGCGACCTGGTCGCGGCTTCGCGCCGGGCCGGCTTCGACACCGTGGCCGTCACCGGCGAGGGCCGCACCGGCTACATGCTGGCCCTGCGCCGGTGGGATGCAACTCGACAGGGGCTGTTGTGGTGCAACGGGCTGGTTCCCTCGTTGGCCACTGCCTCGCACTCCAACCGGGTGGTGCATCTTCACCGTCTCCCGGACACCCTCGCTCAGAAGGCCGCCGCCCGCCTCGCCGCGTTCGGGGCCAGCGCCGTCGTCGTACCCTCGCGGTTCATGGCGCAACGGGTACGCCGGTGGAGACCCGATGTGGTCACGTTGCCGAACTGGACCCATGACCTGGGGCCGATCTCGACGCCGGCTCGCCCTCCATCCGGTCCATGGCGCATCGGCTTCCTCGGTCGGGTCGGCCTCGACAAGGGCGTGGACGTGTTGGCCACGTCGCTCCTTCGGCTCGATGAGATCCAGGGTCGTCCCACGCAGTTGGTGATCGGCGGGGAGCGGCGTTTCGTGGCCGAACAACCGGCCGTTGAGGCTGCCCTGGGAGCGCTGGGAAGTCGGGTGAGCTATCTCGGCTGGGTGGACCCTGCAGCCTTCTTCGCACAGGTGGATCTGGCCGTCTTCCCCTCCGTGTGGCCCGAGCCTTTCGGCCTGGTTGCCGCCGAGGCCATGGCCGCCGGGGTGCCCTTCATCGTCAGTGATGCTGGAGCCTTGCCGGAGGTGGCAGGCGCCGACTACCCCTGGGTCTGCCGAGCCAGTGACCCCGACCATCTGGCAGACCTGAGCGTCCAGGTCCTCGCCTCCCCCCAGCGAGCCGCGTCGGTAGCCGCGAGCGCCCGGACGAGATGGGAGGCGGAGTTCTCCCCTATCGCCGGTCGAGGTCGGGTCCGTGACTTCCTGCTCGACCTTGGATTGCTGCAATCTGGGACAATGCCGACACCATGACCGCCCCTTTGTCCATCATCGTCCCCACACGTGGCGGGGCTGCTCGGCTCCCGCGACTCTTCGCGAGCCTGGCGCGGCAGACCGATCAACGCTTCGACGTCGTGGTCGTCGTCGACGGAGACATCGACGACACCGAGGCCTACCTCGCCGGCGACCATCCCTTCGCGGTCACGGCGGTCGTCTTCGAGGCCAACCAGGGTCGCTCGAGCGCTCTCAACGCCGGGTTCGCGGCGGCCACCGGATCGATCCTGGCCCGGTGCGACGACGACTTGGAACTGCCCGAGACCTACGTCGCCGACCAGATCGCCTGGCACACCGCCAACCGCGGCGGACTCATCGGGTTGTGCCGCAACGTCTACCCGCCGTCTCCCTACGCGCGGGTCTACGGCACCGCGATGGACCTCCAGGGTCGTGCGGCGGCCTACGCCGCGCCTGCGGAGGAGACCTGGCGGCACTGGGGAGCCAACGTCTCGGTCCCCCGAGAGGTGTACGCCGAGATCGGGCCCTACGACACCGACTACCGCGGCTACGGCTGGGAGGACGTCGACTGGGGTTGGCGGTTGCACCAGGCCGGCTACCGGATCGAAATCCGGCCCGAGATCGAGGCCAAGCACCACGTCGCCGCGACCACCACCGTCATTCGAGCCAAACGCGCCATGTACTCCGGCGCTGCCCGAACCCGTTTCATCGCCAAGCACGGTGACGCGATGATCCCGCCCTTGGCCGAGCATCCACACGGCGCTTGGAACCGTCTGGTCGCTGCGACTGCACAGCGGCTGAGCGAGCCTCGCGTCGAGACCTGGGGGGCATGGATCGACCGGTCGTTGCCGGTGCTTCCGACCCCGGTGGGACGCAAGGCCGTGGCCCTGTTGGTCGAGGCAGCCCATCGGTGCGGGTACCGTCGCCCACAGAGCGTCGGCCGGGCGATCTAGTCGTTCCAATCGGACTCCACTGCACGTGAAGGAAAGCAATCACATGGGCAAACGCGCGCTGATCACCGGCATCACCGGGCAGGACGGGCTGTATCTCGCCGAACTGCTGTTGGCCAAGGGGTATGAGGTGCACGGCATCATCCGCGGCCAGAACAACCCCAAGATCGACATCGTCAAGCTGGTCGTCCCGGACGTCATCTTGCACACCGGCGACCTCACCGACATGTCGAGCCTGATCCGAGCCCTCAAGCAGGCCGACCCCCATGAGGTCTACAACCTGGCCGCCATCTCCTTCGTCGCCTACTCCTGGGAGAACGCTGCCCTCACTTCCGATGTGACCGCCAAGGGGGTCCTGACGATGCTGGAGGCGGTGCGCTTGCACGCCGGCCCCGATCTGGGAGGGATCCGGTTCTACCAGGCCTCCAGTTCGGAGATGTTCGGCAAGGTGCAGGAGGTCCCCCAGCGTGAGACCACCCTGCTGTGGCCTCGTTCGCCGTATGGCGTCAGCAAGGTCTTCGGCCACTACATGACCATCAACTACCGCGAGTCCTACGGGATGCATGCCTCGTCGGGGATCCTCTTCAACCACGAGTCACCGCGCCGTGGGCCGGAGTTCGTGACCCGCAAGATCAGTCGGGCGGTCGCTCGAATCCATCTCAAGATGCAAGAAGATCTCACCCTGGGCAACCTGGACAGCAAGCGGGACTGGGGCTTCGCCGGCGACTACGTCGAAGCGATGTGGCGGATGCTCCAGCAGCCCGAGGCCGACGACTACGTGATCGCCACCGGCCAGACGCACTCGATCAGAGATTTCCTCGACATCGCCTTCGCTCACGTGGGCATCGACGACTGGACCCCCTACGTCAAGCAGGACCCCCGCTTCATGCGACCCGCCGAGGTTGATCTGCTTATCGGCGACGCCAGCAAAGCCCGCGAGCGTCTCGGCTGGGAGCCCAAGGTGTCCTTCGCCGAATTGGTCACCATGATGGTCGACAACGATCTCGAGGAGCAGCGCCCATGGGCCTAGGCGGCCCTCCTGCCCGCGCACTGATCACCGGGATCGGCGGCCAGGACGGCAGTTACCTCGCCGAGCAGTTGGTCGCCGAGGGTGTCGAGGTGCATGCCCTGGCTCGGCTTGAGGACGGACCACCGGCCTACTGCCCCGATGCCGTCACGGTTCACATCGGTGACCTGACCGATATCGCCGGCGTACGCCGACTGGTGATGGACCTGGTTCCCGGCGAGATCTACAACCTGGCAGCACTGAGTTCGGTGGCCGCCTCCTGGGAGCAGCCCGACGTGAGCGGTGAGGTCAACGGGTCGGCTGCCGCGGCCCTGCTGGAGAGTGCACTGCTGGCCCAGGAGCATCACGGCACCCACGTGCACGTGGTCCAGGCTTCCAGCGCTGAGATGTTCGGCAACCCGTCGTCATCTCCCCAGGACGAAACCACTCCGCTGGCTCCGGTCAGTCCCTACGGGGCCGCCAAAGCGTTCGCGCACCTCATGGTGGGCGTCTATCGGGGACGCGGGCTCGCGGCCAGTTCTCTGATCCTCTACAACCACGAATCCCCCAGACGGCCGACTCGATTCGTGACCCGCAAGATCACCGCGGGAGTGGCCGCGATCGCCCACGGCAACGCCGATCGCCTTGTCTTGGGAAACCTAGAGGCGCGGCGCGACTGGGGATGGGCCCCCGACTACACCGACGCCATGGTCCGCGCCGCCCGGTCGACCATCCCCGCCGACTACGTGATCGCCACCGGGCAGAGCCACAGCGTGCGCGACTTCGTGGCCAGTGCCTTCACCCGGGCCGGCATCTCGGATTGGGAGCACCTGGTTCAGACCGACCCGGCACTGGTGCGGCCCGCAGATGCGGTAGATCTGCGCGGTGATGCCAGCAAGGCACGCCGGGATCTGGGCTGGTCGGCCACCCTCGGCTTCGACGATGTGGTCGCGGCCATGGTCGACCACGACTTGGCCGGATTGCCGTGACCCGGCCGCGGATCGCGATCGCGCACGACTACCTCACTCAGCGTGGTGGCGCCGAGCGCGTGGTGCTGTCCCTGGTCCGAGCGTTCCCTGAAGCCGTCGTGCACACGACGCTCTACGACCCCGATCACACCTATCCCGAGTTCCGTGACGTCGAGATCCGCACCTCCACCCTGAACAGATCGGCCTTCCTCAGGCACCACCACCGCGCCGCATTCCCCGTTCTGGCGCCCGCTAGTTCGCAGCTCCACATCGACGCCGACGTGACGGTGATCTCTTCCTCCGGGTGGGCCCACGGTTTCGACTACTCCGGCCAGGGGTTGGTCTATTGCCACGCACCAGCCCGCTGGCTTTATCAGTCGCGCAACTACGTCGGGGGGCCCCTGTATCGCAGTCCGATGGGGTGGGGCCTCGCGCTGGCCCGCCCGGCCTTGCGACGCTGGGACAGGCACGCCGCGCTCCGCGCAGACCGCTATGTGTGCAACTCGACGGTCGTGCGATCGCGGATTATGGCGGCGTACTCCATCGACGCTGAGGTCGTCCCGGCTCCGTTCGCCATCGACACCACGGAGCCTCGGCAACCCGTGGATCAACTCGCCGACTGGGACGACGGGTACCTCCTCATCGTGTCCCGCCTCCTGCCCTACAAGAACGTCGATGCCGCCATCGAAGCGGTGCGGGGCACCGAGCGGAGACTGGTGGTCGTCGGAACCGGCCCACTGGCAGCAACCCTGAAAGCCGCGGCGCCGAGCAATGTCCGGTTCACCTCCGGGCTCACCGACGCCCAGTTGGCCTGGGTCTACTCCCACGCCCAGATGCTGATCGCACCCAGCCTTGAGGACTACGGGTTGACTCCTCTCGAGGCAGGTGCCTTCGGGAAGCCAACCGTCGCCCTGGGAGCCGGCGGCTACCTCGACACCATCACCGAAGGCGTCAACGGGCTCTTCTTCGACGCACCGCAGCCCTCGGCCATCGCTGCAGGTGTCGCCCGAGCCGAGCAGATGTCGTGGTCGCCCGACGCCCTGGCGCAGCACATGCACAACTTCTCCGAAGAGGTGTTCGTCGAGCGGATGCGTCGAGAGGCCGAACAGCTTCTGACCAGAGACCGTTGATCGACTCGCCGGGCCACCCCGCGTTGTATCCTCCGTGAGCGGGTCAACGGTCGAAGAAGTCGCTGGGGAAACCCCTGAAGCGGAAAGATGTGAGCGCAGGGTGGTAGATAGCGCGGTGAGCGACTCGCCGTTTCGACGGCTCTCGCGGCGCATGTCTGGCGCTCGGGCCACTCAAGTAGTCATTCCGCTGCTTTGCCTGATGACCGACCTCGTCGTGATGCTCTCCAGCGTCTTGGCCGCCGCCGAACTGCGCACCTCGTTGCCGTTCCTGGCCGCCGCCGAGGAGGTCAATGATCTGGTCGCGATCCTCGGCCCGTTGATCGTGCTGGGCTGGTTGGTGGCCATGTTCAGCTTCGGGGCCTACAGCCCTCACGTGATGAGCGCCGGCACCGAGGAGTACCGCGCCGTGGTGAACTCCAGTCTCATCACCGCTGGCGGAGTCGGCATCGTGTGTTACCTGGCCAAGATCCCGCTTTCTCGGGGATTCTTCGTGCTCGTGTTCGCGCTGGGCATCCCCTTGCTGCTGATCGGCCGATGGCTGCTGCGCCGGGCGGTGCATGGGTGGCGCAAGAGAGGGCTGTTCCAGCAGCGGGTGCTGGTTGCCGGCGACCCGGCCCACGTCGATGAGATCACGACTGTCATGCGCCGCGAATCCTGGCTCGGCTATCGCATCATCGGCGCACTGACCCCTAGTGCCGAGAAGACTCACAGTGAGCAAACCCCGCTAGGAGTCACCTACCTCGGAACCGCGGGCGACGCAGCCGACATCGCTCAGCGCAGTCGGGCCGACGTTTTGATCGTGGCCAGTCGAGCCTTCAAGAACTCAGCAGAGATGCGCCGCGTGCAATGGGCCTTGGAGCATCTGCACGTACAAACGGTGCTTGCGCCCAACGTGACCGACGTCTCCGCCGAGCGAGTCACGATCCGTCCGGTCGCGGGGCTGCCGCTCGTGCACCTGGAGCGCCCCCAGAGTCTGGAGGCCTCGCGCTGGGCCAAGCGAGCCTTCGACCTCCTCGTGGGCTCGGCCATGGTGGTGGTGACGTCGCCTCTGATGCTGCTGGGCCTTGCGGCGGTCAAACTCCACGACCGGGGTCCCGTGCTGTTCCGGCAGACTCGGGTGGGTCGTGACGGCGTCCCGTTCTCCATGATCAAGTTCCGCAGCATGGTCGTCGATGCCGAACAGCGTCTCCACGAGGTTCAGGACCTCAACGAAAGCGACGAGAGCGGGGTTCTCTTCAAGTCCAAGGAGGACCCTCGGATCACCCCACCGGGCCGCTGGATGCGCCGCTTCTCCATTGACGAACTCCCCCAACTTTTCAACGTCCTGAAGGGGGATATGAGCCTGGTCGGACCCCGACCCGCGCTGATCTCCGAGGTCGATCAGTATGAGGCCGACGTGTCTCGGCGGCTCCGGGTGCGCCCCGGGATCACCGGACTCTGGCAGGTCTCAGGTCGTTCAGACCTGTCGTGGGATGAGACGGTGCGCCTGGATCTGTACTACGTCGACAACTGGTCGATGGTCCAAGACCTCTCGATCCTGGTAAAGACCTTGCGCGTGGTCGTCAACAGCCACGGCGCCTACTGACTGCCGACTCCGGCTCAGGCCACCGAGAGCAGTTTGAAGGTCTTGCCGTCGTTATTGGAAAACCAGATCTTGTCGCCCACCTGGGCGAACAGTGCGCGCTTCGACATCGTCATGGCAAGCGGGGTGCCATCGCCGACACACTTCGCGCGAGTCTTGGGCTGATTGGCTCCCAGGATCGGGTAGACCACCGCAGCGCACTTGTTGGATGGAGCGAGCGCCAACACAGTCAGGTCTGCTTTCTGGACGGCGCCGCCGACGCCGACCAGTGGAACCGCGGAGCCGGAGACACCGGCGCTGACGAGACCGACCATGTCCTTGCAGATCACGACCGCATCCTTGTTGCCCTGACCCGAGACACTCCGCGGGGCGCAGGAGGTTTGGAGGTTCTTGCCCTGAGGGTTGAAGACCTCCTCAGCGCTGGTGTCGGTGCTGAGGTACCAGATGCCAGCCTGTTTGGGGCCCTTCATGGTCCACGTGCGCCCGGCATCGGCCGAGACCCACGAGTGCACCTTGCAGTCGGCTGTTGCGCCCACGACGGCGATGTCGTTGTCCGTGGCGCGTCCTACCCCGAGTGCCTCCTGTAACTGGGGCACTGCCGCAGCAGAAAGGGGGGAGTCCGGGGAAGCGGCAACCGACACCTCGGCACGTGTCGCGTTCCGCGAATCGCAAGACCCTCGGACGACCCGCACCAGGGCACCGGTGGGCGAGGCGGCCAGGAAGACCGGGCCGACAACCGCAGCGTCGCTGCGCGTGATCGGTGAGGGCGACTGCGACGGGTCGATTACGGACGTTACGTCCCCGGTGTATGCCGGCGGCGGACGGTGCGACATATACACCGCGCCCGCAATCAGGAGGAGGTCCACAACCGCCACGAGGAAGAGGAAACGCCGCGATTCGAAGAAGCCGCTCATGAGCGTTTCCTCCCTCCCCGACCGGCACGCCGGCGACTCTTCGACGGGCGTGCGGCTCCCGGAGTACCCGCCTTGGCCCCATCGCTGGGCGAGTAGTGCTCATAAGCCGAGTAGTAGTCGCGGCTGTAGTTGCCGTAGCCGTAGCCGTACACGACGGAACCAATCCCCTTGACCGGGGCACGGTTCAGCACCGCTCCGAGCACTCGGCCACCTACCTGCTGCAGGATGCGCACGGCAAGTTTGGCCTGCTGGTGATAGGTCCGACCCACCGCAAGCACAAGAATCGTTCCGTCGACAACGCCCGACAACAGCCCGGCATCGGTCACCGGCAACAGCGGCGGAGCATCGATCAACACCATGTAGCCATTGTCGACCAGTGTGGTGATTAGTTGCTGCATGCGCTGGGAACCAAGCAACTCCGAAGGGTTCGGCGGGATCCGACCGGCGCTGATGAGGTGAAGGTTTGGCGTGTCGGTCGTCTGCACCGCGTCCTTCAGCTCCACGTCATGGGCCAAGACCTGGGTCAGCCCCACGGCGGGGTCCGCGCCGAAGATCGTCGCCTGCATGGGTCGACGAAGGTCGGCGTCGATGATCACCGTGGGCTGGCCCGAAGCCGCGATCGCCTGAGCCAGATTGGCGCACAGCACGGACTTGCCCTCACCGGGGTTGGCCGAGCTCAACACAATGCTCCGTGGCGGATTGTCCACATCGACGAAGCGCAGGTTGGTCCGCAGTTGTCGAACCGCCTCACCCGGGCCGCCGCCGGTGGTATCGAGCAGACCGTCCCCACGCACGCGATCAAACTGGTTGTCCTCCGGGATCACCGTAAGGGTCGTGAGCCCGGTCAGTCCCTCCAGGTCGTCCATGCTCCGCACTTTGGTGTCCAGCTGCTTGCGCAAGAAGCCGACAAACATGCCGAACAGAGCGCCCACGAGTGCACCGAGCCCCATATTGATCGGGTAGTTCGGAGACGTCGGGGCACCCGGAACAGCGGCTACCGCTTCGGGGATCAACGCCACCGGCGAGTCCTGCGGGGCACCTTGTGGGCGCAACGCGGTGTCGAGCCGGAACACCTCGTCAGAGGTGGCCTGGATGACCGCGTCAGCCAGAAGTTTCGCCTCCTGCGGAGAAGACCCAGTAGCGAAAATGTTGAGCAGCGGGGCGTCACCGGACGGAACGACGTAGAAGCGGCTGGAGATGTCGCCGGGGGTGGTGTTGAGGCGCAACTTCTTGATCACGGCTTCCGCCACAGGCACTGTGCTCACAATGGCCGCATAGGCAGGGAGCTTGGCCATCGCCAGCGAGGAATTGCCGGAGTCGTAAGCGCCACTAGCGGTGACGACAACACCTTGAGAGCGGGCGGTGTAAACCACCGGCTGACGAACGGTGTAGAGGAACGCCAATAGCAGCCCGATGGACCCGAAGATGAAGATCAACCGGAGGTTGGTTCGTACCATGCGTACGAAATCACCTAGTGTCACTTCAACTCCCACGTCTCGTGAAGGCGCGCGCCGACTGCCGACCGCCACGGCGGCCCACGGTGGAACCCCCGGAAAACTCTGACAAATGCTCCGTAAGGATAGTGCACCCTTGCCTACACTGGACGCCGTGGATGCGGCCCCCCTGGATCTGCCCGTGAGGGTCCAGTTGTGTCACGCCGCGTTGCAGCACCTGGCCGACCAGTCTGGGCTAGACGTCCTCCATGTCAAGGGACCCGCGATCGACTCGGCCCTCACCGACAGGAAGCGGTTCAGCACCGACGCTGACATCCTGATCAGGCCCAGTCACACGGCGGCATTGCAGCGGACCTTGGAACGCAATGGGTGGCGACTGGTCACCAGTTTCAAGGCGGGTTCGTTCTTCGAGCACGCGGCCAACTACCACCACGACTCCTGGGGGTACGTCGACGTACATCGACGTTTCCCGGGGGTGACAATGCACCCCGACGAGGCGTTCGAGGAACTCTGGAGCCGACGCCAGGAGATGGTGATCGCCCAGTGGCCGTGTCCGGTGCCGGGCTTGGTCGATCAGGCGATGTTGCTGACCCTCCACGCGGCCCGCGGCGAGAACTCCCCTCGGGCCAGGCTCGACGTCGAGAACGCCTTCGATCGCCAACCCGAAGACTTCCAACGCCAGGTGCGGGACCGAGCCGATGATCTGGGGGCCACGCTGGCGCTCGCAGCGGCCCTCCACGAGTTGGATCAGCATCCCGAGGATCCGATGACCGACCTGTGGCGCTTCTACGCCGAGGGCGGCACCCGCGCCGATGAGTGGCGAGCCCGTTGGCGAGCGGCACTGACCGCGCAGACACGGGCCCGGGTGCTGATCGGGATCGTCTGGGTCAACCGAGAGTTCGTCGCGATGGAGTTGGGCCACGAACCCTCCTCCGCTGAGATGCGGGCCGCCTTCTATTCGCGGATACGCAACGCGGTCAACTCCCTGCGCCGCAATCCCCGGCCACGCCCTGTCCACCCCCCTCACTCCCCCCAGGACCAGGGATGACCCGCGTGGCACCCGAAGCGATCTGGGTGCCGGCCGACAACGGGTACGCCGTCGGGTTGGTCCCGCGGGGCCCGGTGATCGTGTTGCAGGACAGTTCGGCCTTCATCTGGGAGACCCTCCAAACGCGCGGCCGTGAGCCCTTCGTGTCAGAGGACGTCATCGACGAGGTGATCCAGGGAGTTCTCGACCAGATGCCCGACGCCCCACGCGATGAGGTGGCATCACAGACTCGCCAGTTCCTCGACCAACTCCTGGCGTTGGGCCTACTGGTGCTCGATTAGCCGGATCAGGTAGTCGCCGTACCCGCTCTTGCGCAGCGGTTCGGCCCGCTCGCGCAACTGCTCATCGCTGAGGTAGCCCATCCGCCAGGCGACCTCCTCGGGGGCCCCGATCTTGAGGCCTTGGCGGCCCTCGATGGTGCGCACGAAGTTGCTGGCGTCACTCAGCGACTCGAAGGTGCCGGTGTCGAGCCACGCCGTCCCGCGCGGCAGGACCTCGACCTGCAGACTGCCCTCGTCGAGGTAGGTCCGGTTGAGGTCGGTGATCTCCAACTCACCGCGAGCGGAGGGGCGCAACGCCCTGGCCCGGTCCACGACGGTCTCGTCGTAGAAATACAGACCCGGCACCGCGAAGCGACTCTTGGGACGACTCGGCTTCTCCTCCAGGGAGACCGCGCGGCCCTGATCGTCGAACTCGACCACGCCGTACTCCTCGGGATTGGCCACCTGGTAACCGAAGACCGCGGCGCCTTCGAGGGTCTCGAAGCGACGCAACTGACCACCTAGGCGTTCGCCGTAGAAGATGTTGTCACCCAGCATCAGGGCACTGCGTTGGCCGGCGACATGGTCGGCTCCGATGAGGAAGGCCTGGGCCAGACCGTCCGGTGAGGGCTGCTCGGCCCACGTGATCGAGATGCCGAACTGGGAGCCGTCGCCGAGAAGTCGGCGGAACTGTTCGGCGTCGTGCGGGGTCGTGATGATCAAGATGTCGCGGATGCCGGCCAGGATCAGGGTGCTCAGCGGGTAATAGATCATCGGCTTGTCATAGACCGGCAGCAATTGCTTGCTGACCCCCAAGGTGATCGGGTGCAATCGCGAGCCCGTGCCGCCTGCCAAGATGATGCCGCGCATGGTGGGCAATCCTAGGTCACTGCGGTCACTACGATGGCCCCCATGAGCCCCCAGCCAGAAGCACCGCCGTTCGGCTCTCTCCTGGTGACCGGCGGTGCCGGTTTCATCGGTTCCAACTTCGTGGCACACGTGATGACGCACACCGATGCCACGGTCACGGTGCTGGACAAGATGACCTACGCCGCCAGTGAGGAGTCCCTGGCCGGCTTGCCTTCCTCACGGGTGCGACTCGTGGTCGGTGACATCGCCGATGCCCCGTTGGTCGACCGACTCGTCGGTGAGCACGACGCCGTGGTCCACTTCGCGGCCGAATCCCACAACGACAACTCGCTGCACGATCCGAGCCCGTTCATCCAGACCAACATCGTGGGCACGTTCACGATCCTCGAGGCGGTCCGCAAGCACGGCAGCCGTCTGCACCACGTGTCCACCGACGAGGTGTACGGCGATCTCGAACTCGATGACCCTAAGCGCTTCACCGAGGACACCCCTTATCAGCCCAGCAGTCCCTACTCGGCGTCCAAGGCGGCCAGCGACCACCTCGTGCGGGCCTGGGTTCGTTCCTTCGGGGTGGCCGCGACCCTCTCGAACTGCTCCAACAACTACGGCCCCTGGCAGCACATCGAGAAGTTCATCCCCCGCCAGATCACCAATGTGATCGATGGCGTCCGCCCGCGCCTCTACGGCAGCGGCGAGAACGTGCGCGACTGGATCCACACCGAGGACCACAGTTCGGCGGTCCTGGCGATCCTCAACCGGGGCCGCATCGGCGAGACCTATCTCATCGGTGCCGACGGCGAGAAGAGCAATCTCGAGGTCGTGCGGCTCATCTTGACGTTGATGGGCCACTCGCCTGACGACTTCGATCACGTGACCGACCGAGCCGGGCACGATCTGCGTTACGCGATCGAGTCTGGCAAGTTGCGCAACGAACTCGGCTGGCGCCCGGCGTACGACGACTTCGAGGCGGGTCTTGCCGACACGATCGCCTGGTACCAGGCCAACGAGGCCTGGTGGCGGCCGGCCAAGGAGGCCACCGAAGCCACATACGCCGCCAAGGGCCAGTAGCAGTGCCGACGCTCGACTCGACCCCGATCCCAGGTCTCCTCGTCGTCCATCTCGACGTCCACGGAGACGATCGCGGCTGGTTCAAGGAGAACTGGCAGCGCGCCAAGATGATCGACCTGGGGCTGCCCGACTTCGGCCCCGTCCAAAACAACGTCTCCTACAACTCGGCCACGGGAGTCACCCGGGGAATCCATGCCGAGCCGTGGGACAAGTTCGTCTCGGTGACCACCGGTCGGGTGTTCGGCGCCTGGGTCGATCTGCGGGCCGGGGCCAGTTTCGGCTTCGTGTACACCCATGAGATCGGGCCGGACACCGCCGTCTACGTCCCCCGCGGAGTGGGCAACGCCTACCAGGTGCTGGAGGACGACACCGCCTACACCTACCTCGTCAACGCCCACTGGCGCCCCGAGGTCACCTACACCGAACTGCATCTGGGCGATCCAGCCGTCGCGATCCCCTGGCCGATCCCGTTGAGCGACCCCCGGATCCAGACCTCGGCCAAGGACGCCAGCAACCCCATGCTGGCCGACGTCACGCCGGTCGCCGCCGACCCGGTGCTGGTCATCGGCGCGGGCGGGCAGGTGGGCAGGGCCCTCCTGCGAGAGTTCCCGGAGGCGGTCGGGATCACCCGGGACGAACTCGACATTGCCGATCCGGTCTCGGTGGCCCGCTTCGATTTCAGCCCCTACCGGGCGGTGATCAACGCCGCGGCGTACACCGCGGTCGATGCGGCCGAGTCCCCGGAGGGGCGATCCGCCGCCTGGGCTGCCAACGCCTCCGGGCCGACCTCGTTGGCCGAGGCCGCCTCACGGCATGGCTTCATCTTGGTCCACTACTCCAGCGACTACGTGTACGACGGCGAGGCCGCGCTGCATCACGAGGATGAGCCGATGGCGCCGTTGGGGGTTTATGCCCAATCCAAGGCCGCCGGCGACCTGGCAGTGTCGGTGACACCACGGCACTACATCCTGCGCACGAGTTGGGTGATCGGGGACGGTCACAACTTCGTGGCCACGATGCGGCGACTCGCCCGCGATGGAGTCAGCCCGGCGGTGGTGTCCGATCAGGTGGGACGGTTGACCTTCACCGCGGATCTGGCGGCGGCGACCCGGCATCTCCTGGAGACCGAAGCGGCATACGGGATCTATCACGTCAGCGGTTCGGGTCAGCCCGGTTCGTGGGCCGACATCGCGAGAGCGGTCTTCAAGGCCACTGGGCGCAGTGCGAGGGACGTGAGCGATCAGTCCACCGCCGACTACGCCCAGGGCAGGCAGGTTGCCCCTCGTCCGGCCAACTCGGTGTTGTCGTTGACGAGACTGGAGGCGACCGGATTCACCATGCCTGACCAATGGGCCAGTCTGGCGGGCTATCTCGATGAGTCCTGACCTGCGGTTTCTCGACATCGAGGCGCTGGGGGTGCCGATCCGCCTCCATGTGAAAGCCGAGCCCGACACCGCGGCCTCCATCCTGGACGAGCTGCGGCACGCCTGGCAGTTGTGCACCACCACGGGACAGCCACCGACTCGGCACCTGTTGATCTGGCTGAGCGATGACCTGGCCCAGGATCCCCCTCATGGTTTCGACGGGCTGGCCCAACACCGCAACCTCCCTCACCTGCTGCAGATCGCAACCCAACAGATCACGCGGTTGGCGATCCTGGGGAACGCCGGCCGATACCTCATGCTCCACGCCGCCGGATTGGCTCACCCGGTGACCGGTGACGCAGTGGCGTTCGTGGCCGCCGGAGGAACCGGCAAGACGACGCTGTGCCGCACGTTGGGTCCCAAGTGGGCCTACCTCACCGACGAGACCGTGGCGATGGACCAAAGCGACCAGATCGTGCCCTACCCCAAGCCCCTCTCGATCCGGGAGCCCCACCGCAACGCCAAATACGAGACCGCTCCGACCGATCTCGGCCTGAAAGTGCCGACGGTCCCGGCGAGACTGCGCAGCATCGTTTTCTTGGAGCGGCAGCCCGATTGGGCCGGGCCGATCCAGGTCACCGACCTGCCGGTGTTCGACGCGATCGTGGAGCTGACCCCGCAGTCCTCCTCGCTGAACCGCCTCCCTAGGCCCCTTCACCTGCTCGCCGAACTCCATGCCCGGCTCGACCGAGTGTCCAAAGTCGTCTACGGCGAAGCCGCCACGCTGGAGCCGTTCATCGCCGATCTCATCGGAGCCGCGCGATGAACTACCGCCGTGTGCCCACCGTCGATGAGTTGTACGCCGACGACGAGGCGCTCATCTTGACCGATGTGCGTGCCGTGCGCGTGTCGGGGATCGGACCGAAGTTGCTGGCCATCCTCAGCGACCAGTGGCAGAGCGAATCGGCACTGGTCGCCGGCATGGAAGAGCTCTTCGGATCCCCGGACACGGGGTCGGCCAGGGACCACGTGGTCGGAGCTTTGACCCAACTGCTAGACCAAGGACTGGTCGAGTCCGACGACCCGGTCGACGGGATCGCTCTGGCAACGTGAGCGCCCTCCTCGCGGGCATCGCGGACACGAGGGCTAGTTTTGCCCCGTGACCGAACCGCTCAAGGTGCTCTTCGTCTGCACCGCGAACATCTGCCGGTCCCCTTTCGCCGAGCTCTACGTGAGCGCCCGGGCTACGACTCTGGGCCGCGAGATCCTGACCGACAGCGCCGGCATCCATGGCTACCCCCAGGCGCCGGTCGACTCCCATATGGCTCGCGAGCTGGCGGCGCGCGGAGTCGAGAGCGCCGACTTCTCCAGCAAGGCCCTGCGCCGTGAACACGTCGAGTGGGCCGACCTCATCGTCACGATGGAGAACGCTCATCGCACCTTCCTCATCGAGGACTACCCCCGGGTCGCGCGCCGGATCGTCACCTTGGGCCAACTGGTCAACCGCGCCGGTGAGTTGGGGGTGTCCGGCACCGATCTGGTGGCTGGGCTGGCTCGCCGCCCCGGTCTGACCAAGGACTCCGACGACGTCAGCGACCCGTTCCGACGCGGCGCCGAGGCGGCTGCTCGATGCGCCGATCGGTTGACCGGCCTCTTGGACACCGCCCTGCCCTACCTGGCTCCACCCGCCTGAGGCGGCGCAGCAATTCCTGCCGTGGCCGACAACGACAGTGGGCCCCCGGGATCACCGGGGGCCCACTGGGCGTTTGATCCTCTGGTGAGCCGAGCTCACCGTGGCTGGATCAGCCGACTTCCTTGGCAACAGCCTTGACAGCCTCAGCGGTCTTGGCAGCGGTCTTGCGGGCCGAGGTCACGGTCGCCTTGGCGTTGCTCCGCGTGGTGGCGGCGGACTTCTTCACCTGAGCGGTGGAAGCCTTGACGGCCTTCTCAGCGGTAGCAGTGCTGCTGGCAGCGGTCTTCTTGGCCGACGTGGTGGTCGCCTTGGCCTTGGACACGGTGGTCTTGGCGGCCTTCTCGACCTCGAGCACCTCGGGCTGCTTGCGGATCTTGGTGACCAGCTTCTCGCCACGCTTGGCCAGGTCGGTGTAGGTGCCGGTGATCTCGGAGACCCGCTCGGCAACCTTGGTCTCGACCTTGCCCGGGAACGCCTTCACGTCCGCCTGGAAGTCGGCAACAGCCTTCTCCACGCGGGTCTGGCGAGCCTTGGCTTCCTTGCGGGCCATCGCCTGCAGGCCCTTGGGGTCGGACACGGTCTTGCGGACCTCGGCGACCCGCTTCTGGGCCTCGGTGACGCGCTTTTGTGCCTCGGTGACGTAGCCACGAGTCACCTCGACGGCCAGGTCGGTGGCGCCGGCAGCGGCGTACGCGGTGCGCACGGCCTCGGTCTTGAGCGTCTCAACACTGAAGGTGGTCTTGGTCATCTCTTTCACTCCTTGCGTGCCCAAAGCTGGGCGGTTGGTGCCCCTGGTGGGGCTACTTCTTGGTGGTCTT
>CALMLL010000137.1 GCA_937868075.1 uncultured Marmoricola sp. | reverse complement strand
GACGAGTCGGTCGAGACCGTGAGCGACTCATAGCTCCCCGAGGTCGACACCAGCAGCGTGTGCTCACCGGCCTCGGCGGTGACCGTGTGGTGCGAATCGCCCACGTCGATCGTGATCGGCGTGGCGGAGGTGGCTCGATATCCGATCCGGAGGTACCAACCGAAACCGAAGACCGGCCCGTCGAGGGTGAAGGTGACCGGCGCAGCGCCAAGGGGCGTACACGCGTCGGGTGTGAAGGTGCGCATGCGCCGAACCACGTTGAGTTGCAGAGGCACGAACCTGCCCCGGTCGTCGATGACCATGGCCGCGTCGGTGATCGGCGGACCGTAGTTCGCCTTGATGCCCAGCGGGCCGAAGAAGCGGCGGTAGGTGTTGGTGGGGAAGGCCATTGGGGCCCAGACCCAAGCCGGCACGACACTGTTGAGCACCATCGCGTTGGGTTGGCTTCGGGCCTCGCTGGCGACCGCCGACAGATAGGCGCGGGGACTCTTGTCGCCCAGGTGCCTCAGCGGATAGCGGCCCGCCGTGATGGTGCTCAATACGCAGATCAGGGCCAACGGCACGGCAACGGCTCGGGTGGTCAAGAGATGCGGCCCAGGTCGGGACTCGCGGACGCTGCCGACTGCCCCCTCGACCGGGAGGAACGCGAACCCGACCGCGAGCGCGAACGCGAGGGCGGCCTCGGTCTGGAAGCGATAGTCCAGCGCGATCTCGGGACCGAAGTAGATGGCCCTGCTCGTCGAAATCAAGATCGAGTTGAGCGCCAGCACCGACCCAGGTAGGAGCCAGGCCTTCCAGGATCCGTGCCGGGCATAGGCAGCGACGCCGACCAATGCGGCCAGGGCGATCCAGCTCAGCCAGACGAAGTCGGATGACGCGTGGGCTATCTGTTGGGTCACTTTGCTGGTTTGGAAATGCAAAGGCCCGCCGATGGTGGCCGGCCCGAAGGCCTTCCAGATCAGATTCCGAGCGACGTCGAACAGCGGCAGGCGAGCCGCCTGCCGGATGTCGAAGTTGGCGGCCCACGCCAGGTAGGCCACCACGTACGCGGTCACCAACGTGACGTGAGCCGTCACCGTCGCCCGGTATCTCTCGTAGAGGCTCTGGCCCCGCTCCATGGCATTGCCCTTGGCGAAGTACAAGATCGCGATTAGCCAGGAGAGACCGAAAGCGACCACCGCGCGCTCCCCGAACGCCAAGCCGAGCACGAACCATGACAGGTGGGTGATCAACCCGCGTGGTGAAGGGTGTCGAAGATGACGTACGAAGGCATCCAGGCCGAACGTCATCGCGATCAACATCGGCACCTGGTTGACCGCTGCCGCCCACCACGTCGTCGCCGGAATGAGGATGGGTGAGAAGACGAACAATGTGGCCGGGACCAATGCCGCCCACCTGGTGCCGAACAATGTGACGCACAGGCGGAGCATGCCGAATCCGGCCGCCGCGAAGCCGAGCGCGATCTCCCACGCCGGGAGGATGTAGTTCAGCCCGCCGACGCGGTCGTTGAGCCAGGTCAATGCCGCCGCAGCCGGCATCAGGTGACCGTTGTACGGCGTCAGGAGGTAGTCCAGGGTGATCGAACGCCCGTGGGCCTTCTGAATGAAGTAGAAGTCGTCGAAGAAGAACCATGTCCCTTGCAGAGCCCAGACCCGCATGCCGGTGCCCAGGGCGAGCACCACCAACCCCGCGGTCCACAGATCTGCGGGGCGAACCACCCGCGCCGCACCCCTCATGAGACGGGAGCGTCGGTGGGCAGGTCCGAGGTCCGTCGCTCCATGCGAACTGCCCAGCGCACGTTCTTGAACCGCAAGATGGGCTTCTCGAAGAGGTGGAATGACAATCCGGCGAGCACGATCGTGACGATCAGAGTGAGTCCCAGGATCATGATGAAGTGACCGGTGAAGATATCGGTGTCAGTGGCGATGAAGACCTTGTTCAACACGAACATGTGAATCGCGAAGATGCCGTAGGAGATCTCACCGAGCCAGAAGGGCAGTGGTCCCGACAGCCATGCCCGAGCCCGCCCTTCGGTCTCGGGGCCGAAGACCAGCGGGAGCACGAAGAACGCCCCCGAGATGGTGTAGAGCACCACTTTCGAACCGGCTTCCCACGCCCCGGGCACCAGCAGCAGTCGAGGACCGGCGATGGGGGAGCAGGCCAAGGCGAACGTGGCTACCGCAGCGATCCAGCACCCGGTGAGGTCATGTCCGAGTCGCTCGAAAAGATGTGTCCCGCCGTTGACGACGAGATGGGCCGAGACGGCGGCGAAGGCAACGCCCACCAGGAACCATGGCATGAACCCGGGCAGCCACTGGGCATAGTGTCCCTGGTATCCGGGGATGATCGCGACCCGCGCTTGCCAGGAGACTCCGAGAACGGCCAGCACGCCGCTGCGCACCATCACCGTGGGAAGGTCAAGGCCAGGGCGTTTGCGGGTCATGGTGAGAACCGGAACCAGCAGTGGCAGTACGAGGTAGAAGAGCACCTCGGTGCACAGGCTCCACATTTGGGTAAGCGAACTTGCCAACAGACCCTTGGAGTAGATCTGGGTCAACGTGAGGTGCTCGATCCACTGGGTCGTGGTCAAGATCTTGTTGGCTTTGTCGAAGAACAGGGACACCAGCACGACCACCCAGTAGAGCGGGAGGATCCGCAGAGCCCGTTTCCACAGGTAGTGACGCACCGAGGGTCCAGGTTCGTGGCGGGCCTTGGCCAACAGGAACGGGCGGCTGAGCAAGAACCCGGACAGGATGAAGAAGAGCGTCACGCCAAAGTCGAGTCGCGCCAGGGCAGCCCCGGTCCAGCCCCGAGTGATCTCACCGGTGTTGAAGGCCGCGTGCGTGCACACCACCATGATCGCTCCGACCGCGCGCAGCGCGTTGAGCGTGGGGAAGGTCCGATCGCCGGTCTTCATAGATTGCCTGTCCGGTTGATGGCCACGTGCGGGATCAGGGTAGGTCACCGACGTCGGGCTGTCCGACGGTGAGCCTGTTGACACACAGGCGTGAGGCTCCTGCGCCATGATCGATGATGGTGACTGTTGTGAACTCGTCCCCGGCGGAGAAGTAGGCGGTGTGGGAGCCGGCCGGGAATCGCATCTTTCGGCGTGAGTCGCCAGCCGAGATTAGAACCGAAGTGTCCGCTTTCGATACGTAGGCAAGTTTCACCCACCACCCCCCGAACGCGACTGGGCCGTCCAGCATGATGATGCTGACGGGGCGGACGGGGTACTGGCACCGCGGCCGAGCACCCGGCAACGCTTGACGGGTCGTGGGAATGGTGATGGGCAGAAGTTGGCCAGACTTCTGTGGGTAGAGCAACGAGTCGATCGCTGCATTGGTGAAGGTGAGCTGGTGGGACTCCTTGCGGAACAGGTGACGGATCGTGTTCTCGGGGAATCGGTAGGCGTTGGTGAGAGATTCCGAGACGCGTACGTCGGCAATCTCTGTCCCCGGGGGGAGTGCCGCCGCCGCCTTCGCCAGGGTCAGCGTGTAACTGCGTCCTTGCTGGAAGCCCTGCCAGTGGTGGGTGTAAACCACGCCGGAGAGTACCGAGCTCAGGCAAACGAGGGTGACCAATCCGGTCACGGCTCGTGGGTGGTCAGCTAGTCGCCACGGCACTGCCCCGTCCTCGTCATCGACGGGGGGCGCCTGAATGGCCGAGCGAGGCGCAGGCCCACTCAGACTTCCGCGCCAACGTGTCGTCATCGCTGCGAGCGCAATCGCTGTCACGAGTGCGAGTTCACCTTGATATCGGTACTCCCGGGTGAGAAACGGGCCGACGTAGATCACCCTGGCGAAGCTGACAAGACTGGCATTCACCAGGATGAACGCGATCGGCAGGAGCAACGCGGGCTGCCAGTGCACCCAGGATCGACTCACGTGCCACACCACCCAGGTGACCATGAGGGCAGCGGCGACCATCATCCCGGTTGAAGGGTCCGCGACCGAGTGTGGTTGGTCCGAGAAATACATCCATTTCCATGGTCCGCCGACCAGTCCCGGTAGGTAGGTGCGGAAGATCATGTTTGACAGCACGGTGAACACGGGGAAGCGCCCTGGGATCGTCTGGTCGGTGACCATGACCATTGTTCCGCTGACCCAGTATCCAAACCCGTAGATGAGTGCGATGACGCCGTAGGCGATGAAGCCCGCCCGATAGCGACGCAACGCATCGACCACGCGCGCAGTAGCTGTTCGCCCCTCGGCGAACCAGCAGGTCGTAATCAGCACGACTGCGACCAGCACCACCACTGTCTTCTCGCTGAACGCCAGCCCGAAGATCAGGCACAGGTTGGCCCAGAGGATCTCGGCAAGGCGCCTGGACCTCAGGTAGTTGAGGTGGAAGTAGAGCGCCCAAACCAAGCCGACAGAGAGAGGCAGCAAGTTGATCGCCGAGGCC
Organism: uncultured Marmoricola sp.; assembly: GCA_937868075.1. Classification (GTDB taxonomy): domain Bacteria; phylum Actinomycetota; class Actinomycetes; order Propionibacteriales; family Nocardioidaceae; genus Marmoricola. The sequence continues at coordinate 27,885 of CALMLL010000137.1, read as the reverse complement.
CACCAGATACTGGAGGGGACGGTGCTCGCTGTGAAGAGGTACAAGGCCAATGGAATGAGGATCGCCCTTCGCAGACCCATGTGCCGTCCGAGAAGAGCCAGCAGGCCCACCGAAGCAACCAGCTGCAAAATGAGTAACTCACTTGCCGGCAGCCACCATTGCCAACGCGCCAGGTGATCGTTGACCCAGGACATGAAAAACGCGCCGGGCATGCGGTGACCCCAATAGTTGGTCATCACCGCCCTGGAAAGGGAAGGGTTGTTGGTGGTGATGGAAATGAAGTTGAAGTCGTCGATGTGAAACCAGCCACCGAAGATCGCCCAGGCCCTGTAGACCGCCTGCGCGAGGATGAGTACGAGTCCGCTCAGCAGCACCTTCGTCGATCCCATGGTGGTGTCCGTCAGGGCGCTTCAAGCGGCGTGGGCAGTCCGAGCACGGCGTTGACCACACACAGTTGGGTGCTACCGCTGGGTCGAGAGATCGTGAAGGACTGGAACTCTCCCGATGTCTGGAAGAACACTGCGTGGAGTCCGGCAGGCAGCTCGATCTTGTGGTGCAGATTGCCCCCGTAGACATTGACGACGGACGCCTCCTGGGCCACGTAATCCATCTTGATCCACCAGCCACTCCCCATGACCGGCGCGTCGAGCGGAATGCGGGTGGGCGAGGATCCGACTACATAGCCACATGCCTCCGGTCCAGGCTGCATGCTGCGTGCCTGGGGGATCACTGCAGGGACCACGACCCCCTCGTTGGTGGCGACATAGAGCGAATCGACCGAATACATCGGGTAGCTCAACGGGAGACGCAACGGCTTGAAGACCCGCTGATAAGTGTTCTCCGGATAGCGGAACGCCCACATGATCTCCACCGGCAAGCCCAGGTTCGCCATCGGAACCGGCTTCTTCGGCATGGCCGCGGCGGAAGCCTTGATGTTCTCGAAGTAGGGGACCGCCTTGTTGGATTTGTCCCAGTTATTGAGCCACTGAGCGGAGGAGACCATCGCCGCAACCGCGATCACGATCGTTACCGTCTGGATGATGGTCGGGCTCTCATAGGTCAGATCCGCGTCGTCTTTGAACTCCACCGTTTCGCGGGCGCCCAGCAGTGGCAGGTAAGCGAGCCCTATCGAGAGCACCCACAGCGCTGCCGACTCGGTTTGGTATCGGTACTCCAAACCCACGTTGGGCCCGACAAGGTTGGCGCGGGCGCTGGCAATGAGGAGAACGTTCGCCATGAGGCCGCTGCCAATCACTGTCCAGGCCCGCACAGATCGTATCCGGGTCCTGAAGGCACCCGCCACGATGAGCCCGACGGCGAGCCAGGAGATTAAGATCACCAAGTCTGACGGGGCCGCCAAGAGCCCGCCGTCCAGCTTCCATGAGATCGGACCGCCGACCGCAGCCGTGCTGAACGCGCGCCCCACCAGAGTCCAGGTCACCGGGGCGAGTGCGGTCTGCTCCGAGCTGGGATTGATGGTCGCGCCGAGTTTGAGGTAGAGCGCTAGATAGCCGATGGCCACGACTCCGTGCGTGATGATGCCTTCGCGGTATCTCCCCCAGAGGCTCTTCATCCGGTCGGCGAAGTTGCCTTCGGCAAACCACCCCAGCGCCAAGATGAAGTAGATGACAAAGAGGAGAAGCGTCTTCTCATAGAAGGCCAAGCCGAAGACGGTCCAAGCCATAGAGGAGATTAGGTGGAACCGTCGGCGAGTGCGCAGGTAGGCCAAGTGGCTGCGCAGACCGAACGCCAGAGCGACCTGCAACGGCAACTGGTTCACCCCGGCTGCGAACCACACACTGGCCGGGAGAGTGAACACCAGTGTCAGGTAGCCCAGAAGCAAAGCCAACACTGCGCGGTTGCGGCCGAACATGGACAGCAGGAGTCGCAACATGCCGATGGCTGCGAGGACCTGCAATGTCAGCAACGGTGGCCACCACCACGACCATTCGAAGGCATGCCAGTGGGTGAGAACCCAGGTGAGGGCGAACCCCGCGGGCATGAGGTGGCCGCCGTACGACTCGAATAGGTACGCCCAGCTCAAGTCGTCATGCGCGGCTCGGGAGATGAAGGCGAAGTCGTCGCTGACGTACCAGGCTCCACTCAGTGCCCAGGAACGAAAGACCGCATACAACACGATCAGAATGAGGCCTTGTCCAACGATCGGGTTGGAGCCCACAAGCGGATGAATCTCGCGGACGCTTGAGCGCAACCGCTCCATTCGACCAGCCACGCTGTTGCCGCCTTCGCCTTCGATCACGGCGCGACTCTATGACATGCTCTGCGAGCTGGACGTCGGGGCCGACCGGACACGGTAGGGACACGGAATTGAAACTCATTCCAGTTTCTGGTGCTCAGCGGGGCGCGCGGCTGCTACTCTGCCCGCAGTTTTGTTACTGACGAGGCAAGCCTGAGGAGGCGTCGGGATTGAAGGGCAAGATTTTTCTGGGGTGGGTGCTGCTCTTAGTGGGCTCACTGCTGCTCGCTACTGCGGCATTGGCCTTCTTCTGGCTCCCGGGACAAGTGCAGAAGGTCCCGCTCAACGTGGACAGCAAGACCTACCTGAGTGGTACTGCTGACAAGCTGAACCCCAAGACCGGCAAGGTCGACACCGGCCTGCCGATCAAGGTCTTGAGCGTCACCAAGGTCGACCCGAAGGCCTCGGACTCCAAGGTCGCGGTCTGGATCAACACCACGTGTGTGAACATCAACACCGACAACCCTGCTGACTGCCTCAAGGGCACCGACGAGCGCGTTGTCACCAACTCCATCGACACCTTCGCCACCGACCGGACCACGGGTGAGGCAGTCAGCGGCGACAAGTACCTCCCGCCGACCTCGGAGGCCAAAGAGGGCCTGGTCAACAAGTGGCCCTTCGACGCCCAGAAGAAGGACTACACCTACTGGGACGGCCTGCTGCAAAAGCCCGTGGATGCCAAGTTCGAGGGCACCGAGAAGCTCGACGGTCTGGAGATTTACAAGTACCACGTGACTGTTCCGGACACGGCTGCCGAGATCGCCGACGGCATCAACGGCACCTACTCCACCGACAAGGTGATGCTGGTCGAGCCTATGACCGGCTCGATCGTCAACCAGATCCAGCACGAGGTGCGCACTCTCGAGGATGGCACCAAGGTTCTCGACCTCAAGCTGAACTTCACCGACGACCAGGTCGCCGCTGGCATCAAGGACGGCAAGGCCAACGTCAAGAAGCTGAACCTCTTCTTGAACCAGGTCGGCCCGATCACCGCAATCGCTGGTGGGCTGCTCTTCCTGGCTGGTCTGGCCCTAGTCATTCGTGCGGCTCGGCAGCGCAGCACGATGGCGGCTGAGGACAGCGACGCCTAACGGACAGCAATTCCAGGAGCGCGGTAGGCCCAGCCTGCCGCGCTCCAGGCTTTTTCGTCCAAGGCGTGTCGAGCGTCGATGATCTGCCGTTGTGACACCACATCAGCCAAGGCGGCGGGGTCGATCGCGACGAACTGCGCCCACTCGGTCAGCAGCAACACCACATCGGCCTCCGCGCAGGCCGAGTCGATGCTGTCGGCGTACGTCAGGGTGGGTCGGTGCCGCTTCGCATTGGCCATCGCGGCGGGGTCATAGACCCGGACGTCGGCGCCCATCAGTTGCAGCCGTCCGGCGACATCGAGCGCGGGGGAGTCGCGTGTGTCGTCGGTGTTCGGCTTAAAAGCGGCGCCGAGCACCGCCACCTTGGCCCCCACAACGCCCTCGGTGAGAACGGTCTCGGTCAACTCCACGACGCGAGCGCGGCACCGCTGATTGATCGCGTCGACCTCGTCGAGGAACGCGACGGCTTGGGCCGCGCCGATCTCACTGCCACGTGCGAACAACGCGCGCACGTCCTTGGGCAGGCATCCGCCGCCATAACCCAGGCCGGGGCGCAGGAATCGCGGTCCGATGCGCTCGTCGTGGCCGAGCGCTTCGGCCAGCTTCAAGACATCGGCTCCGGCGGCATCACACACCTCCGACATCGCGTTGATGAAGGAGATCTTGGTGGCCAAGAAGGCGTTGGCGCTGATCTTGACCAGTTCGGCCGTGGGCAGGTCGGTGTCGACGACCGGAGTGCCCGCCTCGATCTGGTCGGCGAATAAGGCCAGGACCGCGGCCGCACCTTTGGTCTCACCCGGGGCCGTCCCGATCACGATCCGGTCGGGGGAGAGGGTGTCGGCCACGGCATGGCCCTCCTGCAGGAACTCCGGGCTCCACACCAGTTCGCTGCCGGCCGGGCCTAGGTCCGAGAGGCGTTGGCGCAGCCGCTGCGCGGTGCCGACCGGAACTGTGGACTTGCCGACGATGACGGTGGGCCGTTTCAACAGCGGGAAGAGCGTGGATGTGGCGCTCTCGATCTGCCTCAGATCTGTGGCGAGTTCACCGGCCAGCTGCGGGGTGCCCACACAGATGAAGATGACGTCTGCGTGATCGGCCACGACGGCGATCGCTGTGGAGAACCGCAGCCGACCGGAGACGCGGCCATCGGTCAGGAGTGGCGCCAGGTCCGGCTCGAAGAAGGGGGCTTCACCTCGCTGGAGGGTGTCGATCCGCGTCGCGTCCACGTCGACCGCGACGACCTCGTGGCCCATGGCGGCCAGGCAGACCGCCGTGGTGGTGCCGAGGTAGCCGCAGCCGAGGACGCCGACGCGCATCGCAGTTGCCATGTCAGGTGCTCCTCGGTGAGGCCGGAACCAGGTCGGCGACGTAGATGGCCGTTCCCGGCGTGATCAGCCCCCGCGTGCGCGACCAACCGCCCCAGGTGCGGTCGTGGTCGACCGGCCACTGGGGCTCGACCAGGTCGCGAAGCCTGAACCCGTTCTGGTCCAGAGCACGGACCCAGTCGCCGATGGTGCGGTGGTGTTCGACGTACGCCGCAACGCCGGTGGCGTCGTCCAACTCGATGTAGGGGGTGCGGTCCCAATAGTCCTGGGACGCGGTCAGGCCGTCCTCGCTGGGGTCGTCAGGAAACATCCACCGCGTCGGGTGGGTGATGGAGAAGGCGAACCGACCCCCCGGACGGAGCACCCGAGCCGCCTCGGCACAGACCCGGTTTTCATCGGCGAGGAACTGCAGCGCCCCGAATGCGGAGAAAACGATGTCGAAGGTGCCCTCGTCGAAGGGCAACTCGCTGGCCGTCGCCTCCACGACCAACACCTCGGTCTGATGGGCTTGGTCGATGCGCCGACTGTGCTGCAGTTGGCGATGTGACAGGTCGAGCCCGATCGGGAAGCCACCACGGGCCAGCACCCATCGAGAGCACTGGGCGGCGCCGCAACCGATCTCAAGCACCACCTTGCCGCGCACGTCGCCGAGCAGTCCCAGGTCCGCCTCGTCGGTGCCTTCGGGGGACCAGATGAACCCGGCATCGCCGAGGAACTCGCCGTGAGTAGCTTGGTACTCGTCGGCGTACCGGTCCCACTCGCCGCGGTTGGCGCGCCTGCTCTCGTGTTCATCGGCCCAGCGTCGATCAGGGCGCACCGGCAGGCTGCTCACGGGGGGAATCTACCCCGCTGATCGTGGCCCGGGCCGGTTGGACTCCGCGGTCCTCGGAGACGTACCCTGTGCTACGCGCGTGGAAGTCTGCCTGAGTCTCATACCGAGCAGATTCTCGCTCGCCGTCATGTGACGGCCCGGCCCGCATTCGCGGACATGGTCTTTCCTGGTGGTGAAAACGACTCTCGCGTGCGCACACAACGACATCTGTCCACCACAACATCTGTCCGAAACAAGGAATCCATCCCCTACATGACCATCACCCCCACGACTGCCGACATCACCGACGCGCCGCAGGTTGCGGTCAACGACATCGGGTCGGCCGACGACTTCCTGGCTGCGATCGACGCGACCATCAAGTACTTCAATGACGGCGACATCGTCGACGGCACCATCGTCAAGGTGGACCGTGACGAGGTTCTCCTCGACATCGGCTACAAGACCGAGGGCGTCATTCCCTCGCGCGAGCTCTCCATCAAGCACGACATCGACCCCTCTGAGGTTGTCGCGGTCGGCGATCGGGTCGAGGCCCTCGTTCTCCAGAAGGAGGACAAGGAAGGCCGACTGATCCTGTCCAAGAAGCGTGCTCAGTACGAGCGCGCCTGGGGCACCATCGAGAAGGTCAAGGAAGAGGACGGCGTCGTCACCGGCACCGTCATCGAGGTGGTCAAGGGTGGCCTCATCATCGACATCGGGCTGCGCGGCTTCCTGCCTGCGTCGCTGGTCGAGATGCGCCGCGTGCGCGACCTCCAGCCGTACGTCGGCAAGGAGCTCGAGGCCAAGATCATCGAGTTGGACAAGAACCGCAACAACGTGGTGCTGTCGCGTCGTGCGTGGTTGGAGCAGACCCAGTCCGAGGTTCGCCACGGCTTCTTGACCCAGCTGCAGAAGGGCCAGATCCGCAAGGGTGTCGTGTCCAGCATCGTCAACTTCGGTGCGTTCGTGGACCTCGGCGGCGTCGACGGTCTGGTGCACGTCTCGGAGTTGTCGTGGAAGCACATCGACCACCCCAGTGAGGTCGTCACTGTCGGCGACGAGGTCACCGTGGAGGTGCTCGACGTCGACATGGACCGCGAGCGGGTTTCGCTCTCGCTCAAGGCGACCCAGGAAGACCCCTGGCAGCACTTCGCCCGGACCCACCAGATGGGCCAGATCGTGCCCGGCAAGGTCACCAAGCTGGTTCCCTTCGGTGCGTTCGTCCGCGTCGAGGAGGGCATCGAGGGTCTGGTGCACATCTCGGAGTTGGCCGAGCGTCACGTCGAGATCCCCGAGCAGGTCGTTCAGGTCAACGACGACGTGATGGTCAAGATCATCGACATCGACCTCGAGCGTCGTCGGATCTCGCTCTCGCTCAAGCAGGCCAACGAGACCTCGACGGCTAGCGACATCGAAGAGTTCGACCCGACGCTGTACGGCATGGCCGCGACCTACGACGACCAGGGCAACTACATCTACCCCGAAGGCTTCGACCCCGACACGGGCGAGTGGCTGGAGGGCTACGAGGCTCAGCGCAAGGCCTGGGAGGACCAGTACGCCCAGGCCCACGCTCGCTGGGAGGCCCACGTCAAGCAGCAGGCCGAGGCCAAGGCGGCCGACGCCGAGGCCGGCGAGGCAACGTCCTACTCCAGCGACGCACCGGCTGAAGACGGTGGCGCGCTGGCCAGCGACGAAGCCCTGCAGGCGTTGCGCGAGAAGCTCACCGGCGGAGCTTCCTGAACCAATTGACGCTGCCCCGGTCCTGGTGACCGGGGCAGCGTTTCTTTTTCGCCGACGTCCATGCACGGGTTGGCGCAATAGCGCAAACTAGTGCGCATGGTGCGCGCCGAGCTGTTCGTCTTCGCCCTGTCCCTGGGGCTCAGCATCTACTGCCTCGTGGATGTCTTGCGGCGCCAAGACGGCGAAGTCCCGGCCTTGCCCAAGATGGCGTGGATCGTGCTGGTGCTGCTTTTCCCCCTGGTGGGTGGGGTGGCCTGGCTGGTCATGCGCCCACGCGCTCGCGCGAGCGGCCCGGCTGCGGCCTTCCCGGAATACGACCGGCCGGGGCGGGCCCAAGGGTTGAGCCCGGAGTCCGACGCGGAGTTCCTGCGTCGGGTCAAGGCCCGTGCCGAGGAGCAGCGTCGCGCTTACCGCGAGCAGCAGCGTCGTGTGGGCGAGGACCCTCCTGAGAGCTCGCCATGAGGGTGGGGCTGACCGGCGGCGTCGCGTCCGGCAAGAGCACGGTGGCGGCCTATCTCAGTGAGATGGGCGCAGTGATCGTCGACAGCGATCAACTCGCGCGGGAGGTTGTGACCCGTGGCACGCCAGGCCTGGCCCAGGTGGTCGCTGCGTTCGGCCCCGGTGTGCTGACTGCTGAAGGGGACCTCAACCGTCCTCTGATGGGCTCCATCGTCTTCAAGGACCCAGCCGCTCGCAAACGCTTGGAGGCGATCATCCATCCACTGGTGGCTGCCCGCTCCGCCGAGCTGGTCGCCGCCGCTGGTGATGCGGCCCTGGTCGTTCAAGACATCCCGCTGCTCGTCGAGGGGGGCATGGCCGCTAACTTCGACGAGATCATCGTGGTCGACGTACCTGAAGAGGTGCAGGTCGAGCGGATGGTCCGAGATCGTGGCTGGACCGAGACCGATGCGCGGGCCCGGATGGCGGCGCAGGCAACTCGTGAGCAGCGGTGCGCGGTGGCCACCTTCATCATCGACAACACGGGCACGCGAGAGGAGTTGCGTGCCCGTGTCGCCGAGACCTACGCCGCGCTGTTGGCCCGGCAGCAGGAGTTAGGCGGCTAGATCGGGATCGGCCAGCACGCGCAGCTTGGCGATGGCCTCACGCTCGAGCTGGCGAACCCGCTCGGCAGAGATGCCGTGGCGAGCGCCGATGTCACCAAGCTTGTGCTGCCGGCCGTCGGTCAGCCCGTAGCGCGAGCGGACGATGTCTGCCGAGCGCTCATCGAGACGGTCGATCAGCGTGGCCAGCCGGTCGCGGGTGTCGGCGTCGAGGACGGTCAGGTCGGGACCGGGGGAGTTCTCCTGGGCGATCAGATCACCCAGTGAAGTGTCACCGGACTCGTCCAGGGGAGTGTCGAGGCTGAGGTGGTCGCGTCCCCAACTCATCAGGTCCAGGACCCGCTCCAACTCCATGTCCAACTCTTCGGCGATCTCGGCCGGGTCGGGGTCGCGTCCCAAGGTGCGCTCGAGCACGCGTCGGGCTCCGCCGATCTGGTTGAGTTCCTCCACGACGTGGACGGGGAGGCGTACTACGCGGGCCTGCTGTGCGATGCCGCGGGTGATGGCCTGTCGCACCCACCAGGTGGCGTAGGTGGAGAACTTGTAGCCCTTGGCGTAGTCGAACTTCTCCACGGCGCGGATCAGGCCGGTGTTGCCTTCTTGGATCAGGTCGAGCATCGGCATCGCCGAGCGCCCGTACTTGCGGGCGATCGAGACGACCAGACGGAGGTTGGCCTGCACGAACTGCTGCATGGCGCGTTCGCCTTCTTCGGCGAGCCAGATCAACTCCGCCTCGGTGGCCAGACCGGGGGCGCCACCCTTGCGGCGTCCGATGCGGCCCTCGGCCAGCAGTGCTTCGGCGAACTTGCCGGCTTCGATGGTCTTGGCGAGTTCGACCTCGGTCTGGGCGTCAAGAAGTGGGGTGCGCGCGATTTCGTCGAGGTAGAGACCGACGCTGTCGCGTCCTTCGATCTCGCGCTCTTGGCGGCTGAGCGTCACAACTGCTCCCTTCGTCGGCACGAAGCCGGCTCTTTGGCTTGGTCAACGCCCCCACTCCCCTTGGAGATTCCCATCGCAGGGGAGCGGGGCGTCTTGCTAGGTCTGACGATCCAGGTGGCCGCGAAGTTGCATCGGTTCGCGGGTTCTCAGGCAGTTCTCAATCAAGCACCCGGCACCGACAAGTCCGCCGACCCCTCAGAGCAGAATCCGCCCCCATCCAGGGTTCCCGTCCGGGCCCGCTGAGACACAATGGGCAGGTGGCGGTCATCGATCTCAACGCCGACCTGGGCGAGGGCATGGGCGATGACGCCGGCTTGCTGCGTATCGTCACCAGCGCCAACGTGGCCTGCGGCGCCCACGCCGGCGATACCGACACGATGCGCAGCGTCTGCGGTCTCGCCGCGCGCCTCGGGGTGCGCGTCGGTGCCCACATCTCGTACGAGGACAGGTCCAACTTCGGGCGTACGCCGATGGCGGTCGCCCCGGAGGTGTTGGCGGCCTCCGTGCGTGCCCAGCTCGAGCGTCTCAGCGACGTGGCTGCCGAGTGCGGCACAGAAGTCACCTATCTCAAGCCGCACGGCGCTCTCTATCACCAGGTGGCCGTGGATCCGATCCAGGCCGAGGCGGTTCTGGGGGCCACTGGCACCTTGGCCGTGATGGGACTAGCTGGCTCGCGCCTGCTCGAATTGGCCACGGCCGCCGGGCGCACCACGATCGTGGAGGGCTTCCCCGACCGCGGCTACCGCAGCGCGCACCGGCTCATTCCTCGGGGGGATCCCGGGGCGCTCATCGAGGGCGCGGACCAGATCGCAGCCAACGCGGTCGCCTTGGCGGCCGGGGTCGACTCACTGTGCCTTCATGGGGATTCACCCGATGCAGTGGCCAGTGCTGCTGCGGTTCGACAGGCTCTGGAGGCGGCCGGCTACGACGTGCGGACGTGGTAGCCGGACCGCGTGTTGACCCATGTGGTCTAGGCCACATTGTCCACAGTTGGGCCCCTTGGTTGTGGAGACCCGGGGTCCGCCTGTGGACAGACATGCCCGGTTTGTGGACGACACGCCGTACGGCCGAAATTTCCACAAATTGCCTGGTCAGACCCCTTGCGCGCCGATTCGGCGCGGCGTAGAAATGGACCTACCGAACCCGCAAGGGAGAGGGATCCGGAAGGATCAAAGGTTCATCTGAGGAGCTTCGGCTCCACACGGGCGCCAGTGATGAGGCGGACGGAACCGGAGAGAGATCTTGGATGGCAGGGAACGCATCACCGTCCAGCCGATCGTGAGTGGTGAAGGGGCCCTTGGGTCGCGGAGCCGCACACATCCGTAGGGCCCGTGGAACTCATACTTTCGCGGGCCCTACACCTTTTTCCTCGGGGTTCTCCCGCCCTTGGTCGGTCATTGCTCGTGGCTTGCCCGATCGGTGCGAGACCATAGGGCCATGTCTGTGACCGCGCGGCGAGTCGGCTTGGACGCCGTCCTGGTCGAATGCCCGTCCGGGGCCGTGGCGAGGGCTGTCTACGCCGAGGTCCTCCGTCGAGTGGTCGCCGCTGTCGATGTCGTCCCTGGGGCCACCACGATCCTTCTCGACGGACTCTCGGATCCGCAGGCGGTTGCGGCTGACATCGAGACCTGGGTGGACATCGAGGCCGAGCCGATCTCGCGGGGCCCGGTCGTGGAGATCCCCACGACCTACGACGGCCCCGACCTGGCATCGGTGGCGCGGCTATGGGGGATGACCACCGCCGAGGTGGTCGGCACGCACCGCAGCCTGACCTTCGATGTGGACTTCTGCGGTTTCGCGCCCGGCTTCGCCTATTGCAGTGGCCTCCCTGAACACCTGCGCGTGCCGCGACTGCAGCGGCCCCGGCCTCGGGTCGAACCAGGCTCGGTCGCGGTGGCGGACCTCTATACGGCCGTCTACCCGATGGCCTCCCCGGGAGGCTGGCAGATCCTCGGACGGACCTCGGTGTCGGTCTGGGATCCCCGAGGCGAGCCCCCCGGGTTGCTCGCCCCCGGCACCCGGGTGAGGTTCGTCGATGCCTGATCCGCACGGTCGCACCGCGTCCCCGGAACGCAGCCTCCGGGTCGTGCAGCCGGGTCCGCTCACCACGGTGCAAGATCTCGGACGCCCTGGGTGGGCTCATCTTGGGGTCCCCCGCTCCGGTGCCGCCGACCAGGTTGCCCACCGGCTCGCCAACCGGCTCGTCGGGAACCCGGAGCACGTCGCCAGCCTCGAGATCACCGTAGGTGGCCTTGTGGTCGCTTTGGAGTGTGCGGTGGCGATCGCCCTCACCGGCGCCCGAGGCTCCCTGCGCGTCAACGGCCGTCCCAGGGAGTGGGGCACAGCGCTGTCGTTGGGCGCCGGAGACCTGGTCGAGATCGGCCCGTTCGAGTCCGGGCTGCGCGGCTACCTTGCCTTTTCGGGAGGGGTCGACTGCCCCACCGTCCTGGGTTCGCGCTCCACCGACCTGCTCTCCGGGCTCGGACCGGCACCCCTGGGCGAAGGGCAGGAACTGCGCCTCGGGTCGGCCTGGGGTCCACCCATGGAAGGGACCGCGACTCAAGCCCCCGCACGCGACGTTGTGCGCCTCGTGCCCGGCCCCAGGGCCGATTGGTTCCGGGCCAGTGCGCTTGGGCGGCTGGGCTCGTCGGCGTACGTCGTGGAAGCGGACTCCAATCGCATTGCGGTGCGGCTGAGCGGGCCCAAGCTCAACCGGATCGATGAGGCGCAGTTGCCCAGCGAAGGGCTGGTTCTCGGATCGGTGCAGGTTCCCCCCAACGGCCAACCGCTGGTGATGCTGGCCGACCATCCCGTCACCGGTGGCTATCCGGTTATCGGGGTGGTGCCTGCCCAGGACCTTGCGCTGCTCGCCCAGGCCCGCCCGGGTGAACCTATTCGCTTCAGCGTCGTGGCCGGTGCCGAGGGTGCAACAACGGGTCGTCGGTAGCGAACGACCTCACTTTGCCCGGCCCGGTCTCGGCGGTCTCGAAACGCACCGTCACGACCCCTCGGCCCGAGCCCCATACCCACCCGGCTCCGAACTCCTCGTGGTCCACATCCATCCCTGGCGCCCAGGAGGGCCGCGTCGGCACGACAGCGTCGCCGGCTGGCGACTCGGTGGGCTCGGGATCAGCGGAGTCGTCGGTGAAGAGGTCGTCTTGGATCCAGTCGGCCAGGCCGGAGACTCCCACCCCCAGAAGGCGAACGCCGGATGTGGTGTCCAGGTCGGCGAGGAGGGACCGGGCGACGCGGCTGATCTGACGAGAGTCCTCGGTGGGGGAGGTCAGCGTGGATGACCTGGTCACCGTCGAGAAGTCGTGGAGCCGCACCTTCAATGTGACGGTGCGTCCGGACAGCTTGGCTTTTCGCAACCGGGCACCCACGGCGCTGGCCTGCCGGTCGATCAGGGACTCCAGGATTCGGCGGTCGGTGTGGTCGGTCTCGTAGGTGTCTTCCACGCTGATCGACTTGGCCTCCCGTTCGGGAACCACCGAACGGTCGTCCTCGGCCCGTGCGAGCGAGTAGAGGCCGGCCCCGTGGCTTTGGCCGAGCGTGCGGACCAATTCGTCGCGACTGATCGAGCGGAGTTCGGCAACGGTGTGGACCCCGAGACGGCGCAGGCGTTCGGTCGTGGCTGGGCCGACCCCGGGGATCACACTCACGTGCATCGGATCCAGCAGGTCCTGCTCGGTCCCGGCGGGCACGATCGTGAGCCCGTCAGGCTTGTCGAGATCCGAGGCGATCTTGGCGACAAGCTTGGAGGTGCCGATTCCCACCGAGCCGGTCAATCCCCGGGTGACCTCGGTGATCGCAGTCTTGAGTTCGCGGGCGAAAGCGGTCAGGGACTCCTGATCGAATCCGGGCAAGGTCTCGCACTGGGCGAGGTCAACGTATGCCTCGTCAAGTGAGAGCGGCTCGACCAGCGGGCTCAGGGAGCCAAGCAGGTCCATGACGGCTCTGCTGGTCTCTTGGTAGGCGTGGAACCGCCCGGTGAGGAAGGCCGCGTGGGGACAGCGTCGACGGGCCTGGGAGGTCGACATCGCCGAGTGGACTCCATATCGCCGCGCCTCGTAGGAAGCGGTCGCGACGACGCCGCGGGCACCCACTCCACCCACCACCACCGGCTTTCCACGAAGTGAGGGCTTGTCGCGTTGCTCGACGGCGGCGAAGAAGGCGTCGAGATCGATGTGGAGTATCGAGGGACACTCACGCACCGCGTCAGTGGTGCGGCAGCATGTGGAGCCAGGGGCGCTCGAGGAAGAACTCCCGGCCGCTGATCTCGATGGGCGTGATCTCGACGACGTTGAACTTCAACGTCGGCACCCACGGACGCAGGGGCACGTTCTCGGCCCGGTGCTCCTCGTCCTCCTCGAGTTTGCGGGCCTTGCCGCGGATGATCACGCTCGAGGCGAAGTCCTCGCCGAATTCGTCGATCTCGAAGGCGACGTCGGCGTTCATGACCACGCCGAGGAGCTTGGAACCCTCAGAGGTCCGGAAGATCAGCGTCTCCCCATCGACGGCGTAGTTGATGGGGGTGATGTGGACTTCGTCGGCGAGGTGATAGGCGAGCCGACCGAACTCCTGAGCGCGCAACTTCTCCCAGCACTGCTCGGTGGTCAACTGTGAGACGGGCTCGTCATGGGTGTTCATGGTCCGCGGCCTCCATCGCTCGGCGTGATGCCTCGATCCTAGTACCCGCAGGGGCGACCGCGCCGCGCCGCTTCATCCACACCAGGCCTCGTCGACCACCTCGTCCACAGGTGTCGACAACGCCGTGGTTCAACGCATGCGAGGTGGTCAGTGTCGAGGGATGACGTCTCGTTTCGTGTTGCGCACTCCCGAGGACATCTTGGCGCTGGTCCCCGTCGCGTTGGGCTTCCATCCGGCCCAGTCGCTGGTCATGGTGGCCTTCACCGCCGATGGTCCGTCGTTCCACGCCAGGGTCGACCTGCCCCGCGCTCCCGACCACGTCGAGGAGGTGGTGGCCAGGCTTGTCGGCGCCGCGCGGCAGCACCATGTGGCCACGGCGATCGTGTTGGCCTACACCGAGCAGGCTCAGGTGCCGGCTTGCTGGGAGGTGGTGAGGCACCTGCGGCTGGCTGGCGTCTCGGTGATCGACGTGATCCGGGTCGGTGCGGACCACTACTGGACCGGGCGCGATGTGGACGGGCTGGGCGTTGAGGAGTTCGTCGACGGCCCCGGCTCGGCGTACGACGTGAGCACACACCCGTTCGTGGTGGAGCGGATCGTGAGTGGGTCGGTCATCCGGTCGGGTCGCGACGAACTCCACGACACTTTGATCACGGATCCCGCCCAGGTCCAACGGATCGAAGCCGCCATCGCTCGGCAGCTGCAGTCGCGCCCGGACCCACCTGACGAGCTGGAGTTGGGGTGGCTGCACGCCCGGTCGCGTCGGTTCATCCGGGATCGTGGCGCGCTCACCGACGAGGAGGCTGCCCGTGTCCTCTGCGCGGTGTCCTGGCCGTTGGGGCGTGACGCCGCGTGGGAGAGCGTAGGGAGGGGGGAGGCCGCAGGGCTGGTGGACATGTGGGCCGACCTCGTGCGACGCGCGCCAGCACCGTGGAGCGCTCACGCAGCCGCTGTCCTGGCGCTGTTGTCGTGGATCTCTGGAGACGGCGCGCTGGCGTGGTGTGCGGTGGATCGCAGTCTCGAGACCGATCCGGACAACTCTCTGGCACGCCTGGTGGCCCAGATCTTGGAGGCCGCCATCTCGCCCACAACATGGAGGCCCGTGCACTCGACCGGCTGACGAGATCCCTCGCGCTGGGGGCGGGTTCTCCCTAGGGTGTACCAGCAGCGAGCCAGCAACGATGGAGACCGACATGGGCGAAGAGGTCGAGCAGCAGGAGTTCAGCCGGACAGACCGCACCCGCTACCGCGAGAAGGTGCGGCGCAACCTCGACGTGTTCGCTCGCATGCTGCGGGAGTCTCGCTTCGACTACGAGGACCCGATGACCGGGCTGGAGATCGAACTCAACCTTGTCGACGAGGATGCCCGGCCGGCACTGCGCAACGCCGAGGTGCTCGCCGAGATCGCAAACCCCGACTTCCAGACCGAGTTGGGGCAATACAACCTCGAGATCAATGCCGCTCCCAAGACCCTGCGAGAACGCGGCTTGTGGAGCTTCGA
Source organism: uncultured Marmoricola sp. (assembly GCA_937868075.1). Lineage (GTDB taxonomy): Bacteria > Actinomycetota > Actinomycetes > Propionibacteriales > Nocardioidaceae > Marmoricola. The sequence goes on along the minus strand of CALMLL010000137.1, from coordinate 12,513 downwards.
GGAGGACCTTCGAGCCAGCCTCAACGACGCCGAGGCGAAAGCCAGTCGGGTGGGCGCCCACCTGGTGATGATCGGGATCCTGCCGACCCTTCAGCACGGGCACATGGCCCCTTCGACGATAAGCGCCAACCCGCGCTACAAGTTGCTCGGCGACCAGATCCTCGCGGCCCGAGGCGAAGACCTCCTCATCGACATCGGCGGCACCGAGCGACTCACCACGACCTCAGACTCGATCATGCCCGAGGCCGCGTGCACCAGCGTCCAACTCCACGTCCAGGTCAGCCCGGAGCAGTTCGCCGACTACTGGAACGCCTCGCAGGTGATCAGTTCCATCCAGTTGGCACTGGGCGCCAATTCGGCGTACCTCCTCGGGAAGGAGTTGTGGCAGGAGACCCGGATCCCGCTGTTCGAGCAGGCCACCGACACGCGCAGCGAGGAGTTGAAGGTGCAAGGGGTGCGGCCCCGGGTGTGGTTCGGGGAGCGATGGATCAACACGATCTTCGACCTGTTCGAGGAGAACGTGCGCTACTTCAGCGCCCTGCTACCGATCACCGATGAAGAGGACCCGCTGGAGGTGCTCGAAAGTGGCGGGACCCCCAGCCTTCACGAACTTCGTCTCCACAACGGCACGATCTACCGCTGGAACCGCCCGGTGTACGACGTCGTCGACGGCACCCCACATGTGCGGGTCGAGAACCGTGTGCTGGGAGCCGGGCCGACGGTGATCGACATGATGGCGAACGCCGCGTTGTATTTCGGGTTGGTTCGCACCTTCGCCAACGACGATCGCCCGATGTGGTCGCAGATGTCGTTCTCGGCGGCGGAGGAGAACTTCCATGATGCGGCTCGGGACGGCATCGAGGCCGAGGTCTATTGGCCGGGGATCGGTCATGTGTCCGCGACCGAACTCACCCTGCGCAAACTGCTTCCCCTGGCCCAGCAGGGACTCGACGACTGGGGTGTGCCTGGGGACGAGTCGGGCCGACTGCTCGACGTCATCGAACAGCGTTGTCTGCGGGCCCAGAACGGCGCTTCCTGGTTCGTCAAGAACGTCCGCGCACGTGAAGCCAAAGGCGCGGACCGGGACACCGCGCTGCGGTTGACCCTTCAGGACTACCGCGAACGCATGCACACCAACGAGCCTGTGCACACCTGGACCTGAGCGGTCAGGCGGCGCGGCCTCGTCGGGGCCGGGTCCAGGTGCGTTGCTGCCCGGAGTGGAGTTCGGCCCATCCGAATCGGTTGACCACGTAGAACTCCGCCGACCAACCGCGCACGGCCATGGCCAGAGCAGCCGCGGAGCACCACAACAGGTCGCTGTCACCCGCCTCAAGCGGGCCTGGTCTCATGCGCCACACGCAGGGGTCGGCGTCGTCCAGCGCGTCCAAGGCTCGGCCGATCAGGTCGATGCGCAGACCCGGGTCGTCGTAGGTGTCGTGAGGCAGGGCGAGGGAGGTTGCGGCGGGGGTGCCGACCAGCAGCCTGGGGGTGAAGAGGCGGCGGCTACCGAGGTGGGTGCTGAGCCACCTGACCTCCTCACGCAGTCCGCGTTGGTGCCTGAGCATGGCCGCAGTGGTCGCCGTCATGCACCGACTCTGCCGCATTCTCCGGCCGGTCCAGGAACAAGATCCACAGGCGCCGAGAGGGCAAACTGCTGACGGATGCACGGAGGGGCGATATGGTCGCCGGAGTTGCGTCGAGAAGGAGAACATTTCGTGGGAACCATCGTCGTTGGGTACGTCCCCAAGCCTGAGGGCAAGGCAGCGTTGCGGCAGGGGGTCGAAGAGGCCAAACTGCGCAACTCGCGCCTCGTGGTGGTCAATTCCAACCGCGGCGGTCGAGAGATGAGTGACGAGGACAGCGTGCAGAGTCAGGCTGAACTCGACGAGATCAACCAACACTTGGCCGACACCGGTGTTGAGTTCGAGGTTCGCCAGTTCGTACGCGGGATGGAGCCGGCCGAGGACCTCATCGACATCGCCCGCGAAACCGGTGCCGAACTCATCGTGATCGGTCTGCGTCGGCGTACCCCTCTGGGCAAGTTGATCCTGGGCTCCAACGCCCAGCAGGTCTTGCTGGATGCCTCCTGCCCGGTGCTGGCTGTCAAAGCCTGACCCTGCTCGGTGCGTGAGGGCACTGCGTCGTGGCAGCATGCGCGACATGGCATCGACCCACACCGTGCACATCACCGGGGACCCGGCCGCGGATGAACTTCTCTCCACGGACCCCTTCGCGCTGCTCCTCGGGATGCTCCTGGATCAACAGTTCCCTATGGAACGGGCCTTCATCGGGCCGGCCAAACTGAAGGATCGGCTCGGCACCCTCGACCCGGCCACGCTGGCCGAGGCTGAACCGGAGGCGTTCGCTGCGCTGTGTGCCCAACCACCCGCCGTGCATCGTTTCCCGGGCTCGATGGCGGCACGGATCCAGGCAGTGGCCCGCGTCGTGTCTCAGGAGTACGCCGGCGACACCACCCGATTGTGGAACGAGGCGGCAACGGGAGCCGAGTTGGTCAAACGCATCGCCGCCTTGCCGGGGTTCGGGGCCCAGAAGGCCAAGATCTTCGCGGCGCTGTTGGCCAAGCAGTGCGGCGTCCGCCCGGCTGGCTGGGAGAAGGCCGTAGGTGACTATGCGCTGGAGGGCTATCGCTCCGTGGCCGATGTGGTCGACGAAGCGTCGCTCGGCAAGGTCCGGGAGTTCAAGAAGGCGATGAAGGCGGCGGCCCGCGCGTCCCACTGACTGGCGTCGGTTGGACCCGATCCTTGGTTTCGAGCCTCGACGTGTCAGAATGTGCGCGCGGCCAGTTGACAGCAACGGACTTTGCCGCGCCCACGTTTGAGATTCCGAGAGGTACTACGTGACCCCGACGTCGCCCACGGCAGCCAAGGCCGCCGCCGCGAAGAAGTCCACCGCCAAGAAGGCAGCAGCACCCGTTGAGGCGACATCCCCGGTAGCCAAGCCGGCCACGAAGCGGGCTCCGGCAGCCAAGACCACGGCTACCAAGGCTCCCGCCAAGGCGACCGCTGCGAAGACCACTGCGGCCAAGACGGCCGCTCCCGCGAAGGCGACCGCGGCCAAGGCCACGGCTACCAAGGCTCCCGCCAAGACGACCGCAGCCAAGGCCACGGCTGCCAAGGCTCCCGCCAAGACGACTGCTGCGAAGACCACCGCCGCCAAGACGGCGCCGCGGGCCCGCAAGACCGCAGCCGCTGCCGAGGCGCCGGCTGCCGAAGCCGTTGTGGCTGTCGCCGCCGTCGCGGCGGATGGCACCAAGATCCTCCCCGACCTCCCCGATGAGCAGTTCGAGGCCGACGTCGTCGCCGACCCGACCATCAAAGAGGACGAGCAGGCCGGCTACGTCGTCTCGGCCGCCGATGACACCGACGAGCCCGAGCAGCAGGTCATGGTCGCCGGAGCCACCGCGGACCCGGTGAAGGACTACCTCAAGCAGATCGGCAAGGTGCCACTCCTCAACGCCGAGATGGAGGTCGAACTCGCCAAGCGCATCGAAGCCGGCCTGTTCAGCGAGGAGAAGCTGGGCAAGGGCGGCAACGTCTCGGCCAAACTGCACGAGGAACTCGACTGGATCGCCGAGGACGGCCGCCGCGCAAAGAACCACCTGCTCGAGGCCAACCTGCGGCTCGTGGTCAGCCTGGCCAAGCGCTACACAGGTCGCGGCATGCTGTTCTTGGACCTCATCCAGGAGGGCAACCTCGGTCTGATCCGCGCGGTGGAGAAGTTCGACTACACCAAGGGCTACAAGTTCTCGACGTACGCCACCTGGTGGATCCGTCAGGCGATCACCCGCGCCATGGCCGACCAGGCCCGCACCATCCGGATCCCGGTGCACATGGTCGAAGTGATCAACAAACTGGCGCGCGTCCAGCGCCAGATGCTTCAAGACCTCGGCCGCGAACCCACCCCCGAAGAGCTGGCCGCCGAGCTCGACATGACCCCCGAGAAGGTCATCGAGGTGCAGAAGTACGGTCGCGAACCGATCTCACTGCACACCCCGTTGGGCGAAGACGGCGACTCCGAGTTCGGTGACCTGATCGAGGACTCCGAGGCCATCGTGCCCGCCGACGCGGTCAGCTTCACCCTGCTCCAAGAGCAACTGCACGCCGTCCTGGACACCTTGTCCGAGCGTGAGGCAGGCGTGGTGAGCATGCGATTCGGCCTCACCGACGGTCAGCCCAAGACGCTCGACGAGATCGGCAAGGTCTATGGGGTGACCCGCGAGCGGATCCGGCAGATCGAGTCCAAGACGATGTCCAAACTGCGTCACCCGAGTCGCTCACAAGTGCTGCGCGACTACCTCGACTGACCCGGGTACGCCGCCAGCCGGCTGCCCTCAGCCAACAGCGACCAGGGCGACCGTTGCCACGCAGAACAGCAACCCGACGGCTTGCCCGCGATGGATCGCCTCGCGCAACAGCCAGGCCGCCAGCAGCACGGTGATGGCGGGGTAGAGGCTGCTCAACACCGCGGCCACGGTGAGCAGGCCGACCTGGGTCGCGACCATGAAACTGATGAAGGCACCGCCGGCCAGGACCCCGCCCACCAGCCCCACCCAGTCGGTGGCCCGACGCGGTCGTGGGTCGGCGCCAACCACCAGGGCCGCACCCAGAACGACGGCCATGGCAACGACCTCGGCCACGACCAGCGGCAGGTAGCCGCGGCCCTGTGGAACCTGCCCCAGGGCGGCGAACATCAACCCGAAGCCGGACCCGGCCAGCAACCCGTCGATGAGACCCTTGGCCGAGCCGCCCCGATCGGGTTCGCGCGAGACCAGCCAGATCCCGGGAAGTCCCACAGCGATGCCGAGCCAGACCGCGACGCTGGGACGTTCTCCGCCCACCAGCGCGAAAGCCACCGGGATCAGCGCCGAGCCGACCGCGGACACCGGCGCCACCACGCCCATGCGACCGGCTGCCAGCCCGCGATACAGGTAGACGGTGCCCAACCCGCTGCCGACCCCGGCCAGGGCCGACCAGGCAAGGTCGGCAGGCGTGGAGCGTCCCGGACTGAGGACGGTGGCAAGTGCGGCCACCGCGAGGGCACCGATGCAGGCCAGCAACGCCACGGGCCAGGCCGAACCACGGCGAGAGACGAGTCCGTCGATGTAGTCCGAGACGCCGAAGAGCACGGCGGCTACCAGGCCGAGCAGGATCGCGGTCACGAGAACACGACGACGCTGAACCAGATCAGCGCCGCAGTCAGCGCGGCAGTGAACTCGATGATGATGCCCAGGCCGACCGCCTTGAGCGCCTCTTTGGTCGAGGGCCACGCAGCGGAGTGAACCCGTCGCCGCTCGGCGAGGTAGATCCCGAGCACGAAGCCCAGCACCAGGCCCACCACCGGCACCACGAAGAAACCGATCAGCCCCAGCACACCCCCCACGATCAGTGAGGAGTTGGGAACTCCGCTGCGCTTGAGGTTGCGGCCCGGCAGGAGGTACTTGGCTGCGGCGCCGATCGCGATGCAGACCGCAGCGGCCGCCACCACCCACCAGGCACCTCGATGGTGGGTCTCGGTCGCCCACACCAAGATCGCCCCGCCCACCAGCAAGGAGCCGGGGATCACCGGGATGACGGTGCCGAGCACCCCGAGGGCGATCACGATCGCGATCACGATCTCGGTGGAGTTCACGGGCGCAGCCTCTCACGGGTCAAGGACGAAAAGCAGGTGGGCCCCCGACCATGTCGGAGGCCCACCTGAGGGTCGAGGGTTGGTTACTCGGCTTCGGGGGTCCCAGATGACGAACCAGCCAACTTGCCGGTCTCGTCGTGGATCTCGGCGGCCATCTCGCGCAACTTCGGCCCGTGCTCGCGGGCGTGGTGCGCACAGAAGAGCAACTCGCCACCCGAGACGAGAAGAACGCGGAGGTAGGCCTGCGCGCCGCATCGGTCGCACCGGTCGAGCGCGGTCAAAGGTGCACTCGGTGCTGTCGCTGTGCTCATCGGATCCTCACATCCTTTCGGTCCGGCTGATCAACGCGCGATGCGGGCACATCATTCCCGCTTCCGCCCATCCAACCATGCCGACCTATCGAAGGAGCCACCCTTTCCACGAGATGGAAAGGCGCTGACTGGTTCTGCTCCGGTCCTGCACGTTCCTACTCGGTGCCGCGTGATGCCTGTTGGGCCACGAGTGTGGACCCTGTCGGGCCGAAATCAGTGCAGGTTGGGCACCTGACGTCAGGCGTGTCGGGGTGTTGGCCGAGTTTGCGTCGGTGCCGCTGGGTAGATTGCACAGCGCCCCCTCGGCCGGGGCATCAGTGACCGACGTACGACCCAAGGACCCACGATCGACACCGCATACAACGCCAAACATCTCCTCGTCCTCGAGGGGCTGGAGGCGGTGCGCAAGCGCCCCGGGATGTACATCGGATCCACCGACACCCGGGGGTTGATGCATTGTCTGTGGGAGATCATCGACAACGGCGTCGACGAAGCACTCGCCGGGGCAGCCACCCGCATCGAGATCACCCTCCACGCTGATGACTCCGCGGAAGTCCACGACAACGGCCGGGGCATCCCGATCGACAAAGAGCCCAAGACCGGACTGCCCGGAGTCGAGGTGGTCTACACCAAGCTCCACGCCGGCGGGAAGTTCGGCGGCGGCTCCTATGCGGCCACCGGCGGGCTTCACGGGGTGGGCGCGTCCGTGGTCAATGCGCTCTCCTCGCGACTCGACGTCGACGTCGAGCGCAGCCCCTCGATCCAGGGGATCAGCTTCCAGCGCGGCGTGCCGGGGGTGTTCGACGCCGACGGCCCGCGTGCCGGCTTCACTGCGCGGTCGGGGCTGACCCGCAAGGGCGCCCGGGTTGCCAAGGCTCGCAGCGGCACCCGGGTGCGGTTCTGGCCGGATCGGCAGATCTTCACCAAGGACGCCCGCTTCGTGTACGACGAACTGGTCACCCGCGCCCGGCAGACCTCCTTCATCGTCCCGGGCCTCGAACTGGTCATCACCGATCTCCGCGGCGCCGAACCGGTCACCGAGAGCTTCCGCCACGACGGCGGCATCGGGGAGTTCTGCGAGTTCCTCGCCCACGACGAGCCGGTGACTCAGGTGCTACGACTACGCGGCAGCGACACATTCACCGAAACGGTGCCCATGCTCGACGAGGCCGGTCACATGACCCCGCAAGACGTCGAACGCGAACTCAGCGTCGACGTGGCGATGCGGTGGGGCACCGGGTACGACACCGAGGTCCGCTCCTACGTCAACGTGATCGCTACCCCCAAAGGCGGCACCCACGTGGTCGGGTTCGAGGGGGGCCTGACCCGCACCTTCAACGACGCCATGAAGGCGGCCAAGGTGCTCAAGGTCAACGACGCCGACGTCATCAAGGACGATGTCCTGGAAGGCCTCACCGCGGTGGTCACAGTGCGTCTGGCCGAGCCGCAGTTCGAGGGCCAGACCAAGGAGGTGCTCGGCACCCCGGCGGCCCGCAGTGTGGTCCGCAAGGTCGTGGCCAGCGAACTCAAGGCCTTCCTGACCTCGACCAAGCGCGCCGAGCGAGCGCAGGCCAAACTGGTGATGGACAAGGTGCTCGGCGCGGCCCGGACCCGCATCGCGGCTCGTCAACATCGCGAGACCCAGCGTCGCAAGAACGCCCTCGAATCCTCGGCACTGCCTGCCAAGTTGGCCGACTGCCGCTCCACCGACGTCGACAAGTCGGAGTTGTTCATCGTCGAGGGTGACTCGGCGCTGGGCACCGCCAAACTGGCCCGCAATTCGGAGTTCCAGGCGCTGCTGCCTATTCGAGGCAAGATCCTCAACGTCCAGAAGGCCACCATCGCCGACGTCCTCAAGAACGCTGAGTGTGCCTCGATCATCCAGGTCGTCGGGGCAGGCTCCGGGCGCACTTTCGACCTCGACGCGGCTCGCTACGGCCGCATCATCTTCATGGCGGACGCAGACTCCGACGGTGCCCACATCCGCTGTCTGCTGGCCACGCTCTTCTTCCGCTACATGCCCGAACTGGTGCATGCCGGGCGACTCTTCACGGCGGTGCCACCCCTGCACCGCATCGAGTTGACCAATCCCAAGAAGGGGATGGACAAGTACATCTACACCTATTCCGACCCCGAGTTGCAGCGCAAACTGGCCGAACTGACCAAGAAGGGGATCCGGTGGAAGGACCCGGTTCAGCGCTACAAGGGTCTGGGAGAGATGGACGCCGACCAGTTGGCCGAGACGACCATGGACCCCCGCCACCGGACCTTGAGACGCCTGACCGTCGACGACGCGGCAGAGGCCTCGGCCGTCTTCGAGCTGTTGATGGGTTCGGAGGTCGCCCCCCGCAAGGAGTTCATCGTGCAGGGTGCCTACGAGGTGGATGCCGACGCTATCGACGTGTGACGCGATGAACTAGAACACGTTTCAGTTTTCCCGTAATCTTCGCGCATGCCTCGACCTCTGAATCTGGCCGACATCCTCGAAGTAATGGCCGACAGCGTCCCGGATCGCGCCGCCTTCATCACCGAGATCGGCACCACGACCTACGCCCAGCTCGACGCGCGGGCGACCAGGCTCGCCAACCATCTGCGCAGCGAAGGGATTGCTCCCGGTGACCACGTGGCGATCCACGCGGCCAACTGCGTGGAGTGGGCCGAGTCGTTCTACGGGATCATCAAGGCGCGCGCAGTGCCGATCAACGTCAACTTCCGCTACGTCCACGGCGAACTGGCCTACCTCTACGAGAACTCCGGTGCGGTGGCCTCGATCGTCGGTGCGGCGTACGCCGACGTCGTCCGCGCTGTCGCCGCCGAGGCGCCCGCTCTTGGCCACATCCTGACGATCGGCGACGACTACGAAGCCGCCCTCGCGGCCGCCGCCAGCGAACGTCCCGATGTTCAGCGCAGCGGAGACGACCGCTACATCGTCTACACCGGCGGCACCACCGGCACCCCCAAGGGGGTCCTGTGGCGCCAGGAGGACCTCATCTTGGGCGCCCTGAACGAGTTGAGGTACCGCGCGCCGATCGAGTCGGTGGAGAAACTCGGTGAAGAGGCCGCGGCCAACGCCAACCCGCTGCGCATGATGGTGTGTGGTCCGCTGATGCATGGCGGCAGCCAGTGGTCGATGGGCAACGCCCACGTGGGTGGTTCGGTGTTCGCGCTCTATTGCGGAGCCAGTTTCGACCCGGCCGCAGTGTTGGATCTGGTTGTTGAGTCCGGGACCAACTCGCTGGCCCTGCTCGGTGACGCGATGGCACGCCCGATCATCGAAGCCATCGAGGCCGAACCGGACAGGTGGGACCTCTCCGCGCTGTTCGCGGTCTCCAACGGCGCCGCACCCATGAGCACGGGCGTGCGAGACCAGATCAAGGCGGTGCTGCCCAACGTGTTCCTGCGCGACAACTACGGCGCCTCGGAATCGGGGGCAGCCGCGGCCCGCATGGACGACGGCCAGGAGCGAGAGGCTCCCCGTTTCGACCTCAGCGACGATCTGCGAGTGATGCGTCCCGACGGCAGCGCCTGCGATGTCGGTGAGGTGGGCATGCTGGCCCGCAGTGGTTACATCCCGATCGGCTACCTGGGGGATGAGGAGAAGACTGCGGCCACCTTCCGTGAGGCCGATGGTCGGCGCTGGGTCGTGCCAGGTGACTTCGCTCGAATCGAGGAGGACGGAACCGTCAGCCTGCTCGGTCGCGGGTCGGTGTGCATCAACACCGGCGGGGAGAAGGTCTATCCGGAGGAGATCGAGTCGGTGCTCAAGCAGCACCCGGCCGTTTTCGACGCCGCCGTCGCCGGTACCCCGCATCCACGGTGGGGGCAGCAGGTGACCGCTCTGATCCACCCGCGCGAGGGGGGCGAGGTCGATGTCAGCGACCTGGAGCGGCACTGTCGCGAACATTTGGCCGGGTTCAAGGTGCCCAAGCAGATCTTCGTGATCGATCAGGTGCCGCGCACGCCGGTGAGCAAGGTGGACTACAAGGCCGTCAAGACGATGGCTGCCGACTTGGCGGCGGGCAGTTAGAGGATCTGCTCCAGCAGTCCGGTGTCGACGTCGTACACAAAGCCGCCCACGACGATCTCGGCGGGGATCAGTCGGTGGCTGCGCACCAGATCGACATCGGCGCGTAGGCCTGCGATCTGATCGGGCACGACGTGGAACTGGGTGTCTGAGACGTCCATGCCCGCGGCATGGGCTACCCGGCGGCTCAGCGTTTCTGGGGTCGTGTCGGCGACGGCGCAGCGGGTGTGGGGTACGACCAAGACGCGGCGCACCCCGAGGAGGTGTACGCCGAGGATCAAGGCCTCCAGGGCGGCCTCGGTGACCCGACCACCGGGGTTGCGGAAGATCTTGGCGTCGCCGGGGACCAGACCCAGCATGCCGAGGGGGTCGATCCGCGAGTCCATGCAGGTGACCACGGCCACGCCGGCATGCGCGACACCGTCGAAGCCCTTGAGGCCGAAGGACTGTGCGAAAGCACGATTGGCACCGAGGAGATCGTCGAACTTGCCCACGTTATGACGCTACCCCGCGAGCCTCACCCTGCTGCACTGAGGATCTCCAGGGTGGACTGGCCCCGGGTATTGGCCCCCCGGAACAGTGGGATCGCCAAGGCGGCGGCGATGAAGGCGCACACGGCGGCCCCGAGGAACACGGTGTGCACCTGGGCCATCCCTGCCACGAGGACCGACTCGGTGCGCACCGCCTCGTAGAACCGGCGCAGGCCGATGGTGGTCAACGCCGAGATCCCGATCAGCATGCCGCACATGCGAGCCACCACCACCAGCGCGCTGGCCACGCCGTGCACCCGGTCGGGGGTGCTGGCCAGCAAGGCGGCGTTGACCGGCGCGAGTGCCAAGCCGAATCCGAGCCCGGTGATCACGAGGGGGACCGTCACCGTGAGGCTCTCGAGTGAGTGCTCGCCCCACGTGGCCATCTGGAGGAAGCCGAGTCCGGCCAGGGTCATCCCGGCTGATGTGACCCATCCGGCTGCGAACCGCTTGGTCAAGAAACCGCCGAGGACCGCGCCGATCGGCAGAGCAGCCAGCAGCCTCACCAGCACCAGTGCCGCCCCCAATTGGGAGCCTCGGTAGGTGGTCAGGCGGGCGAAGACCGGGATGTCGACCAGGGCCGCGATCAGGGCCGCACCGACGAAGAAGCTGACCAGGAGGCTTCCCCAGGCCGGGCGTTCCCTGACCGCCTCGGCCGGCACCAGTGGGGCGGCGGCCCGGCGCACATGCCACACGAAGGCGAGGGCGGCAAGTGCGGCCAGGGCCAGCAGCCAGGGGCCGATCGGGGAGAACACTTGGACGGACGGGTCGGCGGATGCGAAGGCGATGATGATGGCGCCGAGCGCCACGCCGAGCAGCAACGCGCCTACGGGGTCGGCCTTGGTCAGGGAGTCCCACCAACTACGTAGGTCGATGACCGGCCGCGGATGCCGCCAGCAGCGTCGGCCGAAGGCCAACGAGAGTCCGATCCCGACCAGTGCCAGAGGAGCCAGCCAGCGACTTGATCCCACCAGTGGCACGAACGGAAGCCCCAGGGTGACGTCGTTGACCAACGCAGCCGGCTCCCACAACATGACCACGATCACCGCCAGCACCAACGCCAGCAGGATGGCGCCGAGCAGATCTCGCCCGGATCGCCAGGAGGGCGGCTTCTCGGCCCCGGGTCCTCGCCTGCGGGTGGAAGAGATGGTGGCGGCCAGGACCAGACCGACGGCGAGGTTGAGCCAGAAGATGGCCTCCCAGTCGGCCACCTCCAGAACCAGCGCGCCGTAGAGGGGGCCGAGCACCGATCCGACCTCCTGGACCGCCGACACCACCCCGAGTGGGACCGCTCGGCGTTCGATCGGGTAGAGGTCGGCCACCAGGGCGAGAGTGGCCGGTACGAGGCCCCCGCCGCCCATGCCTTGGAGGAACCGGCCGGCCACGATCGAGGGCAGGTCGAACGCGAGGGCGGTGATGAGCGAGCCGAACGCGAAGACCACCAACGAGGCCACCAGCACGGGGACGCGACCACGGATGTCGGCGATGCGACCGATGAGGGGGAGCATGGCGACGTACCCGAGGAGGAAGCCCGACACGATCGGGGCCGCACGTTGGAGTTGGTCGACGCTGAGCCCGACGGTGAGCATCATGTCGGGCAGCGCCAGCACCACGACGTAGGTGTCGGCGGCGGCAAAAGCCACCGCCACGGCCGCGAGCGCCAGCAGCAGCCGCTCTCGGGTCATGGCTTGGTGATCGTGGCGGTGGTGCCGTAGTCAGCCAGATCGATGGTGTAGGTGACGTCCTCGACCTTGGGGTAGAAGGGGCCCTTGATGACTACCTGCCACAGCTTGTTCTTGTCATCGACCAGGAAGGTAGCCGCGAACTCGGTCTCGGCTGCCTGGGGAACCAGAGCCTTGACCGCCGAGCCGGGGATGGTGCCCGAGATCGTGGAGTAGACCTGGTCGCCGCGGCGGGTGTCCTTGCCGGCCTTGGGGTTGCTGACCTGGGTCAACAGGCCCGACAGGCCTCCGGACGTGCCGAAGAGGGTGGCCGGGTC
>CALMLL010000136.1 GCA_937868075.1 uncultured Marmoricola sp. | reverse complement strand
GGGCGGCCCCGCGACTGGGACTGACCCGATACTCAGCCAGTCGAGCCAGTCGAGCCAGGCACTCAGGCAGGCAGTGCCTTCACGATGTCTTCGACTCGCGCCTTGGCGTCCCCGAAGAGCATCTGGGAGTTCTCCTTGAAGAACAACGGGTTCTGTACGCCGGCGTACCCGGTGGCCATCGAGCGCTTGAAGACGATCACGTGCTTGGCGTGCCAGACCTCCAGGACCGGCATCCCGGCGATAGGAGAGTTCGGTTCCTCCAACGCGGCCGGGTTGACCGTGTCGTTGGCGCCGATGACCAGGACCACGTCGGTGGAGGAGAAGTCGTCGTTGATCTCGTCCATCTCCAAGACGATGTCGTAGGGCACCTTGGCCTCGGCCAGCAACACGTTCATGTGACCGGGCAGGCGGCCGGCGACTGGGTGGATGCCGAAGCGGACGTTGATCCCGCGAGCACGCAGCTTGGCGGTCAGATCGGCCACGGCGTGCTGTGCCTGGGCGGTCGCCATGCCATAGCCGGGGGTGATCACCACGGAGGAGGAGTCGACCAGGAGCGACGCGGCGTCGGCTGCAGTGATCTCGCGGTGTTCGCCGTAGTCGCGGGCCTCACCGGTCACCGTACCGTCGGAGCCGAAGCCACCGGCGATCACCGAGATGAACGACCGGTTCATCGCCTTGCACATGATGTAGGACAAGATCGCACCGGAGGATCCGACCAGAGACCCGGTGATGATCAACAGGTCGTTGTTGAGCATGAAGCCTGCCGCGGCTGCCGCCCATCCGGAGTAGCTGTTGAGCATCGACACGACCACAGGCATGTCGCCACCACCGATGGCCGCAACCAGGTGGAAGCCGAGGAACAGGGCCAGCACCGTCATGATCGCCAACGGGATCACCGAGTGACTGGCGACGAACCACAACAGCAACGCAAACGAGACGACCACGATCGCCAGGTTGAGCAGGTGGCGGGCCGGCAGCACCAGCGGTGAGGACTTCATCCGGGCGCTGAGTTTCAAGAACGCCACGATCGAGCCGGTGAAGGTGACCGCACCGATGAAGACGCCCAGGAACACCTCGACCAGGTGGATGGTCTCCAGCGACCCCGTCGTGGCTGCGCCCGGGTCGAGGAAGGAGTTGTAACCCACGAGCACCGCGGCGACACCCACGAAGCTGTGCAAGATGGCCACCAGTTCCGGCATGCCGGTCATCTCGACGGTCTTGGCGCGCCAGAAGCCGATCACCGCGCCGAGGGCCATCGGAACCGCGATCAGCAGCGCGGTCAGGCCGATGCCGCGATCGGTCGTGCGCAGGGCGAGGGTGATGGTGGCGGCCAAGGCGATGCCCATGCCGGTCATGCCGGCCACGTTGCCGGCCTTGGCGGTCTCGTGCTTGGAGAGGCCGGCCAGCGCGGCAATGAAGAGAACCGCGGCAATGATGTACGCCGCCTGGACCAGTCCGCCGATCATCGTCTGAGTCATCACCGATCAGCCCTTCTGGAACATCTTGAGCATGCGAAGGGTCACGAGGAACCCACCGAAGATGTTGATGCTGGCGACCAGGATCGCCACCAGGCTCAACGCCACGATCAGTGGATCTCGGTTGCCCACCTGCAAGATCGCCCCCACCAGGATGATCCCGGAGATGGCGTTGGTCTCGCTCATCAGCGGGGTGTGCAGCGCATGGCTGACGTTGGAGATGACGTAGTAGCCGACGAAGACGGCCAGCATGAAGACGGTGAAGTGACCCAGGAACGCCGGGGGTGAATACATCGCCATGAGGCCGAAGAGAAGCGCGGCCAAAGCGCCGGCGTACACCTTGCGGCGCGGGTCCGGGGGCGGCTTCGCAGCCACCGGTTGAACGACCGCCGGCGCGGCCGCAGCTGGAGCCGCAGAGACCTGGACTGGCGGCGGGGGCCACATCAGTTCGCCGTCGCGGGCCACGGTGATGCCGCGTTGGATGACGTCGTCCATGTCCAAGGTCAACTGCCCGTCCTTGGCCGGGGTGAGCAGCTTGAAGAGGTTGACGATGTTGGTGCCGTAGAGCTGGCTGGTCTGCGCGGCCAGGCGGCCGGCGAGATCGGTGTAGCCCAGAACGGTGACGAGGTTGTCGGTGACCACGCGCTGGTCGGCGCGGGTGATCTCGCAGTTGCCGCCGTTGGCCGCAGCCATGTCGACGATGACCGACCCGTTGCCCATCGCTGCGACCGTCTCAGCGGTGATCAGCTTGGGCGCCGGTCGTCCCGGGATGAGGGCGGTGGTGATCACGATGTCGGCGTTGCGTGCCTCCTCGGCATACATCGCTGCGGTGGCCGCCTCCTGCTCGGCGGTCATCTCCTTGGCGTAGCCGTCGGTGCTGACCTCGGCCTCCATGTCGACCTTGACGAAGCTGGCACCCATCGACTCGACCTGCTCGGCCACCTCCGGGCGTACGTCGAAGGCGCGGACCACCGCGCCCATGGCACCGGCGGCTCCGATCGCGGCGAGGCCGGCCACGCCGGCGCCGACCACGAACACCTTGGCCGGGGGCACCTTGCCAGCCGCGGTCACCTGACCGGTGAACTGTCGACCGAACTCCCAGGCCGCCTCGACCACGGCCCGGTAGCCGGCCACGTTGGCCATGCTCGACAAGACGTCCATGGCCTGGGCACGGGAGATGCGCGGCACCGCATCCATGGCCAGCCCGGTGACCCCGGCGTGCTGGAGTTGCTCGACGAGTTCGGGGCTGCGCATCGGCGCCATCATCGAGACGATCGTGGCGCCCTGGTGGAGTCGCGCGATCTCCTGCTCGGTCGGCGCGTTGACCTTGACCACCACATCGCTGGCCCACACCTCCTCGGCGCTGGCGACGCTGATGCCGGCCGCCTCGAAGGCGCCGTCGGGCTGGTCGGCCTGCTCGCCGGCGCCCCGCTCGACGACCACGTCATACCCCAGTGCCTGGAGTTGAGCCGCGGTCTTGGCGGTGGCGGCGACCAAGGTTTCCCCGGTCTTGGATTCGCGCGGGATGCCGATGCGCACGTGTGCCTCCTCTGGGCTTCACATGAGAGTCCAGTCTCAGTCTGGACCCCCCTGCTCCGGTGCCGGAAATCGGGGTCTCCCAATGTTCACCCCACGGCCGGCGGGGACGGCTCGCCGCCCCTTGACCGGCAGGCAAGGATGGGCCGGTGACGACACGCCCCTGGCTGACCCGCAACCTCAAACTGACCTCGGGGATCTCGCTCCTCCAGGACGCGGCGTCGGAGTTGCTCTACCCGATCATGCCGATCCTGCTCACCACGGTCCTGGGAGCCCCGGCCGCCGTCGTGGGCATCGTGGAGGGCGTCGCCGAGGGCGTCGCCGCGCTCACCAAGTACGTCGCCGGTCGACTCGCCGACCGCTTCGCCAAGATCCCGCTGGTAGGCGCCGGATACGGCCTCGCCGCACTGGGCAAGGTGCTGGTAGCCGCGGCCGGGGCCTGGCCGGTGGTGCTGGTCGGACGCTGTGTGGACCGCCTCGGCAAGGGGATCCGCGGGGCCCCGCGCGACGCCTTGATGGTCGACGGCATCGACGTCGCAGACCGCGGGAAGGCTTTCGGTTTCCATCGTGCCGCGGACACGGCAGGGGCCGTGATCGGGCCGCTGCTGGGGTTGGCCGCGATCTCGTGGTTCAACGGCAACCTGCGGTTGGCCCTGTGGGTGGCGGTCGTGCCGGCGGTGCTCTCGGTGCTGTTGGTCTTCGCGCTCAAGGAGCCGGCACGGGTGCCGGTGGCCGAGCGCAAGCAGATCGTCTCGGCGCCGCTGCCGAGCGGGTTCTGGCAGGTGGCCGCGGCCCTGGGGGTGTTCAGCCTGCTCAACTTCCCCGACGCCCTAGTGCTGCTCCACCTGCACGACATCGGCTTCAGCGTGACCGGGGTGATCTTGGCCTATGTCTCCTACAACGCCGTCTACGCCCTGCTGTCCTACCCGGCCGGTGCGGTCAGCGACCGGCTCGGGCCGCATCGCGTGATCGGGATCGGTCTGCTCGTCTTCGCCCTCGCTTATGCCGGCCTCGGCGCCACCCGCTCCCACCTGCTTTCGGCCCTTCTCATCGGTGTTTACGGGGTCTTCACCGCCTTCACCGACGGGGTCGGCAAGGCCTGGATCTCCGGGCTCCTGCCGCGCGAACTCCAAGGCACCGGGCAAGGTGTCTTCCAAGGGATGCTCGGTCTCGGCGTACTCATGGCGGGGCTGTGGGCCGGGCTGGCGTGGGGTGCCGACGGTCGGATCCCGTTGCTCATCTCGGGAGGGCTGGCGGCCGTGCTCGGGCTCGCCATCCTGGTCCTGGGACACCGCCTCACTCCGCAACCGCAGGCCGCGTGACCGCGTTTCACCCGATCGTCGTCATCGGGGACCCGTCGGGCGAGGTGTTCGTACAGTGACCCCATGACCGACGAGCGAGGACGCGCCCTGCTCGCCGCCATCCGCGGCGGCGTGATCGGGGACGACCAGGTGATGCCCGGGCCTTACGGCCCCCGCCGCGTGACGTACGCCGACTACACCGCCTCCGGCCGGGCGCTGAGCTTCATCGAGGACTTCATCCGTGACGAGGTCTTGCCGAGATACGCCAACACCCACACCGAGGCCAGCGGCACCGGGCTCCAGACGACTCGGCTGCGCGAAGACGCTCGCGACGTGATCCGCGCGGCCGTCGGCGGCGACGAGACCACGGCGGTCATCTTCACCGGCGCCGGCACCACGGCCGCGATCGACAAACTGATCGGCATCCTCGGTCTGCGCATCCCAGCCGGCCTCGAGGACGCCTACCACCTGTCGGACCAGATCCCGGCCGATCAGCGGCCCGTGGTGTTCATCGGGCCCTTCGAGCACCACTCCAACGAGATCCCCTGGCGCGAGTCCATTGCCGACGTGGTCACGATCCGTGAGGACGCCGATGGGCATATCGATCAGGACCAGTTGGCGGCTGAGTTGGTGCGCTATGCCGACCGGCCACTCAAGATCGGCTCGTTCTCGGCAGCCAGCAACGTGACCGGCATCGTCACCGACACCGAAGGCATCGCCAATCTGTTGCACGCCCACGGAGCGCTGAGTTTCTGGGACTTCGCCGCATGTGCGCCCTATGTCGAGATCGAGATGAACGGGCCCGGGGAGTCCTACAAGGACGCCATCTTCATCAGCCCACACAAGTTCATCGGTGGCCCGGGGACCCCAGGACTCCTCGTGGTACGCCGTGACCTAGTCACCAACCGCGTTCCGGTCGTCCCCGGCGGCGGCACGGTGATGTACGTGAACCCCACCGAGCACCGCTATCTGAGTGATCCAGAGCATCGTGAGGAGGGCGGCACTCCGGCGATCGTGGAGTCGATCCGCGCCGGGCTGGTCTTCGGGCTCAAGGAGGCGGTCGGCGTCCCGACCATCCGCGAGGAGGAAGAACGACTCCTGCGCCGCGCAGTCGAGGCCTGGCAGCGCGAGCCTCGGATCGAGATCCTCGGCAACCTCGCCGCCCAGCGGCTCTCGATCGTCAGTTTCGTGATCAAGGCACCCAGTGGCGCCTACCTGCACCACAACTACGTGGTCGCCCTCCTCAACGACCTCTTCGGGATCCAGACCCGCGGTGGCTGCTCCTGTGCAGGCCCCTACGGCCACCGCCTGCTGGGCATCGACCTCGCGCGCTCACACGCCTTCGAGGAGCAGATCGCCACCGGGTGCGAGGGGATCAAACCCGGCTGGGTGCGGGTCAACTTCAACTATTTCGTCGATGACGCGGTGGCCGACTACGTCATCGAGGCGGTTCGTCTGGTCGCCACCGAGGGTTGGAAGTTGCTGGGCGACTACCACTTCGAGGCCACGACCGGGCTGTGGAAGCACCAGCGGGGTCCGGTGGACCCGCCGCTACGACTACGCGATGTCTCCTATGACGGCGACGGCCGGATGTCCTATCCGCGTCAGCACGTCACCGCCCCGGTCTCGGCGTTGGCCGGCTACCTGGACGAGGCACGGCGACTCTTCGCCGCGGCAGCGCCCCTGGGGGAGCATGCGGCGGTGGTCGACGAGCGGTTCGACGAACTGCGCTGGTTCGAACTTCCCGAGCAGTGCCTTACGCACCTCGGCGTCTGAGCCCCGGCGGGCGGCCTAGTGGCCGGTGCCGTGCCAGCTCACCTCGCGCTCGCCAGCTCGGATCGGTGCGGCGATACGGTTCTCCTGTGGCGTAATCGGGCAGGAGTAGAAGTAAGGAGAAGCCGCAGGGCGGAATGAACGGGGGCTGAGTCCATCTCCCCAGGCCGTCGGGCCCGGGAAGGACACTCGCAGGAAACGCCCCGGTTGGTAGGACCCCGCTCCGGTCGTGCCGTCGCAGAAGACCACACCAGGTTACCGATCTCGTCGCACCCGGACTCCGGCGATGGCGAGTCGCACCCGGGGCCTAGGGTGAGCGGCATGACGTGGTTCGAGTCTCCGGCGGCCGTGGTGA
>CALMLL010000135.1 GCA_937868075.1 uncultured Marmoricola sp. | reverse complement strand
TCCGACATGGAGTAGCACGCAACCGATCACGAGCAGCAGGGAACGAGACCACGTGCGGACTCTACGGTCCGAGCAAGGCCGAGCGGGGAGAAGGCGAATGCGGGCCGTCAGAGGGCCCGACTCGCCACCTGCCTGGGTGCCGCTCCCTGGGGGCGGGCCGGATGGGATTATCGTGTCCACAGCCACCACAGCCGTTCGGGGAACGGAGAAGCGAAAGGCCCACGATGTCTCGGAAGTCAACGGCCGCGATGGCTGCGACGATGATTTTCGCCGCCTCGTTGACTGGCTGCACCCCCCTGGCTCCCGATCCGTCACCCACGTCGAGCCCGAGCGGGTCCGGTCAGAGTTCGACCCCCAAGACGACCTTGCGGGTGTTGGTGAACGCGACGCCGGGGGTGTTGGCCGCCTATGAGGAGATCGGGACCGCCTTCACCAAGACACACCCCAACGTCACCGTGCGGTTCCAGACCTACACCAAGCCCGACCTGACCATCCCGACCGCAAGCGACCTGGTCTCCGACGGCGTTCCGGTGGACCTCTTCATGGCCGATCAGGGCGCGCTGGGCTCCCTCAGCAAGGACAAGCTGATCGCGCCGGTCGATGAGTTGTTGGGACAGCGCGGACTCGACTTCGGTGACGGCTACGACCGCACGGCTCTCGAGGCCTTCAGTGCTGACGCTCACCTGCAGTGCATGCCGACGGAGATCTCACCGAAAGTCGTCTACTACAACCCGGCACTGGTCAAGCTTCGTCGCCTTGTCCCCAAAGGCGACGAGATCCCGTCTGCGGAGAACGGTTGGACCTATCCGGAGTTCGCCAAGGCCGTACGCCGGGCATCTGAGCGCACCATCAAGGGTGTCGAGGTCGGTCGTGATCTTGCCGCCCTCGCCCCGTTCATCCTGGCCGGCGGCGGCAGTGTGGTCGACGATGCCGCAGCCCCGACGACCCTCACGCTGTCGACACCGGAGTCGATCGGCGCACTGCGGCCGTTGCTCCGCCTGCTGCGCAACCCCGACCACACCTTCACCCCCGAACAGCTGGCGCGGCGCAGCGCGGTGGATCGGTTCAAGGACGGCACGTTGGCGATGATCGTCGGCGACCGCAGCCTCACCCCGATCTTGCGGGCCAAGGAGAACTTCATCTTCGGCGCGATGCCGATTCCACGCGGAAGCCGCTCAGCAACGACCGCGACGATCAGCGGATTCTGCTTGTCGCAGGGCGCTAAGAACCGGTCCGACGCAGCGGATCTGCTGGCCTATCTGGCATCCACGGAGGCAGCGACCACGTTGGCTCAAACCGGCGCCGTGGTCCCCACCAACATCTTGGTGCTTCGGTCCGAGGCCTTCGCCCAGAGCGGCCAAAGCCCGCGGGGGGCGACCGCGTTCAGCGATCAGATGCGAGCCATCAAGCCGCTTCCGGTCGGGGCGGTCTGGGCCGATGTCGTTGCTCAGACCGAGCCGGCGATCGGGCAGTTGTTCATGCGCCCGGTGATCGACCCGCTCTCCCAGCGACTGGCCGTCATCGACGAGTCGTCCAAACAACTCTTCGCTGCCGGTGCCACCGGCTGAGATGGTCAGTCGCCCGGGATCTGCGTGATCACCTGGATCAAGATCTCGCCGACCAATCCGATCTGCCACGGACGGGCATGCATCGAGGCCAGGGCAATCCGAACCGCGGCGGCCATGTCGGCTGACTCGACCTGGGGCGGTCGCCACAGGATCCGCCTGACCGTGTCCGGGGTCATGAGGTTCTCCACCGGGACACTGAGTTGCTCGCTCAGGTCGATGATGGCCGTGCGCGAGGCGGCGAAGCGCTCGGCTGCGATGGGATCCTTGTCCGCCCACACCCGCGGTGGCGGCGGCGCATCGGTGCGCAGCGTGTGGGTGGGCAGGTCCTGCTCGGGCAAGGCACGCGCGGCATCGAGAGCCGCGATCCAGGTGGCGCTGTAACGACCCGCCCCGCGACCCTGGAAGCCGGGTGTCTCCAGGAGTGCACGGCGACCGGTCGGCATCGCCCTGGCGGCGGCCACGATCGCGCTGTCCGGGATCAGGCGTGACGGGCTGACGTCCTGGTCACGGGCGATCTGATCGCGGGCCACCCAGAGTTCTCGAACCGCGGCCAGCCCCCGTCTGCCGCGCACCTGGTGCAGGCTCGACGTACGTCGCCAGGGTTCTTGGCGCACGAGGGGGCGGAAGGTCAGCAGGTGGGCGAACTCCTGCTGCGCCCATTCCGCCTTGCCGCTCTCGCCCAACTCGGTCCAGAGGCGGTCTCGGATCTCGTCGAGGACCTCGACATCGAGCGCGGCGTACTCGACCCAGGAGTCGGGCAGGGGCCGAGTGGACCAATCGGCGGCCGAGTGTTCCTTACGCATGCGGTACCCGCAGATCTCTTCCACGAGCGTGGCCAGACCCACCCGCGGGTAGCCCAGGAGCCGGGCGGCCAGTTCGGTGTCGAACAGCGAGGGCGGCTCCAGCCCCACCTCTCGAAGGCAGGGGAGGTCTTGAGTCGCGGCATGGAGGATCCACTCCTCCTCGGCCAGAACCTCGGCCAGGCCGGAGAGATCCGACAGCGCTGCCGGGTCGACCAGATGAGTGCCCGAACCGGCTCGACGCAACTGGATCAGATAGGCACGAGGGGAGTAGCGGTAGCCGCTGGCGCGCTCGGCGTCGATAGCGATGGGTCCAGCCCCTGAGGCGAGCGCGGCCACGGAACGAGCCAACGCCTCGGGGGTGTCGACGACACCGGGCAGACCCTCACGCAGGGTCAGCAGCGGGAGTTCCGGCGCGAGTGGTTCCTCGGTCATCGTGGAGCGCGTGCGCTCTTGTGCGCGAGCACGGCGACACCTTCGGGAACCGGGGGCAGCCCGGCTGCTTGGCACATCATCTGGGCCCATGCTTCCACGTGGGCGCTCAGGTCACCCAAGGGGGTCCATGACGCCCGGATCTCGATCTGGGCGTCGGTGTCCTCCTCTGCCAGTCCGCCGAAACTCTGCGACGACACGCAGGTGACCGTGCCGGAGGCTGCGGTGTAGTCGGCGTCGTGGGCGCTGAGCGCCTCGTGAAGCCAACTCCAGCCGACCTCGAGGAGGAGCGAGTCGTTGACCATGTCGGGCTCGATGTCGGCGCGCACGTAGGACACACACCGGAAGGTCCCTGCCCACGCGTCGTTGCCGGCAGGGTCATAGAGGACGACCAGGCGTCCGCTGCCGACTTCCTCCTCGGCGAGCACGACGTCGGCCGACATCGCCGCGGCATGAGGGGCGATGCGCTGCGGTGCCGGGATCTCCTCCACGGTGATCTCGGGTCGCAGTCGGGCAGCCGCGATCTGACGCAGCGCGACCCGGAATTCTTCGGGGATCGGCTGCTCAGCCATGCGACGCTCCTGAGGGGCAGGCATGGCGTCAGCGTAGGCGCCTGCTCCGGATGGGGCGCCTCACGACGCGCCGCTCCCGCCTGGGAGAATCAAGGGGTGTCTCGACCTTCCCCCCACCCTGACCTGCACACTTCGGCGTTCTTGTTGGCCGCGCGCAGCCAACCGGTCCCGCACACCCCGGTGTGGTTCATGCGGCAGGCGGGACGTTCGCTCCCGGAGTACCTCAAGATCCGCGAGGGCGTCAGCATGCTCGAGTCGTGCATGCGCCCCGAACTCGTCGTCGAGATCACCCTGCAGCCCGTGCGCCGCTACGGGGTCGATGCGGCGATCTTCTTCTCCGACATCGTGCTGCCGCTCAAGGCGGTCGGGGTCGACCTGGACATCGTTCCCGGGGTCGGCCCGGTCGTTGCTCAGCCCGTGCGCACCGTGGCCGATGTGGCCGCGATTCCAGATCTCACCGGCGATCACGTGGGTTTCATCACCCAGTCCGTGCAGGAATTGGTGCAGGAGTTGGGTGGTACGCCGCTGATCGGCTTCGCCGGGGCCCCCTTCACCGTGGCCTCCTACCTCGTCGAGGGTGGGCCCTCCAAGGAGCACGCCAAGACCAAGGCATTGATGTTCGGGGCTCCCGATGTGTGGGACGCGCTGATGACCAAGATCGCCGACATCGCTGCGGCCTACCTGCGGGTCCAGATCGAAGCCGGTGCCTCGGCCGTGCAGTTGTTCGACTCCTGGGCCGGTGCCCTGACCCCGGCCGACTACGAGCGCTTCGTGATGCCCTACTCGGCTCGCGTGCTTGCGGCTGTGGGTGACCTCGGCGTGCCCCGGATCCACTTCGGGGTCGGCACGGGCGAACTCCTCGGTCTCATGGCGCGGGCCGGCGCCGATGTCGTCGGCGTCGACTGGCGGGTCGGGTTGAGCGACGGCATTGCCCGCGTCGAGGGTCGGGCCGTGCAGGGCAACCTCGATCCTGCGTTGGTCTTCGCACCCACCGAGGTGATGCTCGAGCGCGCGCACGCCATCGTGGAGGCCGGGCGGGCCGCCCCGGGGCACATCTTCAACCTGGGCCACGGGGTGATTCCCTCCACCGACCCGGACCAGTTGAAGCGTCTGACCGACTACGTGCATGAGGTGAGCCAGCGATGACTCACGTCGTGGTGGTCGGCGGTGGCATCACCGGTGCCGCTGCGGCTGTCGGCGTACACACCGCGTCGCCGGGGGCCACCGTCACCGTGATCGAGGCCGCGCCGGTCACCGGCGGCAAACTGGCCCTGGCCGAGATCGGCGGTGCCGTCGTCGATGTCGGTGCCGAGGCGCTACTCAACCTGCGCCCCGAGGCTGTCGCTCTGGCGCAGGCATCGGGTCTGGGCGAGGACGTCGTCTACCCCGACTCCACCGCGGCCAACCTGTGGAACCGAGGTGTGCTGCACCCGATGCCGCGCACCCTCATGGGAGTGCCGGGCGACCTGCGTGCCCTGAGCGGCGTGCTGTCGGCCAAGGGCTTGGCCAGGGCGGCGATGGAGTCGCACATGGCGCCACCGGTGCTGGCCGAGGGTGACGACATCAGCGTCGGCACTCTGGTGGAGGATCGCTTCGGCAAGGAAGTGGTCGACCGCCTCGTCGAACCCCTCCTTGGCGGCGTGTACGCCGGTCACGCCCGCCAGCTCTCCCTCAGAGCCGCCGTGCCGCAGTTGGCCCATGCGGTCGACGGCTCGGCGACACTGAGCGACCTCGCCTCTCGGGCGCTCTCGCGTCCGGCCTCCTCGACGCCGATGTTCGCCGGGATCAGGGGCGGTGTGGGGCGACTCCCCGAGGCGGCCCTCAAGGCGAGCGGTGCTGAGGTGCGTCTCAGCACGTCGGTGAACTCCCTGGAACGCACCCAGACCGGCTGGCGGGTAGGACTGGCCGACGAGGTCATCGACTGCGATGCGGTCGTGCTGGCCACCCCGGCCCGCGCCTCGGCCGGCCTCCTGGCCGGGATCTCGAGTCGGGCCGCCCACGAACTGGATCGCATCGAGTATGCCTCGATGGCCGTGCTCTCCTTCGCCTTCGCCGAACGGGACCTTCCCCGCTTGGAGGGGTCCGGGTTCTTGACCCCGCCGGTGGACGGACGCCACGTGAAGGCGGCAACGTTCAGTGCCAACAAGTGGGGCTGGGTCGCCGACCTGGGCGACTCGTTGGGTGTGCGACACCTGCGTGCCTCCATCGGGCGCATGGGCGAGGACTCGGTGCTGGAGCGCACCGACGAGGAACTCGCCGCGCTGGCATTGGGTGATCTCGCCGACGCGGTCGGCATCAGTGTTCGTCCGGTGGCCTGGCACGTCCAACGATGGGACAAGGGCCTTCCCCAATACGTCGTGGGCCATCTCGACCGGGTCGCCTCGATCCGGAGGGCGGTGGCCGACCTGCCTGGTCTGGCCGTCTGCGGGGCGGCGTACGACGGGGTGGGGATCGCCGCCTGCGTGGCCTCCGGACAGACCGCGGCCGACAAAGTGCTCACCGACCTGGCTAGGAGAGATTGAGACCATGAGCAAACCTCAGGGCGCACGCCTCAAGGAGATCAACAGCACCATCCGCTACGCGGCCTGGTCGGTCTTCCGGCTCGCCGACCCGTTCGGCTCGGCCGATCGCGAAGCCGAGGCCGAAGAGCTGACCGCGTTCATCGAGGCGTTGGCAGACTCCGACGTGATCGTGCGCGGTCTCTACGACGTCTCGGCCCTGCGGGCCGACGCGGATCTGATGATCTGGTGGCACGCGCCGACGTCCGAACAACTCCAGGACGCCTACAACGCGTTTCGTCGTACGCGGCTCGGTTCCCGGTTCACCCCGGTCTGGTCGCAGATGGCCCTGCACCGGCCAGCGGAGTTCAACAAGTCCCACGTCCCGGCGTTCCTGGCCGACGAACGGCCGGGGGCGCACGTGTGCGTCTATCCGTTCGTCCGTTCCTACGAGTGGTACCTCATGGACGAGAAGGAGCGTCGCCACCTGTTGGCCGAGCACGGCCAGATGGGCCGCGAATACGCCGACGTGCGCGCCAACACCGTGGCTTCGTTCGCGTTGGGCGACTACGAATGGATCCTTGCCTTCGAGTGCGATGAGTTGCACCGGATCGTGGACCTCATGCGGCACCTGCGCGGCAGCGGCGCGCGTCGTCACGTGCGGGAGGAGACGCCCTTCTACACCGGTCGGCGGATCTCCGCCGGGGAGTTGGCCGCGCTACTTCCCTGAGTCGCCCTCAGCCGGCTCCAAGGTCAAGCTGACCGAGTTGATGCAGTAGCGCTGACCGGTGGGGGTGCCGTAGCCGTCACCGAACACATGCCCCATGTGTGACCCGCACGAGGCGCACCGGACCTCCACCCGCTTCATTCCGTGCGAGGTGTCCTCGATGTATTCGACGCGATCCTCGGCCAGCGGCGCCCAGAAGGAGGGCCACCCACAGCCGGAGTGGAACTTCTCATCACTGCGGAACAACTCCGCCGAGCAGGCACGGCAGCGATAGACCCCGGTGGTCTCGGTGTCGGTGTATTCGCCGGTGAACGCCCGCTCGGTGCCAGCCTGCCGGAGCACCTGAAACTCTTGCGGGCTCAACTCGGCTCGCCACTGCTCCTCGGACTTCTCCACCTCGTATGCCATGGCGACAGGGTAGGCGACCACTCCACACAGGCCCCGGCTCTAGGGTGAGCCACATGTTGTCGACCCAGATCGTGCTGGCCAACCGTCCCGTCGGCGCCCCCGACGAAACAACCTTCGCCGTGAGTCAGACCGACCTGCCGGCCCTGGCCGATGGCCAGGTGCTGATCGAGGTGCGTTGGCTCTCCCTCGACCCCTACATGCGCGGGCGCCTCTCCACCGCCAAGTCCTATGCCGCGCCTGTGGAGATCGGCGAGGTGATGGTCGGCGGCACCGTCGGCCAGATCCTCCAGAGCCGGTACGCCGGGTTGGAGCCCGGTGACTGGGTGTTGTCCTACTCCGGATGGCAGACCCACGCCGTGAGTGAAGGCGCCCACGTGCGCAAACTCGATCCGGCCCTTGCTCCGGTCACCACCGCCCTCGGCGTACTCGGAATGCCCGGCATGACCGCCTACTGGGGTCTGTTGCAGATCGGACGCCCGCAACCGGGGGAGACCGTCGTGGTCGCGGCTGCCACCGGCCCGGTGGGCTCGGCGGTCGGGCAGATCGCCGCGATCCACGGCGCCACCACGGTGGGGATCGCCGGTGGTCCGGAGAAGTGCCGACTGTTGATCGAGGAGTTCGGCTTCGACCACGCCGTGGACCACCGAGCACCGGACTTCGCCGAACAACTCAAGGCAGCCACGCCGCGCGGCATCGACGTCAATTTCGAGAACGTGGGCGGGGCGGTCTTCGACGCTGTCGAGCGCCGGCTCAACCCGGGAGCGCGAGTGCCGCTGTGTGGTCTGGTGGCCAACTACAACGACACCGAGGCGCCTGCCGGCCCGGACCGCCTGCCGGCGTTCCTCAGCCGTCTGCTGACGCGCTCCATCACGATCCAGGGCTTCATCGTCGACCTGGCGAGGGTGAGTCGGGAGACGACGTTCTGGACCGACATGCCTGCCTGGATCGCCGAGGGCCGGGTGCGTTACCTCGAGGACGTCGTCGACGGACTCGAGCAGGCTCCAGCCGCCTTCGCCGGTCTGCTCCGGGGAGCCAACACCGGGAAACTCCTGGTCCGGGTCTCCTAGATGGCCACCTCAGCGGCCACGGTGCTGGCTGACGGCGTCGAGGTGCGGATCAGCAGTCCGGATCGAGTGATCTACGAAGCCACCGCGCTGACCGGCGAGGTCACCAAACTCATGGTGGCCGAGTACTTCGCCGCGGTCGGTGACGGACTGATGAGGGCGCTGCGCCATCGCCCGACAGCCTTGGAACGGTGGACCAACGGGGTGCGACCAGGGATGCGGTTGGCGACGGGGCCCTTCGATCGGGATGCGGATGCCTTCTATCAGAAGCGGGTGCCCAAGGGCGCCCCCGACTACGTCGAGACCGCCACAATCACCTTCCCCTCGGGCCGCACCGCCGACGAGATCGTGCCCACCGTCCTGGCCACCCCGGTGTGGGCGGCTCAGATGGGCACCCTCACCTTCCATCCGTGGCCGGTACGCCGCGCCGACGTCGACCGCCCAGACGAACTCCGCATCGACCTTGATCCACAGCCCGGGACGAGCTTCGCCGACGCGGTCCGGGTCGCCGGCGTCGCTCGCGAACTGCTCGCCGATCTCGAGATGGTGGGCTACTGCAAGACCTCGGGCAACCGCGGCGTCCACATCTTCGTGCGGATCGAGCCGCGCTGGGAGTTCCTCGAGGTGCGGCACGCCGCGATCGCCTTCGGAAGGGAACTGGAGAAGCGCGACACAGGGGTGACCACGGCGTGGTGGAAGGAGGAGCGAGGCTCGCGCATCTTCGTCGACTTCAACCAGAACTGTCGGGACCGGACCATTGCCAGCGCCTACTCGCTGCGGCCCATCCCGGGCGCGCCGGTCTCGACACCGTTGTCCTGGGAGGAATTGGCAGAGACCACGGACCCGGCGTCGCTCAACCTGTTCACCGTGCCGGAGTTGTTGGCCGACAGAGGGGATGCGTGGGCTGGGATCGATGAGTCGGCGTACTCGCTGGAGCGGCTGTTGGGGTTGTGGCACGAGCACCCCGTGGAACTGAACTTCCCGCCCGACCACCCCAAGATGCCCGGAGAGCCACCGCGCGTTCAGCCCTCGAAGAAGGTGGCCGCGCACTGGGATGCCGACGGCAATCGGATCGAGTAGTGCCTCCGGGTCAGCAGCGATCAGGTGAGGTAGTCCCCGGCTTGGCCGAGGTGGGCGACGGCCTGCTCGATGATCCGGTCGATGAGTTCGCCGCAGGTGGGCAGATCCTCGATCACACCCACGACCTGACCGCTGGCCAGGACCCCGGCGTCGAGGTCTCCGTCGACCAGGCCCGCCTTCAACAGCATCGGGGTGTTGGCGGCCAGGGCCATCTGCGCCAGTGAGCGCTCCCCGGCCCGCTTGAGGCGGACGCCGTCGCGAGCGACCTGCCACCACGACATTCCCGAGGACTTCTTGAACTCGATGGCGCGCCGGGTCGCAGGTCCGATCCGCTGCACGAGAGAGGTGGACTCGACCTCTTCGACCAAGGGGGTGCGCAACATGCGGTGCGGCATCCCGTCGACCTTGCTGGTGACCACGGTGTCGGTGAGCCCGGCTTGGAGATAGCGCTGCTTGACGCTGTCGGGAACCGTGGACTCACGGGTCAGCAGGAAGCGCGTACCCATGCCGATTCCGGCGGCGCCATAGGCCAGCGCGGCGGCAAGTCCGCGCCCGTCGAAGAATCCGCCGGCCGCGATCACCGGAATGTCCACGGCGTCGAGGACCGAGGGCAGCAGCAGCGTGGTCGCGACCGGACCGGTGTGACCGCCGCCCTCGCCGCCTTG
The DNA here is from genome assembly GCA_937868075.1 of uncultured Marmoricola sp. Taxonomy (GTDB): domain Bacteria; phylum Actinomycetota; class Actinomycetes; order Propionibacteriales; family Nocardioidaceae; genus Marmoricola. The sequence goes on along the minus strand of CALMLL010000135.1, from coordinate 37,429 downwards.
GACCATCACCGCGTCCGCCCCCCAGGCGGCCACCTTCTCGGCATGGCGAGCCGCCCCGATCGAGGGGATCACCACGATCCCGTGGTCCTTGAGTCGAGCGATCAGGTCGGCCTTGGGCGCGAGCGCGAACGAGGCGACTTTGACACCGTGCTTGATCAGCAGGTCCACCCGGTCCGCGGCGTCACCGGCGTCGGCACGCAGATTGACCCCGAAGGGCTGGTCGGTGCGGGACGCGACCTCGACGATGGCGGCCTCGAGCTCGGCCAACGTCATCGTGGCCGAGGCCAGGATTCCCAGGGCCCCGGCGTTGGCAGTGGCAGAGACCAACCGCGGGCCGGCCACCCAGCCCATGCCGGTCTGCACGATCGGGTGGCGTACGCCGACGAGGTCGGTCAGTGGGGTGCGCAGAGCACTCACGTGGTGGGCACCTCCTTCTCCCGCAACCGGCGCGGATCGAGGACGTCGCGAATAAGGATGAGTTCGGTCTCCGACGGGGTCCTAGTCTCCGGCACCCGTTCTCCCGCCGTGATCTCGCACCCGGAGGAGTTGAGGACGTCCTCGACGGTGACGCCCGGATGCACGCTGAGCAGTCGGATGGTGTGCCCGGGGCCGCCGAAGTCGAAGACGCCGAGGTCGGTGATCAGCCGGTGGACGTCGTGGAAGCGGGTCGCAGCCGGTCCGGCCTCCTCGGCTCGGCGCCGTCCCACTCCGGAGACGATGTCGACCTGATCGACGACGACACGGGGGGAGTGCTTGGGCACCCAGTAGGAGGTGCGGTTGTTGACGGTGTTGCCCGGGGCACCGCGCACCCCGAGGAGTTGCCTGGTGGGTTGGGCCCACGGCCCGATGGCGGAGATGTTCTGGTTGCCCCACCGGTCGATCTGGGTGGCGCCCATCATTACGTGCCGTTTTCCGTAGGGGACCACCATGTCGAGCACCAACCGGAACGGCATCCATCCCTCGACGACGTCTGTGGTCACCCCCAGTGGGGGCGTGCCCTGAAGGATGCGGGCCTCTCCGTCGGTGAGCAGGAGCAGTGGATTGCTGGTGGCTTTGGCCAGGCGGGCACCGAGGGTGGGCAACAGGCCCATCGGGCTGCCCATGATCTCGCCGTCGTCGGCGAAGCAGTCGGCAATGGCGACGGCGCAGTATTCAGAGCGGGTGATCTCCATCAGGACTCCTCTCCGAACGTGCGCACGGCGGCCTGGTAGGCGTCCTCGTCACCGGCGAGAAACCGCTCGGTGAAGGCGCTGAAGTCACCTTTGGCCGCCTCGACGTAGGCCCGTTGGAAGGCCTCGTCACGCGGGTAGTCGGGATCACAGGAGGTGAAGTGGGCCCCGCCTGGGGTCTCCACCACCCCGGTGACCATGGAGCGGTTGATCAGGATGCTCTGCAGGGGGCCGCCCAGGGTCAGCCCGGCGGTGTCCACGATCTGCTCGCAACTGACGTAGGCCTTGTCGGCGGCAAGGCAGAACAGGTCGTCGAAGAAGGGGTCGGGCCCCAGGTACTGGGCGTTGCCGTAGCAGTCGGCGCGGTTCATGTGCACCAGCGCCACATCGAGGTTCAGCGCCGGAACGGCCAGCAGGTCCTGCTCGTCGGCGTACGGACTGCGCACGGTGCGCAGCGTGGGGTCGTTGCGGGGGACGTCGCTGCCGAGACCCGCACGCATCGGCAAGAACGGCAGCCTCTGGGCAGCGGCTCGCAGGCCCGTGGCGAACATTCCTTCATCCCACTCGCGGAAGGCCGCCGCGGCGCTCTGGCGGGCCTGGGAGAACAACGGCTCCAGCGGGATCGAATCCAGCGTCGCGAACGCATAGGTGACGCTGCGTGCCTTGCCCGCCTGAAGCAGGAGTCCGATGTCGGGGCCGGCGTAGGCCACGACGTCGAGGTCGCGAAGGTCGGAGCGCAGGATCGCCCGCACCAGTGCCATCGGTTTGCGCCTCGACCCCCACCCGCCGATTCCTACCCGCATCCCTGAGCGGAGGCTGGAGACGACCTCGTCGATGCTCATGGCCTTGCTCGGCATCACGAGGCATCACCCCCCGGCCTTGGAGGTCCCGGCGAAGCGGTCGCGGTGCTCGTCGCTGACCCCGGCAAGGTTGAGTTCCATCGTGAAGCCCTGCTCGAAGCGGTAGGACTTGTTGACGTCGATCGGATCGATGCCGTTGAGGGCTTCTTTGGCGGCGCGGATCACCCGGGTGTCGTGGGCGGCGATCTCGCCGGCGACGGCCAGCGCTGCCTCATCGAGGCGGTCGCGGGGGACCACCTCGAGCACGCTGCCGAACTGCACGAGTTGGCTGGCCGGGATGGTGCGGGCGGTGAAGTAGAGCGTGCGCATCAGATGCTGGGGGACCAGTCGGGCCATGTGGGTCGCGGCGCCGAGGGCACCCTGTTTGACCTCGGGTACGCCGAAATAGGCGTCGTCGCTGGCGATCACACAGTCGGCGTTGCCGACCAGCCCCACGCCGCCGCCGAGGCAGAAGCCGTGGACCGCGGCGATGACCGGCACCGCACATTCATAGACCGCCTTGAACGCGGCGAAGCAGCCCTTGTTGGCCCCGATGAGAGCCTCGAAGCCCTCGGTGTTCTGCATCTGCTTGATGTCGACGCCGGCGTTGAAGCCGCGCCCCTCGGCACGAAGGATGACGACGTGCGTCTCCGGGTCCGCGCTGGCGGCGTCGAGAGCGGCGGCCAGGTCGAACCACCCTTCGACGGGGAGGGCGTTGACCGGCGGCACGTCCATCGTGATCGTTCGGATGTGGTCGGCTCGCAGCTGTGAAGTGATCGCCATGGCTCCCTACCTAACGTTTGCTTGGTAGCCTATCCCACATGGCACTCACCATGGACCTGACCGGCCGGGTGGTCCTGGTCACCGGCGGTCAACGCGGCGTCGGCTTGGGCATCACGGCGCGATTCGTCGAAGCCGGAGCCACCGTGGTGACCTGCGGCCGCAGCGAAGCCGAGGCGTTGCCCGGCTCGCAGCACCGACTGTGTGACGTCCGCGAACCCGAAGCGGTCACGGCGCTCGTCGACTCGATCGTGGCCGACTTCGGCCGACTCGACGTGGTCGTCAACAACGCAGGTGGGGCGCCGTACGCACTGGCCGCCGAGGCCTCGCCGCGCTTCCACGACAAGATCGTCGCGCTCAATCTGCTGGCCCCGCTGAGCATCATGCAGGCTGCCAACGCGGTCATGCAGCGCCAGGACGAGGGCGGCGCGATCGTGAACATCTCCTCGGTTTCGGCCCTGCGACCGTCCCCGGGAACCGCCGCCTACGGCGCCGCCAAGGCCGGCGTCGACTCCTTGACCGCCTCCCTGGCGGTCGAATGGGGCCCCAAGGTCCGGGTCAACAGCATCGATGTCGGTCTCGTGCGGACCGAGCAGTCCGACCTTCACTACGCAGGGGAGTCCGGCGTGGCCGCGATCGCCGGGACCATCGCCTTGCAGCGCCTGGCTCGACCCGAGGACGTCGGCTCGGTGGCGGTGTTCTTGGCCAGCGACCTGGCCTCCTATGTCTCCGGAGCCAGCATCCAATGCCATGGGGGCGGAGAACCGCCGCTCTTCTTGTACGTCGCCCAACACCAAGCCGGAGAGGAACCCACCACGTGAGCGGGATCTTGCAGGACCGCGTCGCCATCGTCACCGGAGCGGGGCGGGGGATCGGCCGCGAGCACGCGCTCGAGCTGGCCCGCCAAGGGGCGGCCGTGGTCGTGAACGACTACGGGGTCACGCTCTCCGGCGAGAAGGCCGACTCCCCGGCTCACGATGTCGTGGCCGAGATCGAGTCACTGGGTGGTCGAGCCGTGGCCAACCGAGCCGATGTCGCCGACTTCGCCCAGGCCGAGACGATGGTGCGCCAGGCCATCGAGACCTTCGGTGGTCTTGACGTGCTGGTCAACAACGCCGGCTTCGTTCGGGACCGGATGCTGGTCAACGCCACCGAGGACGAGTGGGACGCGGTGATTCGGGTGCACCTGAAAGGTCACTTCGCGCCCTTGCGGCATGCGGGCGCCTATTGGCGCGACGAGGCCAAGGCCGGACGCCTGCGCCAGGCCCGGGTGATCAACACTTCGTCGGGAGCTGGGCTCCAAGGCTCGATCGGGCAGACGGCGTACTCGGCCGCCAAGGGGGGCATCGCCACGATGACTCTGGTAGCTGCCGCGGAACTCGGCCGCTACGGCGTGCTGGTCAACGCGATCGCCCCGGTGGCCCGCACCCGCATGACCGAGGCGGCCTTCCCAGCCATGATGGCCGGGGTCGAAGGCGGTTTCGACGCGATGGCGCCGGCCAACAACTCCCCGGTCGTGGCGTGGCTGGCTTCGCTCGACTGCGACATCAGTGGTCGGGTGCTGGAGATCGAGGGCGGTCAGATCTGCCTGGAGGAGGGCTGGCGACACGGCCCACGCCGCGACATCGCTCGACGCTGGGAGGCCGCAGAGGTGGGCGCTGCGGTGCGGGACCTCATTGCCGAAGGGACGACTCCAGACCCGGTCTACGGCCTGTAGCCGATCAGGACCGGATCAGATGCGCTCGATGATGGTCCCCGACGCCTGAGCGCCGCCCGCGCACATCGAGACCAACGCGGTGCTGGCGTCGCGTCGCTCCAACTCATGCAGGGCCGTGGTGAGCAGTCGAGTGCCGGTGGAGCCGACCGGATGGCCCAGAGCGATCGCACCGCCGTTGACGTTGTACTTGTCCTCAGGCACGTCGTGCACCTTGGCCCAACTCATGACCACTCCGGCGAAGGCCTCGTTGACCTCGCAGATGTCGATGTCGGCGATGGTCATGCCGGTGTCTTTGAGGAGACGTTCGGTGGCCTGAACCGGGCCGTCGAGGTGGAAGAAGGGATCGGCCCCGACCAGGCAACTGGACACGATTCGAGCCCGCGGCTTGAGCCCGAGCGAGCGGGCGAGGTCTTCGTCCATGAGCAGCAGGGCCGAGGCTCCGTCGGAGATCTGCGAGGACGTCCCCGCCGTGTGTACGCCGTCGGGGAGCACGGGCTTGAGCGCGGCCAGCGCGTCGATGGAGGTGTCTCGGATGCCCTGGTCGGCGGTGATCACGCGCATCCGGTCGGTCGGGGTTCCGTCCTCGTCGAGCACCGGCGCCTCGATCGGGAAGATCTCACGCTCGAATCGGCCCTCGGCCTGGGCCGCGGCCGCCTTGACCTGTGAGGCCAGGCCGAAGGCATCGACCTGGTCGCGGGTGAATCCACGCGCGGCGACGATCCGGTCGGCTCCTTCGAACTGGTTGGGCAGGTCGATGTCCCACTGCGGCGGGCGCGGGTCGCCCATTCCCGCCGGAACGTTGGCCCCGAGCGGGATGCGTGACATCGACTCCACGCCGCAGGCGATGCCGACCTTGATCGCGTCGGCGGCGATCATCGCGTTGATGAGGTGGGTGGCCTGCTGGGCCGAGGAGCACTGGGCGTCGACCACGGTCGAGGCGGTGTGGTTGGGCAGGTCGGCGTGCATCCATGCGCGCCGGACCATGTTGTTGGACTGTTCTCCTGCCTGGGTGACCACGCCGCCGATCACCTGATCGATCAACTCCGGATCGATACCGCTGCGCTGGATGACGGCGGCCTGGGCCTTGCCCAGCAACACCGCGGCATGCAGTCCGGCCAGCCAGCCGCGCCGTTTGCCCTGCGGAGAACGGACTGCTTCGACGATGACGGGGTTACCCATGGTGACTCCACTCTGGACAAGACATCTGGACAACTAGTGGACCGCAACAGAAACTAGAACACGTTTCAGTATGCTTCAACCTAACAGTCGTGCCGATGTGCTCCCTGGAGGACCCTGTGACGCAATCTCTGAACATCCCAGTTGGCTTCGATCCCACCGACCCGGCCATCAACGAGGCGGGGGTCCCGTTCCAGGAGTACCTCGCGATGCGGCGTACGTCGCCGGTGTTCTTCGTGGAGCAGGGCCCTGAGGCGCGGGCCGGCTTCGGCGAGAACGACCGCGGGTTCTGGGCGGTCTCGACCCACGAGCACGTCTCGGCGGTGTCGAAGAACTCCAAGGATTACTCCACCGCGATCAACGGCGCGATCATCCGCTTCGCCGAGGACATGACCCGCGACCAGGTCGAGATGCAGAACGTCATGTTGATCAACCAGGACGGCGACGAGCACTCCCGGCTGCGGCGGATCATCTCTCGTGGGTTCACCCCACGAGCGATCGGGACACTGCACGAGATGCTGGAGTCTCGCGCTCTAAAGATCGTCGATGAAGCGCTGGCCAAAGGGAGCGGAGACTTCGTGGCAGACGTGGCCGCCGAGCTCCCGTTGCAGGCGATCGCCGACCTGCTCGGTGTGCCCCAGGAGGACCGCAGCAAGTTGTTCACCTGGTCCAACCAGATGCTCAGCTACGACGACCCCGATGTCGAAGGCGATCCCGAACTCGCCTCGATCGAACTGCTCAACTACTTCATGCCTCTGGCCGAGGACCGCAAGGCCAACCCTCGCGAGGACATCGTCACCAAACTCGTGACTGCGGGTGAGGACGGCGCCGGGCTCACCTCCGATGAGTTCGGGTTCTTCGTGATCCTGTTGACCGTGGCCGGCAACGAGACCACCCGCAACGCCATCACTCACGGGATGATGGCCTTCCTCGACAACCCCGACCAATGGGAGTTGTACTGCCGCGAGCGCCCTGGGACGACGTACGACGAGATCATCCGCTGGGCGACCCCGGTCACGGCCTTCCAGCGCACGGCCACCGCCGACCTGGAGTTGGGCGGGGTCACGATCAAGGCCGGTGAGCGGGTCGGCATGCTCTATGCCAGCGCCAACAACGACGAGGCCGTGTTCACCGATCCGCGCCGCTTCGACATCACCCGCAACCCCAACCCGCACCTGTCGTTCGGTGGACACGGGGCCCACTACTGCATCGGTGCCAATCTGGCCCGGCTCGAGGTGCAGGTCATGTTCAACACCCTGGCCGACAGGATGACCAAGATCGCGCAGGCCGGCCCCGCGGTGCGGTTCCGGAGCGGCTGGATCAACGGCATCAAGGAACTGCCGGTCACGTACGCCAACTAAGGCGGCTAGAGGAGCACCAGCGACAGCACGCTGACCAGCACCGTGGCCGGGATCTCCAGCAGTCCGACCTGCTTGGGGGTCCAGCCCAGGCGCGGGATCAGGGCCGCGCGTACCAACAGCGCCACGAACACCAACCCCAGCGGCCAGGCCAACCACCAGGCAACGGCTGCGGCCACAGCATGGAAGGCCAAGCTGGCCATCAGGAACCGCTGGTTGCCTCGTTCGCGAATCACCGACTTGACGTAGAAGACGGTGCCGGCGAAGTAGAGGAACTGCACCAGAGCCAGCAGCAGGGGACGCTCGGGGATCTGCGGCCACCACCACGCGACGGGCTCGATCCGGCCGGGCATCGCCGCGGCATAGGCAACCACGGTCATCAGGCTGGCGCCGGCAACGGTGGCCACACCAGCGGACAGGTCTCGGTCCCGGCGTGCCGCGGCCGCCCACAGCCCGACGCCGAGCGGCAGCACGAACCAGGGTGCCCACGCGACCAGCCCGGGGCGCAGGATCACCACGACGACGGCCAGCGCGATTGAGGCCAAGCCGTAGGCGCGCACCGGCGGCCACCAGTTGGGGCGCCTCCTTGCCTTGAGCCACAGCGAGGTGGCGAAGAACGCGAAGTAGCCCACGAACCAGAACGCGGCCAGCGGCAGGTGGATCCAGGCCGGACCGACCGCCAGCACGCCCACCAACAACGGGGCCGCGATCATCGCCCAGGCACCGTGCTGGTTGGGCACCCATCCAGGGCGGCGCTTGCGCGTCGACCTCGTGCGAACAGCAGTGGACATGCACAACACGGTACGAGATCTGCCGAGGCTCCAGCGACGCGGCTCCGGGTCAGGTGGCGGGAGGCGCGGATCCCACCACCCACATGGCGAAGAACTGGGACCCGCCGCCATAAGCGTGTCCCAGAGCCCTCCGTGCGCCCGCGATCTGGTGTTGACCGGCGGCCCCACGAACCTGGAGCGCCGCCTCGGCGAAACGGAGCATGCCGGAGGCCCCGATGGGGTTGGAGGAGAGCACTCCGCCCGACATGTTCACCGGGATCCTGCCGGTCAGAGACGTCTCACCGGCCACCGTCAGATGCCACCCGGTGCCAGGTGCGGCGAAACCGAGATTCTCCAGCCACATGGGCTCGAACCAACTGAACGGCACGTAGATCTCGGCGCAGTCGATCTCGTCGATCGGGGAGGAGATTCCGGCCTCGCGCCACAGGGCAGCGGCCGCAGCTTGTCCGGCCGCAGGATTGACCTGGTCGCGCCCGGCCGCCGTCGTGGGTTCGGACCGCATCGCGGTGGCGTGGATCCAGGCCGGGTTCTCCACCCCGACATGATCCTCATCGGTGATCACCAGCGCACAAGCGCCGTCAGAGGAGGGGCAGGTTTCGTCGTACCTGATCGGATCCCAGAGCATCTGGGAGGCCATCACCGACTCGACAGTGACGTTGTCGTGGCGCAGGTGCGCGTAGGGGTTGAGCAGGGCATTCGTCCGGTCCTTGGCGGCCACGATGGCCCCGGTCTCCGGAGGAGCGCCGGAACGGCGGATGTAGGAACGCACATGCGGGGCGAAGTAGCCCCCGGCTCCGGCGTGCACCGGCATCACGAAGGGCACCGGGACGCTCAGTGCCCACATCGCATTGGACTCCGACTGCTTCTCGAAGGCGACCGCGAGCACCCGGCGATGGACGCCGGCCCGGACCAGCGAGGCGGCGACGATGGCAGTGGTCCCGCCGACCGATCCAGCGGTGTGCACGCGTAGCAGGGGCTTGCCGACCGCGCCCAGGGCCTGTGCCAGATACAGCTCCGGCATCATGACGCCTTCGAAGAGGTCGGGTGCCTTGCCGACAACAACGGCGTCGATCTGTCCCATCTCCACGCCGGCATCGGCCAGCGCGCGGTCGATGGCCTCGCGACACAGGCCGGCCATCGACACGTCGGGCCTCTTGGCGCGGTGGTGGGTCTGGCCGATGCCGACGACCGCTGCCGGACGCCCGGTCATGATCGACCTCCGGTGGGTTCGCTCGTCATGAGACACACGAGATTGTGTTGGAGCAGGGGTCCGCTGGTTGCGTGGCCGACAACCGTGTCGGCCTGGCCTGACCAGATCCGGGACGCTGCCTCGCCCATGCGGATCAGCCCGCCGGCGAACATCGGGTTGCCGCCCAGAGCACCGCCTGAGGGGTTGATCGTCGTGGAGTCGGTGAACCCGAGTTCGGAGCGGACAAGGAGTTCCTGGTGGGCGAAGGGTGCGTGCACCTCGGCCACCTCCACAGTCTCCGGGGTGACCCCGGCGGCCTTGGCTGCGATCTGCACCGACGGCGCGCGAAGGAGATCGCGGGTGCCCAGGTGGTGCGCGTCGATGGCATGGGCGAACCCGGTGATGTACGCCGGCTGGGCGCAGGACTCCAGGGCCCGATCTTCGGCAGCCAGCACCAGCGCGGCGGCTCCGTCGGTGACGGGTGCACACTCCAGAGCACGCAGCGGGTCGGCGTACGCCGGCAAGGAGGCCACCTCCTCGGGGGTCATCGAGGCAGCGCGGACGGCGTGTGGATTGGTCACCGCACGGGTGAGATTGGTGGCGACCACGGCCGCCAGGTCGGCCTGGCTCCATCGACCCGCCTCCAGTCCGGCACGTGCCTGGAGAGCGGCCAGCGAAACGGTGTCGGGCCACAGCGGAGTCATCGTGTAGGGATCGAGTTGGAGCGCCAGAATGCGTCGCAGAGTGGCGGCGCTGGACTTTCCGAAGCCGTACACCAACGCGGTGTCGACCTCGCCTGTCTGGATCTTGACCCATGCCTCGTACATCGCCCAGGCGGCATCCATCTCCACATGCGACTCCACGACCGGGGGAAGGGCTCCGATCGCATCGACCGCGCTGACGAAACTGAACGAACGCCCGGCGAGGTAGTCGCTGGAGCCTGAGCACCAGAAGCCGATGTCGTCCTTTGTCCAACCTGTCTGGGCGAAGCACTCGGCGAAGATCGGGACCAACAACTCCACGCAGGTGGGCGATCCAGGGAAGTCGAGGGCTTGGCGCTGGGCGAAGCCCACGACGGCGACCCGCCTCATAGGTGCCCCTTGTAGGTGTCGTAGTCGGCGTCCGGGGCGCCGGTCGGAGCGAAATGACTGATGTTCTCCAGCGAGGTGGTCCATTCCTCGCGCGGTCGCCACACCGCTCGGACCCGCATGCCCATGCGCACCTCGGCCGGGTCGACGTCGAGCAGCAGGTGGAGGAAGGCGATGTCGGCGCCGTCGAGCAAGACATACGCCGACACATACGGAGGCGTGATCCGCTGGCCCAGGAAGGGCACGTTGACGATGCAGAACGTGGTCACCGTGCCCTCGTCGGACAACTCGACCTCATCGGTCGTGGGCAATCCGTCGACCGGGCAGGCGCCTCGGGGCGGGACGTAGACCTTGCCGCACGCCGGACACCGCTGGCCCAGGATCCGACCGTCGGCGAGACCGCGGAAGAACGCAGATTCCTCCGGCGAGGCGGCATAGGTGTAGCGGAGCCGGACCGGGGTGACGATGCCGGTCACGGGTTCACCAGCCCCGGCAGTGGGCACCGACGGACTGGTGTCGGGGGTCGAGGCAGGTGACTCCTCCGGCACGAAACAGGCGATGTCGGTGATCGCGCCGACGCGGTGCTCACGCCACCGCGCCCGAACCCGCATGCCGGTCCTCATGTCGTCGGCAGCCGGCACATCCACCGCGTGCAGCAGGGTGCTCTCGACACCGTCGAGGCGGATCAGCGCGAACGCGAACGGCCGCTCGAAAGGCTGATCTGCGACGGGGTCAGGAACCCAGGTCCAGGTCTCCACGACTCCGGTGTCGGCAACGGGCTCGAACTGGGTGGGCGGCTGGAGCGTGACCGGATCGAACTCCGGGGGAGGCACCACGAGGCCAGCCGAGGTGCGGGCGGCCAGGATGCGGCCGTCGCGCAGCCCGGTCATGAAAACCGACAGCACGGGTCCCAGGGAGCGGGTGTAGTCGAAGTCGACCCGCATCGGGGCCTGGAGCGGGCCAGACGGTGCCGTGCTCATGTCAGTGGAGTGAAACACTGATGAGGCCGGGCGGCAAAGGCGGCGCGCGGCGGGTGGGACAAACTGGCCGCGCCGGACACGTGCGCTGAAAGGGTCGGACATGAAACTCGGACTGCAACTGGGCTACTGGGGGGCCACCCCACCTGCCGGCGTGGGGGAGTTGGTGGTCGCCGCAGAGGAAGCCGGGTTCGATGCCGTCTTCACGGCCGAGGCCTGGGGGTCGGACGCGTTCACGCCCCTCGCCTGGTGGGGTCGAGAGACCAGTCGGCTCCGCCTGGGCACCAGCATCGTGCAGATGTCGGGGCGTACGCCGACCAGCATCGCCATGCACGCGCTCACCCTGGACCACCTGAGCAACGGACGGGTGATCCTCGGGATGGGCGTCAGCGGCCCACAGGTTGTCGAGGGCTGGTACGGCCAGCCGTTCTCCCGACCGCTCGCGCGGACCCGAGAAGTCGTCAGCATCATCCGCCAGGTGCTGGCCCGCGAGGCGCCGGTGACCAACCCGGGTCCGCACTTCCCCCTGCCCTACACCGGCCCCGGCAGCGTGGGCCTGGGTAAGCCCCTGAAGCCGATCGTGCATCCGCTGCGGGCCGATCTACCGATCTGGCTCGGTGCCGAGGGGCCTCGCAATGTCGCCCAGACCGCTGAGATCGCTGACGGTTGGATACCGATCTTCTACACGCCGGGCTCGGCTGCGATGTACTCGGAATGGCTCGACGAAGGGTTCGCCCGCCCGGGTGCCAGGCGGACCCGGGCCGACTTCGAGATCGCTGCCACCGCCCATCTGCACGTGAGCGCAGATGATGCGGAAACGGCGATGGTGGTCGAGGCGCTCAAACCGATGGTGGCGCTCTACATGGGCGGCATGGGGGCCAAGGACCAGAACTTCCACAAGAGCGTCTTCGAGCGCATGGGGTACGCCGACCTGGCCGCCCGCGTCCAAGACCTCTACCTGACCGGCCGCAAAGACGAAGCGGCCGCCTGCATCCCCGACGAACTGGTCGATGAGTTGCACATCATCGGCTCACCCGCTCGGGTGCGGGAGAAGGCCGCGCAGTGGGCCGAGACCGGGGTCACCACCCTGCTGGTCTCTGCCCGCACACCGGCCGAGGTCCATCGCGTCGCCGAGGTGCTGGCTTGAGTCAGCCGCACGCGGGACAACTGCTGGCCCAGGCACTGTCCGAGCGGGCCGACCAGGTGGTCGTGCGACCGTCCTCGGGCGAGCCGATCACTGGTGCGGACCTGGCTTCGCGGATCTCCCGGTTCGTGCAGGTCCTAGCCGAGCACCAGGTCTCGACGGGTTCGCCGCTGGGCCTGCTCAGTGGCAACCACTCCGATGTGTTGACCCTGATCGGGGCCGGTCAGACCCAGGGATATCGCCGCACCGCACTCCATCCGCTGGGGTCGGTGGCCGACCACGCCTTCGTCCTGGCCGACGCAGGCATCTCCACACTGATCGTCGACCCGGCGTACGCCGACGTGGCGGCACGCTTGATCACCGAGGTCGACTGCCTCACGCAGGTCTTCACGCTGGGACCGGCCGCGATCGGCACGGACCTGGTCGCTCTCGCCGACTCCGCTCCCGAAGAACCGTTGTCGGTGGCCGACCTCGCCGAGGATCACGTTCTCTCGGTCACCTACACCGGCGGCACCACCGGTCGGCCCAAAGGTGTCGTGGGCACCGTGTCGAGCCTGAGCGCGATGGCTCGGGTGATGCTCGCGGAATGGGAGTTTCCGCAGCGTCCGCGCTTCCTGATGTGCACGCCGCTCTCCCATGCCGGGGCGGCGTTCTTCACCCCGGTGGTCCGACTGGGCGGTGAGCTGGTGGTCACTCCCCGCTTCGACCCCGGTGAGGTGCTGCGCCTGATCGAGGCCGAGCAGATCAACGCCACGATGCTGGTGCCGTCGATGATCTATGCGCTGCTCGATCACCCCGACCTCGCCGATCGTGACCTGGGGTCCTTGGAGACGGTCTTCTACGGGGCTGCGCCGATCAACCCGGTGCGATTGCAGCAGGCACTGGAGGTGATCGGGCCGGTGTTCGCGCAGTACTACGGCCAGTCCGAATGCCCCATGGTGGTCAGTTACCTCAGCAAAGCTGCGCACATCCCCGGTCGGCTGGGGAGTTGCGGGCGGCCGAGTCCGTCGCTGCGCACCTCCCTACGCGACTCCGAGGGTCACCCCGTCGAGACCGGTCGACCGGGGGAGATCTGGGTGGCCGGGGATGTGGTCGCCGACGGCTACTGGAACCGACCGGAGGAGACCGAGGCTGCCTTCGGTCACGACGGCTGGTTGCGCACCGGTGACGTCGCTCGCAGCGACGAAGAAGGCTATTGGACGATCGTGGACCGGGTGAAGGACATGATCGTCACCGGCGGCTTCAACGTGTTCTCCCGCGAGGTCGAGGACGCACTGGCAACTCACCGCGCGATCGCCCAGGTCGGGGTCGTCGGCGTACCCGACGAACGGTGGGGAGAGGCAGTCACCGCTGTCGTGGTGCTGCGTGCGGGCTTCGATCTGGACGAATCACTCCAACGTGATCTGAAAGAGGTGGTTCGAGTCGCCAAGGGGCCGGTGCACGTGCCCAAGCGCATCGTCGCCGTGCAGGCGTTGCCACTGACCGGTCTCGGCAAGGTCGACAAGGTGGCCCTGCGCACCGCGATGCTCACAGAGCAGATACCCTAGGGGGTATGCAGATGCTACGCACCGGACGCCGGGCTCCGGCCCGCATCGCCGCTTTGACCCTGTCGCTCGGGCTCTCGTTGGGCGTGTCAGTGGGGCTCTCGGCCTGCGGTGGTTCGAGCGAGCCGAGCGTGAGCACGTCGGCGGGAGCCGTCGCCAGCCAGGCACCGGCCACTGGCGCCGCGTTGGATCCGGTGAAGTTCGCGGCCGCCCTCAAGCGCCCGGCCACCGTCATCCTCGACGTGCGCACCCCCGCTGAGTACGCCGCCGGCCACCTGCCAGGAGCGGTGAACCTCGACGTGGAGTCATCGGACTTCCTCACCGGGTTGGATCAACTCGACCCCGGCGTGCCGTATGCGGTCTATTGCCGCAGCGGCAATCGCTCCGGTGTGGCGCTGACCGCCATGACTGCACGCGGATTCGACAAGGCGTACCACCTTGCGGGTGGGATCACCGCCTGGCAGGACGCGGGCGGGGACGTCACCACCGACTAGCGATCACTGCGCGCGTCGGACTAGTGGCCGGTGAAGGAGGGCTTCCGCTTCTCCACGAACGCCCGGGGGCCTTCCTTGGCGTCGGCCGAGGCGAAGACCCCCATGCCCACAGAAGCGTCGTCGCGCCAGCAGTCGTCCTCATGCTTGCCTTCACTGGCTCTGATCGTGGCCAACACGCTGCGCACTGCGAGCGGACCGTTGGCGGCGATCATGTCGGCCAGTTCCAGGGCCTTGGCCAGCGCCGAACCGTCTGGAACGACATGGCCGACCAGTCCGATGCGCTGGGCCTCCCGGGCATCGATGTGTCGTCCGGACAGCAGTAGGTCCGCCGCCACCGTGTAGGGGATCTGACGCGGCAACCTGACCGCCGAACCTCCCAGGGGGTAGAGCCCCCAACGGACCTCGGAGACGCCGAAGCGCGCGGACTCGCCGGCCACCCTGATGTCCGTGGCCTGCAGGATCTCGGTCCCGCCTGCGATCGCGGGCCCCTCCACGGCGGCGATCAGCGGTTTGGTGACCCGGAAACCCTTGAGCAGCGACTTGATCACCGCAGGGTCGAAGGTGCCCGCCTCGAAACTGTCCGAGGGTGCACTGGCGCTCATCGCCTTCAGATCGGCTCCGGCGCAAAAGGCACCTCCGGCGCCGGTCAGGACGGCAACCCGCACCTGGTCATCCTCATTGACCCGATCCCAGGCCTGGGAGAGCAGCCTCATCATCTCCGCTGACAGCGCGTTGCGGGCTTCGGGGCGGTTCATCGTGAGTACCAGGGTGTGGTCATGGAGGTCCACGAGCAGGTGCGGTTCGGTCATGGGTTCACCGTAGGAGGAAACGAGAACCTGTTCTAGTGTTCGGACATGGCTTTGAACATTGCCGATCTGTTTGAGCACGCCGTCGACGTCGTCCCCGATCGCCCGATCATCCAGGTGGGTGATCGGCGGGTCACCTACGCAGAGTTGGAAGCCGAGTCCAACCGACTGGCCCACTTCCTGCAGGGGCGTGGAGTCGGGGTCGGGGACCATGTCGGCATCTACGCCAAGAACTCCATCGAGCACGTGGTCGCCCTGCTCGCCATCTTCAAGATCCGCGCGGTCGTGATCAACGTCAACTATCGATACGTCGAGGGCGAACTGGACTACCTCTTCGACAACTCCGACATGGTGGCGCTCATCCACGAACGTGGGTACGCCGACCTGGTGGCCGCGGTCGCACCGCGTCACGAGGCACTGCACACGATCGTGGTGATGCCCGATTCCGCGGACCCCGAGAGCCAGGCCGACGTGTCGGCGTACTCGGGAGTGCTGTGGGAGGACGCGCTGGACGGACAAAGCGCGGAGCGTGACTTCGAGCCCCGCTCGGGCGACGACCTCTACATCGTCTACACCGGCGGCACGACCGGGTATCCCAAGGGCGTCATGTGGCGCAACGAGGATTTCTGGAGGGTGCTGGGCGGTGGCATCGACTTCATGACCGGGGCTCGGCTGAGCGAGTTCGACCAGTCCCAGCAGGCGGCCACCAACCAGCCGATGGTGACCTTCCCGCTCTCACCCCTGATGCATGGTGGCGCCCAGGCAGCGATGCTCATGCATTTGTTCGCCGGGCACCTGACGATCCTGGCGCCCACGTTCGACGCGCACGAGGTCTGGAGAACGATCGAGGCAAACAAGGTCCAACTGATCTTCATGACCGGTGACGCCATGGCCCGACCGCTGATCGAGGCCTACGAGAGCCACGGATACGACGCCACCTCGCTGGTGGCGGTGGCGTCCTCGGCCGCGATCTTCTCTCGGCCGGTCAAGGAACGCTGGATGGCAGCCTTCCCCAACACCTTCTTCACCGACTCGGTGGGCGCCTCGGAGACCGGGTTCCAGGGCACCGGGCTGCAGGACAAGGACAACATCCAGGGGGAGGGCTGTGTGGTCTCCCTCGGCCTGGAGTCGGTGCTGCTGGACGAGGACAACCGAGTGATCGATCTCGACCAGGTCGGCGCCATCGGTCGCCTGGCGCGCTCGGGGAGCGTCCCCGTGGGCTACTACAAGGACGAGGAACGCTCGGCCCGCACCTTCATCACCGTCGACGGGGTCCGCTATTCGGTGCCCGGCGACTTCGCCCGGGTCGAGGAGGGGGCCAAGGTCACCCTGCTGGGCCGCGGCTCCAACTGCATCAACACCGGTGGGGAGAAGGTCTACCCCGAGGAGGTCGAGATGGCGCTGAAGGCCCATCCCGACGTCTATGACGCCCTCGTGGTCGGGGTCGCAGACGAGACCTACGGGCAGGCCGTCTCAGCGGTGATCCAGCCCCGTGGTGATGCCCGGCCCTCGGTGGCCGACCTGCGCGATTTCCTGCGCAGTAGCCTGAGTTCCTACAAGTTGCCGCGTTTCGTGACCTGGGTGGAGGAGATCCCGCGCAGCGCCACCGGCAAGGCGAACTACCCCCGAGCTCGGGAGCTGGCCGGACAGGGCTCCTGAGCCCTCCGTAGGAGGCGCTCGTGCACACCGATCTTTGTCAGCGTCTGGGGATCACCTACCCCATCGTGGCCTTCACGCCCAGCGAGAAGGTCGCCGCCGCGGTCTCTCGAGCCGGTGGCCTGGGCGTGTTGGGTTGTGTGCGCTTCAACGAGGGGGAGGATCTCGATGCGGCGCTGACCTGGCTGGACAACAACACCGACGGCAAGCCGTACGCCGTCGATGTGGTGATGCCGATGAGGGTGCCCACCGAGGGCGCGGCTCACGACCTGCATGCGCTGATCCCGCCCGAGCATCGAGACTTCGTGGACACCACACTGCGTCACCTCGGAGTTCCACCGCTGCCCGACGGCGAAGGTCAAGAGGGCGTCCTCGGCTGGCTGCACTCGGTGGCCCGCACCCACGTCGACGTGGCGCTGGCCCATCGCCCGGTCTTGATCGCCAATGCGCTCGGATCGCCACCTCGTGACGTGATTGCCCAGGCCCACGGCTCCGGGGTCCTGGTCGCGGCCCTGGCGGGCACCGCCGACCATGCCATCTCGCATGTGGCCAACGGAGTCGACATCGTGGTGGCTCAGGGCTATGAGGCCGGCGGGCACACCGGTGAGATCGCCTCGATGGTGTTGGTACCCGAGGTCGTCGACGCGGTCGGGCACGACGCGGCCGTGTTGGCCGCGGGAGGAATCGGCTCCGGGCGCCAGATCGCCGCCGCCCTCGCACTGGGTGCCCAAGGAGTGTGGATGGGTTCGTTGTGGTTGGGCGCGGCCGAATACGACCTCTCCGTCGGCACCGCAGTCCGCCGAGCGCTGCTGAAGGCCAGTTCCTCGGACACGGTTCGCTCCCGGATCTACTCCGGCAAGCCGGCGCGATTGCTCAAGACCGCCTGGACCGACGCCTGGTCGGCTCCAGATGCGCCCGCCCCGTTGCCGATGCCACTGCAGAACCTCCTGGTCGCCGACGCCCACTCCCGGCTCAACCGAGGCGACGACCCGCGCACCGTGGCGATGCCTGCCGGACAGATCGTCGGTCGGTTGGACCGGGTGCGTCCGGCGGCCGAGATCATGGCCGATCTGGTGGCGGAGTACTCCGCCACCATCGGCGCACTACGGCCGTTCTGAGCCGCGTCTCAGCGACGCAGCGATGCTCCGATCCGCCGCGCTTGCGCGGTCGTCCCACCCAGTTCGAACTCGCCGCGCTTGAGCCCGGTGAAGTAGCGGTGTGCCTCGCCGTCGAGGTCGATCCCGACCCCGCCGTGAACGTGCACGGTGGTGTGGGCCACTCGATGACCCGAGTCGGCTGCCCACAGTTTGGCGACCGCCACTTCGGTACCTGCGGGCAGGCCCTCGTCGAGCAGCCAGGCCGCCTGCCACAAACAGAGTTCTGCGCCGAGCACATCGATGTAACCGTCGGCGAGGCGCTGGGAGACCGCCTGGAAGGTGCCGATCGGACGGCCGAACTGTTCGCGGGTGGCGGCGTAGGCGGCGGTCAATCGCTGGGCCCCGTAGAGGCGCCCCAACTGCTCGGCGCAGCGGGCTACCGTGAGCACTTCGACCACACGAGTGGCTGCCTCCGATCCGCCCAAACGCGTCGCCGGGGTGTTGTCGAGATGCAGGAACCCGACCGCCTCACCATCGCTGGTGTGTTGGTCCTCCCAGGCCAGGCCGTCGGCCTCGGCGCCGACCAGGTAGACCCCGTCCGCGGCGGTGACGAGGATGGCGGCGGCACGTCGAGGGGAGCGCACCAGAACTTTGGTGCCCACGAGTCGGGGCTCGTCGGGGGTGGAGGCGTTGGTGGTCTCGCACCGCTCGGGGTTGGCGTCGAGCGGTTCGGCGTGCGCGATCGTCAGGATCCCCTGACCGCTCGCGGCCGACTCGAGATGAGCGGAATCGGGGTCGAGGCCGGCCAGTGTGAAGGCGGCGGCGACGTGGTCTGCGAGCGGCACCGGGGCGACGGTGCGCCCGGCTTCGATCAGCACCCGACACACCTCGATCAGTCCCAGGCCGGCCCCTCCGTGCTCTTCGGGTACGCCGAGACCGAGCAACCCGGTCTCGCCCAAAGACGCCCACAGAGCCTCGTCGAAACGGTCGCAGTCGGCCTCGACGGTCCGCAGGTGTTCGGTGCCGGTGGCTCCGGCGAAGACGGAGGCGGCCAGGTTGGCGGCCTCGTCGGCTTCGGTGGAGAAGGTGAAGTCCATGTTCTCAGCCCCTCTTCGCGGCCGGCAGGCCGAGCCCGACGTAGCCGATGATGTCTCGTTGGATCTCGTTGGTCCCGCCGCCGAAGGTCATCACCAGCGAGGAGCGGTAGAAGCGCTCGAGCCGTCCGGCCAGTGCCGCACCCGCGGAGTCGGTGGGCACCAGTGCGCCCGGCCCGACGATTTCCATCAGGCTGCGGTAGGCCTCGGTGGCCAACTCGGACCCGAACACCTTGGTGGCACTGGCGTCGGCAGGGGAGAGAGCCGCGGTCGAACTGGCAAGACGCAGGTTGAGCAGGCGCAGCATCTCGGCTCGGGCGTGGGCACGGCCGAGCAGCACCTGCACCCACTCCGCGTCGATCACCCGCTGCCCGTCGCGGCGGGTCTGGTTGGCCCAGTCGGTGACCAGTTCCAGCGAGTGGATCAGGGGTGCGGCCGACGTGAGGGCGACGCGTTCGTGGTTGAGCTGGTTGGTCATCAACGGCCAACCGCCGTTGAGTTCCCCGACGAGGTTCTCCACCGGGACCCGGACCCCGTCGTAGTAGGTCGCGCTGGTCGACACTCCCGCGACGGTGTGCACGGGGGTATAGGAGAACCCGGGGGTCGAGGTCGGCACGATGATCATCGACAGGCCCTTGTGGCGCGGCAGGTCAGGGTCGGTCCTGCAGGCCAACCACACGTAGTCGGCGTACTGGATCAGTGAGGTCCACATCTTCTGACCGTCGATGACCCATTCGTCGCCCTCGCGTCGGGCGCGAGTGCGCATCGAGGCCAGATCGGTGCCCGACTCCGGCTCGGAGTAGCCGATCGAGAAGTGGAGGTCTCCGGCCAGGATGCGGGGGAGGTACTCATCCTTCTGGGCCTGCGACCCGAAGCTCATGATCGTCGGCCCGACGGTGTTGAGGGTGAGGTAGGGGATCGGCACCCCGGCCACGGCGGCTACGTCGGTGAAGATGAGTTGCTCCAGCATCGAGCGGTTCTGCCCGCCGTACTCGGTCGGCCAGCCGATCCCGAGCCAGCCGTCCCTGCCGATCTCGCGGATGACCTCCTTGTAGGTCTCCACCTCGCCGAACTCCCCGCTGGACATCGACAGCGCACGGCGGCGCTCCGGGGTCACGATGCGGGTGAAGTAGTCCTGCAACTCCTGTTGGAGGCGCAGGTGTTCGTCGCTGAGCGCAAGACGCATGTGGGGTTCCCTCGGTCGACTCGCCGGGCATTCGACAGTGGCCCGGATAGGGGGAAAACTATAACCTGTTCTAGTCTTGCCTGAACAAGCCTCAGGAGGTAGCGATGAGCCCGGACATGAGCAGCACCGACACGATCAGTGCCGGCAGCGCGCGATCCCTCGACCTCGGCACCACGCCGGCACGTTTCGCCCGTGGCTGGCACTGCCTCGGACCGGCCGCCCAGTTCCGCGATGGCAAACCCCACGGGGTCTGGGCTTTCGGCGGCAAGTTGGTGGTCTGGGCAGACACCAACGGAGCGCTCCAGGTCATCGACGGCTATTGCCGACACATGGGCGGCGACCTGACCCAGGGGAGCGTGAAGGGCGATGAGGTCGCCTGCCCCTTCCACGACTGGCGCTGGAACGGCTCGGGCAAGTGCACCTCGATCCCCTACGCCCGCAGGGTGCCGCTGCGCGCCAAGACCCAGACCTACCCGACACTGGAGCGCAACGGGTTGCTAATGGTCTGGCACGACCCGGAGGGCAGCCCGGCCGACATGAGCGTGGCCCCACCCGAGTTGGACGACATCATGGACTCCGAGGCCTACACCGACTGGAGTTGGAACGTTCTCGACGTACCCACCGCCCACTGTCGCGAGATCGTCGACAACGTGGTCGACATGGCCCACTTCTTCTACATCCACTTCGCCTTCCCGACGCGCTTTCGCAACGTGTTCGAAGGCCACATGGCCAGCCAGTTCATGGAGTCGACCGGACGACCTGACAAGGCCACGCAGGGCTACGGCGATGAGAACCTCGTGCTGAAGTCGGAGGCCACCTACTTCGGGCCGGCGTTCATGATCAACTGGATCAACACCGAGTTCAAAGGCTTCCTGACCGACGTCGTCCTGATCAACTGCCACGTCCCGACCGGCCCCAACTCCTTCGTGTTGCAGTTCGGCCTCAAGGTCAAGAAAGCCCCCGGGCTCGACGACAAGACGACCGAGTACGTCGGCAAGCGCTACACCGAGTTGTTCGCCGAAGGGTTCATGCAGGACGTGAACATCTGGCTCAACAAGGCTCCGGTGCAGAACCCCCTGTTGTGTGAGGAGGACGGTCCCGTCTACCAGATGCGGCGCTGGTACGAGCAGTTCTACGTCGATGTCGCCGAAGTGACCGATGAGATGACCGAGCGGTTCGAGTTCGAGGTCGACACCACCAAAGCCAACGAGTTCTGGCGAGCCGAAGTGGCTGCGAACCTGGCCCAGAAGGCGGCCGAAGAGGCGACGGTCGGCTGATGGTTCTGTTCGAGGTCCGCGAATCGACGCGGGCCGATCAACGGCTCTATCTCGAGGCCCGCCTGGTTGACGTTGCCTGTCTGGACTGCACGGTGGTGGTGGGTGTCAAGAAGAACTCTGAACACCACACCGCGATCCAGTGGCAGGCGCACGGCCCCGAGCACTGTGCGGAGTTCCAGAAGGCCGAAAGGTCACCCTCAGGCCGCCACATCTATGAGTCATGCCCGCGACTGAGGGGGTCCATCGACCGGGCGGTGGCCGAAGGCGATGTCCCCATTGGAGCCATCGATGGCTATTGAGTCCCATCTGCTCACGGTGCGCGACGTCGTCGTCGAGACCGCAGATGCCCGCTCGATCGTCTTCGAGGTACCTGAGGAATTGTCCGAGACGTTCGCCTATGTGCCCGGCCAGTTCCTGACCTTGGCGATCCCCTCGGAGCAGACCGGGCTGGTGGCCCGCAGTTACTCCCTGTCCAGCGCGCCGCACGAGAATCGTCACCAGGTGACGGTCAAGCGCACCGCCGAGGGTTATGCCTCCAACTGGATCTGCGACCACCTGCGGCCCGGTGACACGGTGCGGGTGCTGCCGCCTTCGGGGATCTTCACCCCCCGAGACTGGAACAGCGACGTGCTGCTCTTCGCCGGAGGCTCGGGGATCACCCCGATTCTCTCGATCGCCCGCACGGCACTGGAACGTCACGACGGCGCGGTCACGCTCTTCTACGCCAATCGCGACGAAGCCTCGGTCATCTTTGCCGCGACGCTGCGACAACTCCAGGACGAGCACCCTGACCGGTTCGAGATCGTGCACTGGTTGGAGAGCCTCCAGGGGATTCCGTCGGCCGAGGCCCTGCGTCGGTTCGCACAGCGGCACTCGGACGCGACCGCGATGGTGTGTGGGCCGGGACCCTTCATGAGTGCGGTCACGGGGGTCTTGAAGGACCTCGAGTTCCCGCGTGAACGCCGCCAGCAGGAGAAGTTCGTCTCCTTGGGGGGCAACCCGTTCGGCGACGTACCCGAGATGGTCGGGGTCGCGACCAAGACCGATGACTCCGTGGGCGCATCATCGGCTACGGGTGGCTTGGTGGCCGGGCCGGTTCGGGTGGAGGTGCACCTCGACGACCAGGACTACGCCTTCGACGACTGGAACGGTCGAGAGCCGCTCTTGGTGTTCTTGGAGAGCAAAGGAGTCGACGCGCCGTACTCGTGCCGCGAGGGGCAGTGCAGCGCCTGCGCGTGCCTGGTGTTGGAGGGCGATCTGGCGCTGTTGCACAACGAAGTCCTCGAGGCCGACGATCTGGCCGACGGCATTCGGCTGGCCTGCCAGGCGGTCGCGCTGAGCAACGAGGTGCGAGTTACGTACAACGGTTAGTGGGCGACGGGGCCTTCGTGTTCCTCTTCCACCAGCGGCAAGAACACCGACCGCAGCCGGGTGCGCGGCGGGGCGACCGTTTCGGGCCCGAAGAGTTTGACGCGTAGGGGAGCGGTGAGCACCCCCAGGGGTGCTGTGAGCACGAATGAGTAGGCCATCACCAGCGCGGTGTACGCCGGCACGATGGCCAGACCAGCAACGATTGCGGTCGCAATGATTGCCGTGGTGAGTCTGGCCTGGGCGGTCTTGGGGGACAGCAGGTAGCGGAACGACCGGAACCGCACCGTGCTGACCATCAACAGCGCCGGGATCACACTGATCGCCACCGGCAGTAGCGACGTTCCGGCCAGTTTGGGGCCGATGTCGGGGCTGCGGAGGGCGAAGATCGTTGCCATGATCACCGCGGCCGCGCCCGGGCTCGGCAGCCCGACCCAATAGCGCTTGTCGGAGACGGGGTCGATGGTGACGTTGAAGCGTGCCAACCGGAACGCCGCACACGCCAACCAGAGGAATGCTGCCGCCCAGGCCAATGTCGGCCATTCCTTGAGAGCCCAGGTGTAGACGAGGACGGCCGGGGCGAGACCGAAGGAGATCAGGTCGGCCAGGGAGTCCAGCTGCACCCCGAAAGGCGAGGTGGCCCCGACCGCTCGCGCAACCCCACCATCGGCGATGTCGAAGATGATGCTGGCCGCCATCAACACCGCAGCCATGCGGAATCGGTCATCGAAGGCCATCAGAACTGAGGAGAAACCGCAGAACATGTTGGCCGTGGTGAAGAAGGAGGGGGAGGTGACGCGCAGGCGTTCGCGAGGGCTCAGCTGGCGCAGCGAAACGACCTCGGCGCCCGTGGGGGAGACCAGTCGCCAGCGGTCGAGGAGGCGCCTGCGTCGGGGGACGTCGAATCGCTGGGGACTCATGGGGTGCCTCCTGGCTGCCAGCGCGCGATCACCGTTTCCCCGGCCACCGTGCGATCGCCCTTGGCCACCTGCAAGGTGACGCCGGGTGGCACGAAGATATCCATGCGCGAACCGAACTTCATCAGCCCGATGCGTTCACCGGTGGCCAACTCCTGCCCGGGCACGACCCGGGTCACGACGCGGCGCGCGACCAGACCGACGATCTGGCGAAACACGATCCGCCGCGTGCGCCCGTTGACCATCCGTTCGATGGTGATCTCACTGCGTTCGTTCTCGGTGGCGCTCTCGAACTTGTAGGCGGCCAGCCATCGACCGGGGCGGTAGGTCACTTCGGTGACGGTGCCAGCGTAGGGCGTGCGGTTGATGTGCACGTCGAAGACGGACAAGAAGATGCTGACCTGTTGCCATGCGCCCGGGGGAGCGACACCCGCCTGCGCCGGACCCGCGTGCATGACCTTGCCGTCAGCCGGGGCGACCACGACGTCAGCCTCGTCAGCCAGCTGGGCAGCGCCCTCCGGGGTGTCGGGTGCGCGGTCGGGATCCCGGAAGAAGGCCGCTACCCCGATAGGCAGACTCAACAAGGCTGCGGCGGTGCGCGGGTGGCCGGTCAGGGCGGCGATCGCGGCGGGCACAGTGGCTACGAGCGCAGCCGACCCGGCCTCGCGGTCAAGTGCGGACATGGGGACCACCCTAAGGGCATGGGGCGTGCACGAGGGCGCGAGTCGAGTAGTCCTCACCCGCGATGCCGCTGCAGCGGTTCCTCCTCGACCGGGCATGCCTGATCGGTAGGGAGGCACTCACCAGCCGCGCTCGCGCCACTCGGCGAGGTGGGGGCGTTCGGCGCCGAGCGTCGAGTCGTTCCCATGGCCGGGGTAGAACCAGGTCTCGTCGGGCAGGGCACCGAAGATCTTGGTCTCCACGTCGTTGATCAGACGGCCGAAAGCGTCGGCGTCGCCGAAGGTGTTGCCCACCCCGCCGGGGAAGAGAGAATCCCCGGTCCAGAGGTGGGTGGTGCCCTCCGGGTCGTCGTACAACAAGGCGATGGAGCCGGGGGTGTGTCCGTCGAGGTGGATCACCTGCAACGAACAGCAGCCCACCGAGACGGTGTCGCCGTCTCCGACGGCGCGATCGATGGCGACGCCGGTCTGGGCCGTGATCGCCTCGGCGTCGGCTGCGCCGGCAATGGTCTCGGCTGCGGTCTCGCTCACGACACGCGCCAGGGCACGGTGGTGGTCCCAGTGCTGGTGGGTGGTCACCACCGAGGTCAGGCCATCGGCCCCGATCATCGTCAACAGCAGCTCGGCATCGTCTGCTGCATCGACCAACACCTGGTCCCCGGTGCTTCGGCACCGCAGCAGATAGCAGTTGTTGGACGTCTGCTCATCGACGGCGACCTTGGACACGATGAGGTGTGCCAACTCTCGTACGTGGGGGTCGCCGCCGGGAATCACCGAACCGGTGTAGGACATGCCCAGATCGTACGGCGACCGACCGAGCGGGCACTACGGGCGGCACGGGCGATGCAACGAGGCGGCGTTCGATTGCGTCCTATGCACATGACACACACGTTCGGGATCCGGCAACGAGTCCTCACCGTCACGATCGCACCGCTTCTCGGTCTCGGTCTGGCCGCCTGTGAGACGTCACCGGTCACCCCGCAACCCGCTCCGGACGGCCCCGCCACGGCGGCCAGCCCCTCGCCGAGTCCGACCCCGACTCCCACGGCGCAGACCGCCCCGACCCAACCCCAGCATCCCTACGCGGCCACGATCGTCGGCTTCCGCCGGGACGGCCTGATCCTGCGGCTGCGCCGCACACACATCGTCGGTCCGGCCGGCAAGAAGTGGGCCGAACGCCATCACGTGGACTATCCCTTCGACAACGACTACTACGACGAGATCTACGGGCCGCGCTTCCGGGTGCGGTTCACGGCAACGACCCGCTGCTCGGGCTTCGGAGTGGACCCGGAGGCGATGGATGCGCCCTACGAATGCAGCCAACTGCGCCAACCACTGCCCGTGCGGATCACCCCGGGTGAGGGCCAGGACGTGGTCGCGATGAAGAGCCTCTTCCGCCCCTGACCGCCCGTCGTCGGCCTGAACAGTGCGGTGTAAGTTGGCTCGGCAGCCGCAGGCGTGGTGCGAACAGGTGTTCGACTCGGCCCACTAAGCTGCCCTCGTGACTTCCTCTCGACGCAAGGCGGTGCCATGGCCGACCAGTTGACGATCAGAGGCGCGCGCGAACACAACCTCAAAGACGTCTCCTTGGACCTGCCGCGCGATTCGCTGATCGTGTTCACCGGGCTGTCCGGTTCGGGCAAGTCGAGTCTGGCCTTCGACACGATCTTCGCCGAGGGGCAGCGTCGCTACGTCGAGTCGCTGTCGGCGTACGCCCGCCAGTTCCTTGGGCAGATGGACAAACCCGATGTCGACTTCATCGAGGGGTTGTCGCCGGCGGTCTCCATCGACCAGAAGTCGACGAGCAAGAACCCTCGCTCCACCGTGGGAACGATCACCGAGGTCTATGACTACCTCCGGTTGCTCTATGCGCGGGCTGGGCGTCCGCACTGCCCCACTTGCGGGTCGCCGATCGAGCGCCAGACCCCGCAGCAGATCGTCGACCGCGTCCTCCTCCACCCCGATGGCACCCGCTTCCAGGTGTTGGCCCCGGTGATCCGCGGCCGCAAGGGGGAGTACGTCGAGTTGTTCCGCCAACTGCAGACCCAGGGCTACTCCCGGGTGCGGGTCAACGGTGATCTCTACGGTCTGGACGAGCCGCCCGCCCTCGACAAGCAGAAGAAGCACACCATCGAAGTGGTCATCGACCGCCTCGCGGCCAAGCCTTCGGCCAAGCGCCGACTCACCGACTCGGTGGAGACGGCATTGGCCCTTGCCGGTGGCCTCGTCGTCTTCGACTTCGTCGATCTGCCCGAGACCGACCCGGCCCGGGAGCAGAAGTTCTCCGAGAAGATGGCCTGCCCCAACGACCACGTTCTTGACAGCGACGAACTGGAGCCACGCAGTTTCTCCTTCAACTCCCCGTTCGGCGCCTGCCCCGATTGCCACGGGCTGGGCACGCGCATGGAGGTCGACCCTGACCTCCTGGTGGCCGATCCCGAGGCGACGCTGGGTGAGGGTGCGATCCAGCCATGGTCGGGTGCGCACGTGAGCGACTACTTCAGTCGCTTGCTCGAAGCCCTCGGCGAGGAGATCGGCTTCACCCTGAACACCCCGTGGAACGCGTTGAACGCGGCCCAACTCACCGCGATCCTGCATGGCCGAGGGACCAAGGTGCACGTGAAGCACCGGACCCGTTACGGCCGCGAGCGCTCCTACTACACATCCTTCGAAGGGGTCATTCCCTACATCGAGCGCCGCCACCGCGAGGCCGAGTCCGACACCAGTCGGGAGCGGTTCGAGGGCTTCATGCGTGAGGTGCCGTGCCCCAGTTGTCAGGGCAGTCGCCTCAAGGCGGTCTCTCGCAGCGTGACGTTGGGGGGCCGCAACATCGCCGAGGTGTGTGCGCTGCCGATCAACGAGACTGCGGACTTCTTGTCCACCCTGGAGTTGTCGGCGCGTGAACGCCAGATCGCCGAGCGGGTGCTCAAGGAGATCCAGGAGCGGCTCAACTTCCTGCTCGACGTCGGGCTGGACTATCTCTCGCTGGATCGCCCCAGCGGTTCGTTGTCGGGCGGCGAGGCGCAGCGGATCCGGTTGGCCACCCAGATCGGCGCTGGGTTGGTCGGTGTTCTCTATGTTCTCGACGAGCCCAGCATCGGGCTGCACCAACGCGACAACCAGCGGCTGATCGAGACGCTGGTTCGGCTCAAAGACCTCGGCAACACCCTGATCGTGGTCGAGCACGACGAAGACACCATCCGCACCGCTGACTGGGTCGTCGACATCGGTCCCGGGGCGGGGGAGCACGGCGGCCAGATCGTGTACTCCGGCAAGGTGCCGGGCCTGCTCAAGCATCCCGACTCCCAGACCGGGCAGTACCTCTCCGGTCGCCGCCAGATCCCGCTCCCCGGCGTACGCCGGCCGCGGGACGCGACGCGGCAACTCACCGTGCACGGAGCCCGGGAGAACAACCTTCAGCACATCGACGTGTCCTTCCCGCTGGGCCTGTTCGTCGCGGTGACGGGGGTGAGTGGGAGTGGGAAGTCCACCTTGGTCAACGACATCCTCTACACCGCCCTGGCCAAGCAGATCTATGGCGCTCGGGCGGTTCCGGGTCGGCATACCAAGATCACCGGGCTCGAACACGTCGACAAGGTGATCCACGTCGACCAGTCACCGATCGGGCGTACCCCCCGATCCAACCCCGCCACCTACACCGGCGTTTTCGATCACATCCGCAAACTCTTCGCCTCGACCGCCGAGGCCAAGATGCGTGGCTACCTCCAGGGGAGGTTCTCCTTCAACGTCAAGGGAGGGCGCTGCGAAGCCTGCGCCGGCGACGGCACGATCAAGATCGAGATGAACTTCCTGCCTGACGTCTACGTGCCGTGCGAGGTCTGTCATGGGGCGCGATACAACCGCGAGACCCTCGAGGTGCACTACAAGGGCAAGACCATCGCCGAGGTGCTCGACATGCCGATCGAGGAGGCGGTCGATTTCTTCGCCGCCATCCCCGCGATCGCCCGACACATGCGCACCCTGGTCGAGGTGGGGCTGGGCTATGTGCGGCTCGGCCAGCCGGCGACCACCCTGTCGGGCGGTGAGGCGCAACGGGTGAAGCTCTCCTCGGAGTTGCAGAAGCGCTCGACCGGGCGCACCGTCTACGTGCTCGATGAGCCGACGACGGGGCTCCACTTCGAAGACATTCGCAAACTGTTGCTGGTGCTCGGACGACTGGTCGACCAGGGCAACACCGTGCTGGTCATCGAGCACAACCTCGATGTGGTCAAGACCGCCGACTGGATCATCGACATGGGTCCCGAAGGCGGCAGTCGCGGTGGCACGTTGGTCGCTGCGGGCACCCCAGAGGACGTCGCCGTCGATCCGCGCAGCCACACGGGGCAGTTCCTGGCCCCCCACTTGGACCTGCCGTTGGGCAGGTCCTAGAAGAATTTGTCGCCTCCCCGTATCACACCGCAGCCGATCCCCTCCTTGGGAAATGTCTCCGCCTGGGAGACCCGAACCAAAGGGGAAAGTTGTGAAGAAGAAGCTTGCACACGCGTTTCGTGACATTCGAGTGATCGCCGCTTCGGTGCTGGCGAGCACCTTGTTGCTCAGCGGCACCATGATCAACGCCAATCTGGCTGCGGCGACTCCGGGGAGTAGGGCGCTTGGGCCGAACAGGGTGTTCACCGGTGAGTACACCGTCGGTGGCGGCGTGAGCTCCCTTGATGTGGATGACATCAAGTTGCGGCCGATGCTCTACCCGATCAAGGGGTTCGGGCGCTATCAGGTGATTCGGCCGGGTGGGCCGTTCACTGCGGAGTGCCCGGCGGTGGGCAAGGTGGTGCCGAAGGGTTTCATCTGTGTCTATGAACGTCGGCACCTGGGGACCGGCAACATCGAGGTGGCGGATCCTACTTCGAGCGGCTATGGAACGACGAAGAACCGGATGTTCATCATTCAGTGGGGGTCGGCTTCTGGGCACGCATGGAGCTACGGTTCGTGGGCAATTCGGACCGGTGATGCTTCGACGGCCAGGACCACGAGCGGTGCGCGTACCGGTCGCTGAGACTTCACTTATCGAGTTGGGAGGCTGGGTCTACGGACCCGGCCTCCCAGGCGGTGTGCCGGCCCCGACTCCGACTCACAGTCTCCGAAGTTGTGTCGCGCCCCTGCTGATTTGCGGTATTTAGGGCCGGATGGGGGAAATGTCACCGCTGTTGAGTCATTGCCAACGGTTTGGGGCTCTGCGACGGTGACTATTCGCGGTCACTATCCGGGGCCGCCAGCCACTAGGGGTGTGTGAAGATGAAAGAGCGAGTCTTGGCGGCGTTCAGAGATGTTCGGGTGATCGCAGTCTCGGTGGTGGCGAGCACCTTGTTGCTCGGCGGGGCGGTGGTTTCGACCAATCTGACCGCTGCTACTCCGGGGCTTCGACCGCTGGGGCCGAATAGGGTGTTCACCGGTGAGTACACCGTTGGTGGCGGCGTGAACTCCCTTGATGTCCATGACATCAAGTTGAGGCCGATGGTGTACCCGATCAGGGGTGAGCGCTATCAGGTGATTCGGCCGGGTGGGCCGTTCAGTGCGGAGTGCCCGGCGGTGGGCAAGGTGGTGCCGAAGGGTTTCATCTGTGTCTATGAGCGTCGGCACCTGGGGGACGGCGAAATCGAGGTGGCGGACCCGACTTCGGCCGACTTTGGAACGACGAAGAACCGGATGTTCATCATTCAGTACGGGTCCTCCGCGGGCCATGCGTGGAGCTACGGCTCCTGGGCAATCCGGACCGGCGACGCTTCCACGGCCAGGAGCACGAGTGGTGCTCGGACCGGTCGCTGAGACTGATTGGTTGCGTTGGGAGGCTGGGTCTACGGACCCGGCCTCCCCTACGTCGTGTTCCGGGGGCGGTTTGCCGGAGTTTGTCGGCTCTTGCTCCTTTTGTCGCCTAGATCTGGGGAATTGTGCCCCTTTTCAGGGCGCAGTTGGACTGCCTAACGTCGTTCTCCCACGATGTCCTCATTCGGGGGCTCGGGCACTGAACGGGAGAGACGAGTGAAGAAGAGACTTGCTGAGGCCCTGCGACGTCCGCGTGGTGGCGATGTCGGTGGTGTTGAGCACCTTGCTTCTTGGTGGCGGTCTGGTGAGCGCGAATCTGAGTGCGTTCAGCCCGTCGGCGAAGGCAGTGGCGCCCGGTCAGGTGATTCGGGGTGAGTACGCGTTGGGCGGTGCGACCGACGGTAACTCGGTGGCCAACGATGACATCAAGTTGCCGCGCAAGTTGCGGTACCCGATCGCCGGATCGCGCTACGAGTTGATCAAGGTCGGTGGGCCTTACACGTTGAACTGTCCTGGTCTGGGTCAGGTCGTGCCGAGGGGTTACCTCTGTGTCTACGAGCGTCACCACGAGGGTGCCAACACCTACCTCTCCGTGTGGGACCCGACCCTGGCAACCCCGCTCAAGGGGATCGGTCGGACCCGGATGATCATTCATGGCTACGGCCAGACCGCCAGCATTGGGTCGTGGGCGCTTCGGGCCGGTGACGCGACGACTGCGCGGACCTCTGGATCGCGAACCACCAGCGTTCCCTGACCTTTCACAACACGGTGTGGGGCTGGGCGAACCGGCCCCACACTTCCTCTCCGGCCCTGTTGATCGGCCCTGTCTTGATCGGCCCTGTCCTGATCGGCCCTGTCTTGATCGGCCTGGTCGTAGTACCAATGACCACTGGTCATGTCAGGGGTGCTGGCTAGGCTGCAACCGTGAACCAGAACCCGACCCGACGGATCGTCTTCCAAGGCGCCCTCGGCTGCGCCGCACTCGCCTTGGCGGGCTGCGGCTCGACCGACTCGGCGTCCTCGTCCAACCCGAGCGACTCAGGCAGCAGCAGCGGGTCGGCCTCATCGGCAGGCAAGAAGGTTTCGCTGGGCGCTACCGCGGACATCCCAGTGGGGGGTGGCGTGGTCTTCGTCGACGAGAAGGTCGTGGTCACTCAACCGGTCGCTGGGACCTTCCACGGGTTCTCGGCGATCTGCACCCACCAGGGGTTCGTGGTCACCAAAGTCGCGAGCGACACCATCACCTGCGAGCACCATGGCAGTCAGTTCTCCGCCGATGACGGCAGTGTGAAGAACGGACCAGCCACCAGCCCACTACCCTCGGTCACTGTGAAGGTGGAAGGCGATCAGTTGTTCGCGGTGCTGTGAGCCGCAGCACCTCCCCAATCTCATTTCGACCCGACCCTGGGAGCATTCCCACCAAGCCGGGCGTCTACCGCTTCCGTGACGGCGCCGGGCGGGTCATCTACGTCGGCAAGGCCAAGAACCTCCGGGCCCGGTTGTCGTCGTACTTCCAAGACATCGCGCAGATGCATCAGCGCACGGCGACGATGGTCACCACAGCGGCTGGGGTCGAGTGGACAGTTGTCGCCACCGAAGTCGAAGCGCTGCAACTGGAGTACTCCTGGATCAAGGAGTACGACCCTCGCTTCAACGTTAAGTACCGCGACGACAAGTCCTATCCCTGGCTCGCGGTGACCCTTGCCGATGAGTTCCCCCGGGTCATGGTGGGTCGAGGAGCCAAGCGCAAAGGCACCCGCTACTTCGGCCCCTACTCACACGCCTGGGCGATCCGCGAGACCGTCGACCTGTTGTTACGCGTCTTCCCGATGCGCTCGTGCACCAACGGAGTCTTCAAACGGGCCGGACAGATCGACCGGCCGTGCCTGCTCGGCTACATCGACAAGTGCTCGGCGCCCTGCGTTGGACGTGTCAGCGCGAGCGAACACCGCGCCATCGTGGAGGACTTCTGCGATTTCATGGCCGGCAACACCACGGCCTTCACCAAGCGCCTCCAGCGGGAGATGTACGCCGCCAGCGAAGCCCTCGACTTCGAGAAAGCGGCCCGGCTTCGCGACGACCTCGGTGCCCTGCAACGAGCTCTGGAGAAGCAGGCGGTCGTCTTGGGGGATGGCACCGACGCCGACGTGCTGGCCATCGCCGAGGACCCGCTCGAGGTGGCCATGCAGGTCTTCTATGTGCGCTCGGGGCGGGTCAAAGGGCAACGGGGATGGGTCGCCGATCGGGTCGAGGACAGTGACACCGCCGCGCTGGTCGAGGATTTCTTGTTGCAGCTCTATGCCGGCGAAGGGGCCGAGTCGATCCCGCGCGAGATCCTGGTGCCGGCTCTCCCTGACAGTGCGGGTGTGCTGGCCCAGCTCCTCGGGGAGGCCCGCGGGTCCAAGGTGTCGATCAAGGTGCCCCGGCGCGGCGACAAACGCACCCTGCAGGAGACTGTCGCCGCCAACGCTCAGCAGACCCTGACGCTGCACAAGACCAAGCGCGCCAGCGATCTCACCACTCGCAACCTCGCGCTCGAAGAGATCCGGGAGGCACTTGATCTTCCGACGGCGCCGCTGCGGATCGAGTGCTACGACATCTCCAATCTGCAGGGCACCGAGGTGGTCGCCTCGATGGTCGTCTTCGAGGATGGCCTGGCTCGCAAGAGCGAGTACCGCCGGTTCATCATCCGCAGCGTCGAAGGACAAAACGACGTCGCGGCCATGCATGAGGTCATCACGCGGCGTTTCCGGCGCCTCCTCGATGAGCAGGTGGGCTCTGATCGGGGCGACCCGATGCTGATCGACCCGGAGACCGGTCGACCGCGCAAGTTCGCCTACGCGCCCGGACTAGTGGTCGTCGACGGAGGCCCACCACAAGTCGCCGCGGCCCAGACCGCGCTGACCGAACTCGGCTTGGCCTACATTCCGGTGTGCGGCCTGGCCAAGCGGTTGGAGGAGGTGTGGCTGCCGGGGGAGGAGGAGCCGGTGATCATGCCGCGTGCCTCAGAAGGGCTCTATCTCCTCCAGCGGGCACGCGACGAAGCGCACCGCTTCGCGATCACCCACCATCGGGGGCGACGCTCCAAGACGATGGTGGAGAGCCTTCTCGACGACGTGCCCGGGCTGGGAGAGGTGCGGCGCAAGACCCTGTTGAAGCACTTCGGATCACTGCGCAAGTTGCGGGCCGCGTCCGCCGACGACATCGCCCAGGTGCCGGGGATAGGTCCGGTGACCGCCCTGGCCATCGTCGAGGCCCTGGCCACGTCGTCGTCGGCCGGCGGGCCGTCGGGGGGCCAGACTAGAGGCACCACGTCGGTGAACACCGCGACCGGCGAGATCCAGGAGGACTGATGGACAAGGGGAGCCTGGTCGTCATCACTGGCATGACCGGGGCGGGCCGATCCACGGCTGCCAAAGAACTCGAGGACCTCGGGTACTTCGTGGTCGACAACCTCCCGCCCGGGGTGATCGAGGACGTCGTGCGCCTCGTCGACGAACGCGACGGCCCGCAGCAACCGGTTGCCGTCGTCTGCGACATCCGGTCCGGGACCTTCTTCGACGCCCTGCGTGAGCTGCTGGCCAAGGGCATGGCCACCCGCATCGTGACGTTGGTGTTCCTCGAGGCCACCGACGACATCCTGGTACGCCGGCAGGAGGCCGCCCGACGACCGCACCCCCTCCAAGGTGATGGGCGGCTCCTCGACGGGTTGCAGCGTGAACGCGACGTGATCGCACCCTTGCGGGGCGACGCCGACATCGTGATCGACACCTCCGGGCTCAACGTTCACGACCTCAAACGCAAGGTCGCCGAGGCGTTCGGGACCGCACAGTCGACCAGGCTGCGGATCACCGTGGTCAGTTTCGGGTTCAAATACGGCATTCCGGTCGACAGCGACCTGGTGGCGGACATGCGCTTCCTGCCCAACCCCTTCTGGCTCCCGGAGTTGCGCCCGCTGACCGGCCACGACGAAGCGGTGTCGGCGTACGTTCTGGGACGGCCGGAGGCGGGGGAGTTCCTGGACAGATACGTTCCCGTGGTCGAGACGATCTGCCAGGGCTACAGCCAGGAGATCAAGCGGTTCGCCACCGTGGCGATCGGCTGCACCGGTGGTAAGCACCGCAGTGTGGCCATGGCCGAGGAGATCACTCGGCGACTGGTCGATCTGGGCTACGACGCTCACGTGTCCCACCGCGACTTGGGCAAGGAGTAGGTGTTGACCGACTCCGGCGGACCTCGGGTGGTCGCCCTCGGAGGGGGACACGGGTTGGCGGCCTCTCTGAGTGCCCTGCGCAGGGTCACCGACGACCTGACTGCCGTGGTCACGGTGGCCGACGATGGGGGCTCCTCGGGCCGGCTACGCAAGGAGTTCGGGGTGTTGCCGCCGGGGGACCTCCGCATGGCGTTGGCAGCACTGTGTGGCGACGACACGTGGGGGGAGACCTGGGCTGAGGTGCTGCAGCACCGCTTCGCCTCCGCGGGGGACCTGTCTGGGCACAGCCTCGGCAACCTGCTGATCGTGACGGTCTGGGATCTGCTGGGTGACCACGTGGCGGGTCTCGACCTGGTCGGCCAGTTGCTGGGGGCCCACGGTCGGGTGCTGCCGATGGCCCTGACTCCGCTGGAGATCACCGCCCAGGTTCGCGGGATCGATCCGTCCCATCCGCTCGACATCACGACCGTGCGGGGCCAGGTCGAGGTGGCTACCTCGCCGGGAACCGTCGTCTCGGTCAGCCTCGATCCGGCCAATCCGCCTCCCACGCCCCAGGCCTTGTCAGCTGTCCTCAACGCGGAGTGGGTCGTGATCGGCCCGGGTTCGTGGTACTCCAGCGTGATCCCGCACCTGTTGGTGCCCGGACTGCGCCAGGCCCTGATCAGCACTCCGGCACGGATCCTGGTCAATCTCAATCTCCAGCCACAGGCCGGCGAGACCGACGACCTCACGCCGGCGGACCACTTCGAGGTGTTGTTGGCCCACGCCCCCGGACTGCGAGTCGACACCGTGCTGGCCGACGTCACATCGTTGGATGCCCCCGGCGACCTCGCTCAGCGGGTCGCTGCGGCCGGCGCCAGACTGGTCACGGCCGACATCGCCCGAGCCGATGCCCCCGACCAGCATGATCCAGTCACCCTGGCTGCTGCCTATGCGCGGGTTATGGGGCAGTCCTAGGCTGTGTAAGTTGCGCACGGCAGCGACTCGGCGACAGGCGCGAAGGCAGGGACTCAACTCATGGCGATGACACCACAGGTCAAGGCTGAACTGGCCAACACCAAGGTGACCAAGACGTGTTGTCGCAAGGCCGAGGTGTCCACCATGTTGCGCTTCGCCGGTGGATTGCACCTGGTGTCTGGCCGCATCGTCGTCGAAGCCGAACTCGACACCGGCGCCGCAGCTCGTCGACTCAAGACCGACATCGCCGACATGTTCGGACACACCTGCGACGTCGTCCTTGTGCAAGGGTCCGGGCTTCGCAAAGGCTCGCGCTACCTTGTGCGGATCGTCCGCGAGGGCGAGTCGCTGGCCCGACAGACCGGACTGATCGACCAGCGGGGCCGACCCGTCAGGGGCCTCCCGCCACAGGTCGTCTCCGGGTCCGGGTGCGACGCGGTCGCGGCCTGGCGTGGCGCCTTCTTGGCCCACGGCTCGCTCACCGAGCCCGGAAGGTCCTCCTCACTCGAAGTCACCTGCCCCGGCCCCGAGGCGGCGCTGGCGCTGGTCGGGGCCGCCCGTCGTCTGGGAATCGCGGCCAAAGCACGTGAAGTGCGCGGCGTCGACCGGGTGGTGATCCGTGACGGCGACGCGATCGGTGAACTGCTCACCCGCCTGGGGGCACACGAGTCCCTGCTCACCTGGGAAGAGCGCCGCATGCGCCGTGAGGTGCGTGCTGAGGCCAATCGGCTGGCCAACTTCGACGACGCCAACCTGCGCCGATCGGCTCGAGCCGCGGTGGCTGCCGGAGCCCGAGTGGCCCGCGCACTGGAGATCCTTGGCGACGACATCCCCGATCACCTGCGACAGGCGGGGTCGCTGCGTCTGGAGCACAAGCAGGCCTCGCTGGAGGAACTGGGCCAACTACACGATCCGGTGTTGACGAAGGACGCGATCGCCGGCCGGATCCGGCGCCTCTTGGCCATGGCGGACAAGCAGGCCCAGACCCTGGGAATCCCGGACACCGAGGCATCTTTGACCCCGGAGATGTTGGCCGACGAAGGCTGATCGCGAACCCGTTTCCCCAGGGTTCTTTGAACGTTCCAAAGTTACTTTCACGTAGGTCGGTATGCCGTCACCGTGGACCCTCTCGGCAGGGTAGGGTCGAGGGGTACCCACACCCTCTCCACAGGAGTGACCTGCAGTGACAGTTCGCGTAGGCATCAACGGATTCGGCCGGATCGGCCGCAACTTCTTCCGCGCCGTTCAGGCGTCCGGCGCAGACATTGAGATCGTCGCCGCCAATGACTTGATGGACAACAAGTCCATCGCTCACCTCCTCAAGTACGACTCGGTTCTCGGCGTACTCAAGGACGACGTGTCGGCCACCGAGGAATCCATCACCGTGGGTGACAAGACCATCCGCGTCTTCGCCGAGCGCAACCCCGCCGACATCGCCTGGGGCGACGTCGGTGCCGACATCGTCATCGAGTCGACCGGCATCTTCACCGACGCCCTCAAGGCCCATGGGCACATCGACGGCGGCGCCAAGAAGGTCATCATCTCCGCGCCGGCCTCCAACGAGGACGCCACCTTCGTGATGGGTGTCAACCACCAGGACTACGACCCCGCCAAGCACCACGTCATCTCCAACGCCTCGTGCACAACCAACTGCCTGGCCCCGATGGCCAAGCCGCTCAACGACGAGTTGGGGATCGTCAAGGGGCTCATGACCACGGTTCACGCCTACACCCAGGACCAGAACCTTCTCGATGGCCCCCACAAGGACATGCGTCGCGCCCGCGCCGCCGCCCTGTCGATCATTCCGACCTCGACCGGTGCGGCCAAGGCCATCGGCCTGGTGCTCCCGGCGCTCAAGGGCAAACTGGACGGCTACGCACTGCGGGTGCCGACCCCGACCGGCTCGGCCACCGACCTCACCTTCGAGGCCGGCCGCGAGACCTCGGTCGAAGAAGTCAACGCAATCGTCAAGGCCGCAGCCGAGGGTCCGCTCAAGGGCTTCTTGAAGTACACCGACGACCCGATCGTGTCCGCTGACATCGTCACCGACCCGAGCTCCTGCATCTTCGACTCGGGCCTGACCAAGGTCATCGGCAACCAGGTCAAGGTCGTCGGCTGGTACGACAACGAG
>CALMLL010000134.1 GCA_937868075.1 uncultured Marmoricola sp. | reverse complement strand
CGGCCTCGGTGAGCGCGGTCGCGTCGGCGATCGCGAACGGGACGTTGAGCATGCGGGCCAGGGTCTGGGCCAGATAGGTCTTGCCGCACCCGGTGGGTCCGATGACCAAGATGTTGGACTTGGCCACCTCGACCAGGTCGTCCTTGCTGTGACGACCGTTGGACTCCTTGGCGCTGGCCTGCACTCGCTTGTAGTGGTTGTAGACCGCGACCGCCAAGGACTTCTTCGCCGTCTCCTGGCCGATCACATAGGCGTTGAGGAACTCGAAGATCTCCCGAGGCTTGGGCAACTCCTCAAGACCGAGCTCGCCGCTCTCGTTGAGCTCTTCCTCGATGATCTCGTTGCACAGGTCGATGCACTCGTCGCAGATGTAGACCCCGGGCCCGGCGATCAACTTCTTGACTTGCTTTTGGCTCTTGCCGCAGAAGGAGCACTTGAGCAGATCGCCACCGTCACCGATGCGTGCCACCGAAATCGACTCCCCTCGAACTTGCCAACCAAACCGGATCGAACGTACCGGTCCTCGCCCCGACAATCGGGCAGGGACACGTCATTTGCTAGACCAGAACAGCCTTGCGGGACTCCAGCACCGAGTCGATCAGGCCGTAGTCCACTGCTGCTTCGGCGGTGAGGATCTTGTCGCGCTCGATGTCTCGGCTGACCTCCTCGACACTCCTACCGCTGTGCTCGGCGATCATCTTCTCCAGGGTCTCGCGCATGCGCAGGATCTCGTTGGCCTGGATCTCGATGTCGGAGGACTGGCCATAGGTGCCCTCGGTGTAGGGCTGGTGGATCAGGATCCGGCTGTTGGGCAAAGCCAGCCGCTTGCCGGGGGCTCCGGCGGCCAGGAGGATCGCCGCCGCCGAGGCTGCCTGACCCAGACAGACCGTCTGGACGTCGGGCTTGATGAACCGCATGGTGTCGTAGATCGCGGTCATCGCGGTGAACGAGCCACCCGGAGAGTTGATGTAGATCTGGATGTCGCGGTCAGGGTCCATCGATTCCAGGCACATCAGCTGAGCCATCACTGCGTTGGCGATGTCATCGCTGATGGGGGTGCCCAAGAAGATGATCCGCTCCTCGAACAGCTTGGCGTAGGGGTCGATGCGACGGAAGCCGTAGGAGGTGCGCTCTTCCCACTGCGGGATGTAGTAGTTCATGAAAGCTGGGTCCTCACTTGTGGGAACTGTGGGCCGGACGGCCCTCGTCGGCGGCTTCGCGGGCGCTGGTCACGACCTGATCGATGAAGCCGTACTCCTTGGCCTGCTCGGCGGTGAACCAGCGGTCACGGTCGGCGTCCTGCTCGACCTGCTCCAGCGGCTGACCGGTGTGCTTGCTGATCAGGTCGAAGAGCACCTTCTTGATGTGCAGGGATTGCTGGGCCTGGATCTTGATGTCGGAGGCCGAGCCGCCCATGCCGCCGGAGGGCTGGTGCATCATGATCCGCGCGTGCGGCAGTGCGTAGCGCTTGCCAGGGGTGCCGGCACACAACAGGAACTGCCCCATCGAGGCAGCCAGACCCATCGCGACCGTGGCCACGTCGTTGGGGATGTAGTGCATGGTGTCGTAGATCGCCATGCCCGAGTCGACCGAGCCGCCGGGTGAGTTGATGTGCAAGAAGATGTCGGCCTCGGGGTCCTCTGCCGACAACAACAGCATCTGCGCGCAGATCGCATTGGCGTTCTGATCGCGAACCTCGGAACCGAGGAAGATGATGCGCTCTTTGAGAAGCCGCTGGTAGATGTGGTCGTCAAGACCGTAGGTCGGGACACCACCGCCGTTGCTTTGGATGCTCCCCGCGGAGCCATACGTCGAAGTCACCCTGCGACCCTAACCGGGTCACCTGACACATCCACGGCAAAACCCGCCTTGTTCGCCCACGGCAGACAAGGCGCCCACGGCCGGACCCGGCCCGGGTCCTGGGGCTACTCGGTGTCGGTGTCGGTGTCGGCGTCTGGCTCGCTGCCGGCTAGTTCCACCCGGCGCCCCGACGCGTCGGTGATGGTGGCGCCTTCAACCACGGAGGCCAGCGCCTTACCGCGCACGACCTCAGCCACCATCTCCGGGATGTGGTTGTGCTCGACCATGTGCTTGACGAACTCGTTGGGGTCCTGACCCGACTGCTGGGCCCGACGCCACAGGTGCTCGCTCAACTCCTCCTGCTCGACCCCGATCTGCTCCTTCTTGGCGATCGTGTCCAAGATGAACTGCGCGGCCACGCCGTCGCGGACCTGCTTCTCCAACTCCGCGTCGAACTCGTCCTCGGTCTGGGACTGGTTGTCGAGGTAGTCCTGCAGGCTCATGCCCGCCCACGACAACTGCTGCTCGACCTCGGCGCGCCGACCCTGCAACTGCTCGGCGACCAGGCCATCGGGCACCGGGACGTCGGTGAGGTCGAGCAACTTCTCCAGCACCGCGTCACGGGCCTGGGCGGCCTGCTCGGCCACCTTGCCCTGCTCCAACCGGGAGCGTACGTCGGCAGTCAGTTCCTCGACCGTGTCGAACTCCGAGGCGGTCTGGGCGAACTCCTCGTCCAGTTCGGGGAGGTCCTGCTCCTTGACCGAGCCCACCGTCACGGTGACGTCGACGTCCTGGCCCTCCAACTCCCCACCGAGGAGTTGGGACACGAAGGTCTTGTCCTCGCCGGCGCTGAGGCCGATCAGGGCCTCGTCGATGCCCGGAAGCATGTCGCCGCGGCCGACGCGGTAGCTGAAACCGGAAACCTCGCCGCCCTCGACGACCTCGCCGTCACGGCGAGCGACCAGGTCGATGCTGACGAAGTCACCCTCGGCGGCGGCCCGGTCGACCTCGTTGAGCGTCGCGAACCGCTCCCGGAGACTCTGCAGCTGAGACTCCACCTCCGCGTCGGTGACGACCACGTCGTCGACCTCGACAGCCAGGCCGGAGTAGTCAGGCAAGGTGATCTCGGGCTGGACGTCCACCTCGGCGGTGAACTCCAAGACGTCGTTGTCCTCGAACTTGGTGACCTCGATCTCGGGCTGGGCCAGGGGGGTGAGGTCGTGCTCCTTGAGCGCCTCGACGTAGTAGGCCGGCACCGCCTCGTTGATCGCCTGGTCGAGCACCGCGCCGCGACCCACCTGTCGGTCGATGACGGCCGGGGGGACCTTGCCTCGGCGGAAGCCGGGCACGTTGACCTGCTTGGCGATCTCCCGGTAGGCGGCATCGAGAGTGGGTTTGAGGTCCTCGAAAGGCACCTCGATGGTCAACTTGGCCCGGGTCGGGTTCAAGGTCTCGACGGTGCTCTTCACAGGAACTTCTCCTTGGATACAGGGGGTTAGACGGTGTGGCTTCCAGTGCGGTTGGGGCGGCACTCGAGTCGGGGCGACAGGACTCGAACCTGCGATCTCCTGCTCCCAAAGCAGGCGCGCTAGCCACTACGCTACGCCCCGGTTGACACGTCGAGGACGTGCTCCGAACTCCGCTCCGAGCGGATGACGGGAATCGAACCCGCGTAGCCAGTTTGGAAGACTGGGGCTCTACCATTGAGC
>CALMLL010000133.1 GCA_937868075.1 uncultured Marmoricola sp. | reverse complement strand
CGCCGGCCGCCGCGAGTGCCCGCCGTATGGCGGTCTGGGTTCGGTCGGTGAGCTCCGCGATTTGGCGCAGCGAACGTCCCGCGACGTACTGCTCTGCGGCAAAGGCGATCAGGCGGGCGCGCTGCTCGGGGCTCTGGCGGACCGTGGCCGACCCCTTGAACTCCTCCAGCGGCTCGAGCACAGGGCGACTCGGGTAGGGCATCAGCCGCCCCCAGCACGCACGGGGCGGTTTGCGCCCGCCTGGAGCTCGTCGTCCATCGCCCACGAACGATAGAGGCTCACCTGACCCTCCCCTGCCCGCGGACTGCTTACGGAGTCATCGACGCACGGGAGGCACGATGGTCTACCGCAAGGCATGGGAAGTGCAGTATCAGCGCGATCGAGCACGAGGACAGACGCGCTACGTGGACGCCGAACCCACGAGATCCCGCTTGGCCGAGCTCACTGCCGCGCATGTCCCCGTGCGGGCACTCGGGCGCGCCTGTGGGCTGAGCGACACCGGGGTCAAGGCCATCCTGGCCGGCACGCGGACCCAGGTGCAGCAGGAGACGGCAACTCGAGTAGCCCGCATCTGTCTTCGCGACATCTACTCCGACCAGGCGACCGGTCACGTCCCGAAGATTGGCGCGGTCCGGCGCGTTCACGCGCTGATGGCCATGGGCTGGAGCCACCACCAGCTGGAGGCCGCCGGCGTCCCGAACACCGCACGCCTCCTGTCCGGCCCGGGGCACCTGGTCACGGTCGAACGCTGGCGCGAGGTGTGCGAGGTCTACGACCGGCTCTCGATGACCCCTGGCCCCTCCCCCGAGACCCGAGGCTGGGCCCGTGCCCGCGGCTACGCCCCGCCCCTGGCGTGGGACGAGGACTCCATCGACGACCCCACCGCACGACCTGACGGCGAGCTGAGCAAAGGCCGAGGAGCCGATGTGATCGACATGGTCGCCGTGAGGCGCACGCTGGATGGCGACCCTCGGGGTCCGGATCTGACCGCACGCGAAAAGACCTTGGCGGTGGGTGTCCTCGCCGCTCGTGGCACATCAGACCCCCAGATCGCCGACCGCCTCGGGGTGAGTGACCGTACGGTCCTGCGCTGGAGGCAGCGTGAGGGGATCCCGACCCGGCACGCGGGCGCACCCGTCCCTGACCTGCAGTGGCAGGCCGCTGTGGGCGCCACCAGGCTGCGCTCAACCAGGGACGCGTCTCCGTCCTTCTCCTCGGCTACGGGCCTCTCGCGCCCGCTGGCTCGGTAGGCCGCTCATGGACGACGTGCGCCCGGTCCCGATCGTCGTCGGCGACGACGACCTCAGCTGTGGCTACTTACTCGGCGGGCACCTGGTTCGCCCGGACACCTCCGCCGGGCAGCAGCTCCTGGCCGAGGCCTACGTGGGCGGGAACCGGCCGCAGTGCCCCTGCTCCTCCGTTGGTGTGCCCATGTATATCGCCAGGGCCGGGAACAGACTCATCGTCAAGCGGATGCCCGGCACCGGAGCCCACCACTCGCCCGACTGCGGCTCCTACGCACCCGAAGATCTCAGCGGGCTCGGCTGCCTGCTCGGCGACGCGGTGCGTGTCGACCCGGACACCGGCCTGACGGTTCTACGCCTCGGATTCCGCCTCTCTGTCGGAGAACGTGCCGCCGTCGACACGAACAGCTCCCCCACGGCGCTGGACAGTGTGACCACTACCGGCCGGAGCCTGACCCTGCGAGCCCTACTCGACTACCTGTGGGAGGAGTCCAATCTGGTCGCGTGGGCGCCGGGGATGATGGGCCGGCGACACTGGGGCCTGATCGCCTGGCTGTTGCACCGCGCGGCCGCCACCGCACG
The DNA here is from genome assembly GCA_937868075.1 of uncultured Marmoricola sp. Taxonomy (GTDB): domain Bacteria; phylum Actinomycetota; class Actinomycetes; order Propionibacteriales; family Nocardioidaceae; genus Marmoricola. The sequence goes on along the minus strand of CALMLL010000133.1, from coordinate 12,281 downwards.
GACCAAAGGCGGCCCCTTGGCGGAGCGGGTCTACATACCCGAGCCGTTCCGGCTCGAGCACAAGGCCGAATTGGCGGCCAAGCGGCTCAACCAGTGGCAGAAGGCCTCGGCCCGTCCGGGGCACCGGCAGCAGCTGATGGTCCTCATCGCCGAAATCAAGGCGATCGACGCAGCCCGCTACGGGCACAAGATGGTGCTCAAACACCTTCCCGACGCTCCTCTGTTCCTCGACGACCGGCTGCACCGGCGGCTCAAGCGCGCTTTCGCGGCCGAGCTGGACCTGTGGGCGGCCGACGAAACGAGCCACCTGGTCGTGATCGCCACGTTCACCGTCGGCCGAGGCGGAGCAGCCATGGCCGAGGAGGTCGCGTTGATGCCCACGACCGCGCAGTGGCTGCCCTACCAAGACCCCTACGCCAAGGTCCTACTCGACCGCCTCGTCGACACTCAGCGACGTTTCCGCACCACCCCGAGGTTCTCGCTCCCGCCCACCGTGGACCTGCCGATCGCGGTTCTGACCGACACCCGCGAACCCACCCCCCTGCATCTTGGGCACACCCAAGGGAACGCCTCGATGGACTCACCCAACGCCGCCGGCGGGGCGTGGCGATGGGACCTCGAGGAGACCATCCCGGCGCTGCCGCCGGCGGACCGATGATCACGCCCCGCACGGGCATGGTCCACAACCCGCCACCGCACGGACTCACTATCCACAGCGTCGAGGCGAGGGTAGCGCCACGTCAGTTCCATCTGTTCGACTAGATCGCAACGAGCAGGCAACCGTGCGGCTCGATCCTCAAGGAGGACCACATGATCGACCCCACCCCCAAGCGCGACTTCGTCAGAGTCGAGGACCTCACCCTCGAAGACGTCGCCGCCGACACCGCCCTCTTCCTCGAGGGCGATCCGGACGTCGACGGGATCATCGTCGCCACTGCTACCGCACAGGGCAGCGACGTCGTGCTGTCTCTTGAGGACGGCCACGACGGGACCCGCACCTTTCGCCTCCGCGTGCTGCAGGGGTGAGCGTCGTGACCGTCACCGCTCCCCCGCTCCGACGCGACCCCGGCACGCACGCGGCGACCCGGTATCCGATCGCCTGCGTCGCTTCTGCCCTCGTGCTCGCTGCAGAAGGCCGCCCCGAGGACGCGGCCACGTTGCACCGGATCTCCCTCTACGTCGCTGCTCACCCCGGCTGGCCCGCAGCGCTGTGCCTGTGCGCCATCATCCCCTGCGCCGAGACGAACTGGACGCATTCAGGGCACTGCTGCCGAACGTGCACCACACACAGGTCCCTCTTCGACCACATCCACGGCCGAGCCTGCGCCGCCGACGTCCACGACGGAGGCCGGCAATGACCAGCACAGCCACCCTGCGCTATCAGAAGCAGTGGCGACTCGAGCGGGGCCGCGGCCTCTACCGCACCGTCTCGGCCGACACCGTGCGAGAACACCTGCGTGATCTCCTGCGCGGAGAAGCCTCCCTTCGAGGCATCGCCGAGGTCAGTGGTGTCCCGACCAGCGTCGTGGCCCGGATCTCCAGCGGCCAGCAACCCACCGTCACCAGGCGCGTCAGCTCGGCACTGATGAAGATCACGCCGCACGACCTCACGACCCGACCTAACGCCGCCGGATTCGTGCCCAAGGTCGGCGCCGTTCGCCGGATCCGCGCACTCCAAGCGATCGGGCACTGCGCGCGCGACATCGCCGATGCGACCACACTCACCGAGCGGGAGGTCTACCTGGTCGTCAACCAAGCCGGACGGTGGATCACCCAGGCCCGATGGGAAGCGGTCGCCCAAGCCTACGATCGTCTCTCCATGACCCCGGGCCACAGCGTCAAGGCCCGCTCGATCGCGGCTGCTGCGGGCTACCCCCCTCCGCTGGCGTGGGACGACGACGCGATCGACGACGTGCACGCGACGCCGGCCGGCCTGTCTGGCGTGGACGTCGACAACGACGTCGACGAGGTGGCAGTTCAGGCCGTCATGTCCGGCCGTCGTCCCGTTGGGCTGCGCGAGGACGAGCGGGTCGAGGCCCTGCGCCGCCTCGTCGAGCACGGGTGGAGCGACGAGCAGATCGCCGAACGCCTGGGGGTCTGTAGCCGCACCGTGCTTCGGCTGCGCCAGGCACATGGCATCGCCAGCAGGTGGTCAGCATGACCGCCACCGCCACCTGCCGACCTGCCACACGCCGTCGTCGATTCGGTCACGACGAGTACACCGCTGTGGACCTCTTCTCCGGGTTCGGAGGCCTGACCCAGGGAATCGAAAGCGCGGGGTTCACCGCGATCACCGCCGCCAACCACAACAGCTACAAGGTCGAGATCCACGAAGCCAACCATCCGCATGTCGAGCACTGGATCGCCGACCTCGTCGACACCGAGTCGACCAGTTACCACTCAGCACGGGACCTGCCCAAGGCAGACCTGCTCGCTGCCGGCGTCAGCTGCGTGAACCACTCCCCCGCGAACACCAAGAAGGCCTACGCCCAGGCGCTGTCGCTCTTCGACGTCCAAGACCCCGACTTTGAGGCTCGCGTCACCCGCTCCGAACGGGACCGGGCAACCGCCAACTGCGTCCTGCACTATGCCGACGCCCACCACCCTCGCGTGATCCTCGTCGAGTGCACCACCGAGCTGCAGTCCTGGGGCCGCGCCCTGCCGGGCCGACCCAAGGTCGGTGACGGCAGCACCTACCGCTGGTGGCTGCGCCAGTTCTCCAACCTCGGCTATCGGCATCGCACCCTCTACCTGAACAGCATGTTCTTCGGCGTCGGCCAATCGCGCGACCGACTGTACGAGGTGTTCTGGGACAAGGGGATTCCGACGCCCGACCTCGATCATCGCCCGATCGGCTGGTGCTCCTTCTGCGACAGGCAGATCGAGGCCGTGTGGACATGGCGTACCGGGGTGCCGCCCTCGGGCACGGTCCGCTACGGCAAGCAGTACGACTACCGGTGCCCGTCCTGCCGAGGCCTGGTCCTGCCCCACTACACGCCCTCGCTGGCGGCCCTCGACCTGAGCGACCTTGGCACCCGGATCGGGGACCGGGACAAGCCGTTGGCGGCGGCCACCATGGCGCGGGCCGAGCGCTGCCGCCGCCGATTCGGCGACTTCCCTGCGGTCCTGATGCCCGCCAAGGCGGTTCGCGGATCCGAGCGTCACCCGTGGCAGCCGCTGACCACCCAGACCAGCCAGCAAGAGACCGCGGTGCTGTCGGCCGGCGCCTTCGGGTGGCCGTCCGCGATCGGCGTGACCAACTATCAGGGTGTCGCCCGCGGACCGGATCGGCCGTTGCCCACCCAGGGCGGCTCGGAGACCATGGGGATCCTGTGCTCCGGCGTCCTGCCCTACCGCAAGCACACCACCCCAGCTGGTCACGTCGAACCGATGCCGACGGTCACCACCGATCAGGTTCCTGCTCTGATCACCGCTGCAGGGCTGATCAAGAACAACGGCGCCATTCACGAGGCGGGCTACCGCAGCCACCCCCTCGACCGGCCATTGGGCACCGTGGTCGGGTCGGCGATCACTCAGGGGCTGCTGTTCTCCGGCTGGACCAAGCTCAACGGCTCGACCGGGTCGGAGACCTCACCGCACCCGCTGCTGGATCCCTTCGGGGCGATCACTGCCCGGGACACCACGGCGTTGATCTCGGCGCAGTGGCAGGCCGCGTTGGCCGACCTGGCCCTTGAGGACTGCTACTTCCGGATGATGTTCGCCCACGAGATCGGGCGTGGGTGCGGCTTTGACGTCGATTTCGGGCCAGGGCACAAGGGCACGTGGATCGTGTGGGGCTCGGCCCGAGATCAGGTCGACGGCTACGGCAACGCCGTGTCCCCGCCGGTGGGTGAATGGATTGGGACCCGGCTCCGGGCCGCTCTGCATCAGGCGGCGGCGGCGTGACACGCGAAGAGCTCTGGGGCCAACATCACGGCACCGCGACGGCCTTGTTCTCGGCCGACGGGCGCTACCGCTACTACCTCACGCGGGACCTTCCCGGCGCTGGTCCCGCTCTGCACTTCGCCATGCTCAACCCCTCGCAGGCCACCGCAGCGCAGGACGACCGGACTATCACCCGTTGCCTTGGGTATGCCCGAGCCTTGGGGGCCAGCAGCTTGCACGTGTGGAACCTGTTCGCGTGGCGCGCCACCCACCCCGACCAGATGCCCTCAGACATCACCGCGATCGGTGTACACAACGAAGACACCATCGCGACCGCGCTCAGGACTGCGGCCGCGACCAGCGCGGTCGTCGTCGCCGCCTGGGGCGCGCACCAGCACCCACTGAAGGATCGGCAGGTCGCGCGCCTGCTGGCCGCCGCGCAGCGACACGGTGTGCAGCTGCACGCGCTGGCCATGACCCGGCGTGGGGACCCTGGACATCCCCTCCGATTGCCCCGGTCTCTCAGGCCGACGCCCGTGGCACTGGAGCCCGCGTGCTGCCCTGGCTGCGGGTGCACCGACGAGCAGGCCTGCTGGCCCGGCTGCTGGTGGGTCATCACCGATCATGGAATCCGGGTGTGTTCTACCTGCGTGAGCAGGAGTGCGCCATGACACCGGCGACCAGAGCCCTGTACGACCAGCTTCTGGCGACCTTGCAGGACTGCCACCAGCCAATGACGACCGGCGAGGTCGCCTGCGCTGCCCCGGCCTTGGTCGAGGTCTACGACGGGTGCGTCCAGTCCTGGCACGTCCGCCGACGCAGCGCCCGCACCCGCCAGGAGACCTGCTGCGGCGATCACCATGTGCACGTCCGGGCCCGGTTTGCGCGCGAGGTCTACCACGCCCTGCGGGCGATGGCGGCCGCCGGTGAGATCGTCAAGATTCCTGCACCGAACTCTTCGGCTGTGTCGTGGCGTGCCGTAGACCGGCCCCGCTTCGTCGACGAGCTCGAAGCCTGCCTGGCGATGCAGGGGCCTGACCGAGATCGGCCCGGCAGTGCAGACTGAGAGCGTGACCCCTGCAGAACTGAAGACCACCCGCGAGGCGCTGGGGCTGTCCAGCGAGTGGGTGGCCGAGGTGGGAGGTGTCACGGTGCGAAGCGTGCGGCACTGGGAGAGCGGCAACGGCGTTGTCCCCGATGACGTCGCCAGCATCCTCGACGAGCTCGCCGCCGCAGTCCGAGAGCACGTCGAGTCACAGCTCGCGGTCCCCGCGGGCGGTCCCGTCACCCTGCTGCGCTTTCGCGACCAGGACACTTTGAGGGCCGTCACCGGGCTGTCCTGGCCCGCCCCCACCCACGCGATCGCCCAGCTGCGCGTCGTCGATGGGCTGCGCGCCCGCAACGTGGCTGCGCGGCTCATCTGGTTCAACCCCGACGAGTACGACAGGTGGGCAGCGACGGCGGCCGAGGCGAGTCCGGAAGCGTGGGCGGGTCATCAACCCTGGGATCACCAGCCGTGAGCCCCGGCCCGTACACGCCCCGCGATCTGGAGTGGCACGACCACCAGGTCGCCGCTGCTGCCGCAGCCTGGCTGCATGAGCCCCGCGACACCGAGGCCTACCGCCGAATGGTCAACGCGGTGCTGCGCCGACAAGCCTTCCTGCAACCCACCCTCACCGAACCCCGGGCCGAGGACCCCGAAGTTCTGGACGAGCTGCACGCCGAACGTCCGCCTCAACGCCTGAGCAGCGCCTTGGACGATGTCCTCACCCGGCTGCGTGCAACCTCCGATACCGGCCCATCCGCCGTGCACGAGCAACCATCTGCGGCACCGGAGTCCGATCAGGTGGAGGGCTCGCCGGCGGGAAACTGACCCTCCAGCCGGCGGGTCTCGCTTTCGGTAGGTAGGAGGACGCCGGAACGGCCGGCGACCGGCTACCTGCCTTCACGCACGGGCATCGTTGCGTCGCCCGTGCGGGGTGAGGGCCAGAGAGCAGGCCCCAGTGGCTGAACAGCCCACGCTTGAGAGCATCCGAGCGCACCTGGAGGAAGCGCTGCGGGCGATCGACGCGCTGCAGCAGCTGCACCTTCAGCCGCCGCCCCCACCGGGCACTGGTGAGCACGATGAGTGACCCCCGCGTTGCTGACGAGGTCACCGCCGACCTTGCCGCAGTGCGTGGCAACCTTCACCAGGTCTGGGGGCTCGTGGAGGAACTGCGTGGGTATGCCCGCGGCGCGGAGAGGACCATCGACGATGTCGAGGCGGAGACCTCCCGTGTCCGTCTGTCACCGCCGCAGGACCCGCGGGCGGCCGCGTATCTTCGCAACGCTGGCGACCAGCTGGACATCCTGCGCCAGCGCTGCGCCGTGGGTTCCAGCCTGGCGGGCGACATCGAGGAGCGGCTCACGTCAGCCCGGCGCCACCTGGACAGTGCACGGCACCGTCTGGCCGGCTACGAGGACGACCACCCGACGCCCGCGGGGGCGGATGTCTCCAGCCTGACCGCCAAGGTCGAAGATCTCGCCGTGCTGGTGGACCTGGCCGCGCCCCTGGCCAAGGCAGCGCGCACCCATCTGAAGGAAGCAGCTGAAACCGCAGCCGGCTTGACCAGCCCCAGCCTGAGGGACACGGAACGACAGTACGTCGCCCTGCGGATCGACCGGGGCACCCAGGTGGCGGGCCGGTCGGTCGTGCGCGGTGAAGAGGCTGTCCGTCATCTCGACCGGACCCTGGAGTACGCCGGCGCTGGCGCGGCTCGCTCCCTCGGTCACGCCGACGCGGTCGCTGCCGCCGCCCACGCTCACACCGGCGGCGATGGGCAGCCCGCGAAAGGCCCGTTGTTCGGCAACCACGCGGGGCCGGCCAGATGACCGGCGCTGCCGCGCACGCCACCACCCCGACTGCCGAGTTCGCCGCAGCCCTTGCTGCGCAGCTACGAGGGCAGATCGGCGAGGACCTCGCCGTCTGCACAGGCCGGCCCGCCATCGCGCCCGGGGGCTACCTGAACGGCTCCCTCGTCCTGGCGGAACAGCTGACTGCCACCCGCTGCCTGCCCCGTCGTTCCGAGAACAGGGAAGATCGCGAACACGAGCAGAACCGGCGCTACTACGCCGTCGTCAGCCAGCTCCTGCGGGCGGCCGCCGACACGGTGCAGGGTGCCCGCCCCTCTCGCGCCGCATGGGAGGCCGCCGAGCGGTTCCTGGTCGCAGCAGGGGCAACGCTGGACGAGATGCTCGAGGACCAACGCCAGCCGGTGGGACCACACCTGCGACTCATCAGCGGCGGCCGACCATGAACCACCGGCTGTCGATGACACTGCTCGGCCTCGGCCTCGCCGCCGCCATCGTGCCGCACGCGGTCGCCCCCAAGGCGCTGAGCTCGGCACCCGTGGGCAGCGGCAGGATCTCCGCGATCAGCGACGGCGACACCGTCCGGGTCACCTCCAGCGACGGCACGGACCTGGGCAGGATCAGACTTCTGGGCATCAACGCTCCCGAACTGGGTCACGACGGTCAGTCTGGGCAGTGCTGGGCAGCCCAGGCCAGAGACACCCTCTCCCGGATCGTCCCGGTCGGTTCCACCGTGCAGCTGGTCGCCGATCCCACGCAGGCTGACCGCGACGTCTACGGCCGGCCGCTTCGCTACCTGGTCCAGGACGGCCTCGACGTCCAAGAAGCCCTGCTACGGCAGGGCGCTGCTCGCCCGTTCTGGCCCGCCGGCGCCGGCACCCGGGCGCTGCTGTACGACCTGGCCCTCACCGACGCCCAGCAGGCGCAACGCGGGCTGTGGTCAGCCTGCCCGAAAGGAGCACCGTGAACATGGACCCCGACGCGACTGCGCAGCCAGACGCAGAATACGAGCTCGTCCAAGCTCAAGACACCCACGCGCAAGCCCTGGCCCGCATGGATCGGGCCCGACGGGAGCAGGAGGCCACAGACGCCGCAGGCTATGACCAGCCCGGCGAGGACAGCACCCGCACCAGATGAGGCTGTTCAAACCCAAGACGATCATCGGTACACCCTCGACCGGTGCTCAATGTCGAGAGCCAGGATGACCAGGCGGTCGTCGTAGATGTCCACCACGACGCGCCAGTCCCCTATCCGGTAGCGCCACAACCCGGTCAGCGGACCGGTCAGTGCCTTCCCACGCGAACGGGGGTCATCGGCCCGTTCGACATCGGCCAGGTAGTCGGTGATCCGCTTGGCCATCGGCCGGTCCTTGCGGGCCAGGCTGCGCAGCGACTTGGCGGCGTCCGGGTGCAGCTCAATCGTCCAAGCCAAGCTCGGCCACCACCTCGGCCAAGGTCTCGGTAGCCACCGCTCCTGAGCGCACCTCGCCGACGCGCGCAGCGATGTCGTACTCCCACTCGACCTGTGGGAGACCGCGCTCGATCGCCTCGCGCAGATAGAACGAACGTGAGCGGTGCGTCCGCTCGGCAAGGGCATCGAGGCGTCGCTGTGTCTCCTCGGGGATGCGCACGCTCGTGGTCATCTCTGCTCCTGACCTTTGTATTCGGCTGACTACAGTGTATTCACTCTGTCAAGGGCTGGGCCTCGGGCGGCAGGTCAGTCGCGGTAGTGCGCTACGCCCCGATTCGTCATTGGAACGGCGGTTACGACGCGCGATCCATCGTCGAGGGTTTCGATCCCGAACGGCGCGTGGTGGATGTGCTGGGTCTCGTCGTGCGCCCACGCGGCGTTGTGCGCCTCGACGTACGCCTCGGGGGTCATCCATGTCGTTCCGGTCGTGGCGGGACCACGCCACGGCGCAGGCCCGATGGCCTGGTTCAGCTTGATTCGAGCAACTGTGCTCTTCGGAATGCGGAGCATGGCCGAGGTCTCCCGGACAGAGCTCCCGGCTTGCAATGCGTCATAGACGAGCGCATAACGCAACTCCGCCTCGACCTCGGCTGCGGCAGCAGCGGCAGCTCGGGCGCGTTCGTAGGCGAGGAGGGCGGCATCCATGCTCGGTTGGTGCAGCATATGAGGGCCTTTCGTGATCCTGTCCCACCGTGGGACACCTGCACTGTCCCACGGTGGGACAGTCTCGATCAAGTACCTCTGGGGGCGCAGGGTCAGCGGACCAGACCCAGCGCCGGGACGGGGCGCGCGCCTGACTCCAGGCGGTGCAGCCGGCGCCGTACCGACACTGTGCGTGGGCAGCGGCGCAGGAACAGGGCCAGAGCGGGCCCGAGCCCAGCGGCATCGGCTGCGTCGTCGCCCCGGTCGGTCAGCATCGTGTGCCATCGCCGCTCCCACACCGGCATCGCGTAGCTGACGGCGCCGATGCACCCGATCGTCACCGCGAGCCAGAGCTGGTGCTGGGTAAGGCACTGCACGACGGCGACGCCGATCACCACGACCCGCAGGCGCCAGGCCAGTGAGGTGAGCGGAAGACGAGCGCCAGCGGAGGAGATCGCCTGGCAGATCGCCCGCAGCAGCTGCCACGGCAAGGTCCAGAAGGCGAGCACCGGGTCCTGACGCACCAGTCCGCCTCGAACCAGGCCGGCGGCGTGCGCGATCACGGCGGCCGCCTGCTCGTCCGGGAGGCTGCCATCCTCGATCGCCTCCAGCAGCCCGCTAGAGAGCACCACCGTGTGCCTGCCGAACCCTCCGGCGGCTATCGCCTTCTCCCCCGCCCGCACCCGCAGCTGCACCACCGGCGGTCCGAGTCCGGCCCGGCATAGCAGCGTGAGTGCCCCGGCCAGGCAGTCCAGCTCGGCCGGGGAGACGGGCCGGGAGAGCACCAGGAGCCTGGCAGCAGCCTCCTCGGCCGCCCCGACCGCCAGCGTCGCCGCCGCTAGCAGGCCGCCGGCGAACACGAGCAGAGCGGCCGGCGCCGGCAGAACCGCCCCAACCATGCAGGTCACTGCCGTGCTGATCAGCACGCCCGGCGTGACCGCCAGGGCCTTGGTCATCCAGCGAGTCATACCCGCCACCTCCATCCACGCCCCGGGACCGCGCCCGGAGTCTTGCTCGTGTTCTTGACCCGCCAGGGCCGGTCTCCCACTTTCGGTGGGTGAGGCCAGTGTCCACACGGGCACTGACACGTCGCCGGTTATCCACACCGGCCGGATTCCGTGAGCGGGACACCCGCCGGATCCGGCTCGATGGGGACGACACGAACCCGAAGGAGCCAAGACCATGACCGGCACCACCCACCCTCAGGCCGCGGCCTACGACACCTGGGCCGAGGTGGTCGTCCTGCTCGACGAGGCCGCCAACCGCGGCTACCGCGACAGCGCGACCGACCCGGCACTGCACTCCACCGCCCTGGCCGCGCACGCCCTGGCGGCCGCCGCGCTCGAGCTGCTGCCGGTTGAGCAGCGTGCTCGGGTCGATCAGATCCCCCCTCCGGCGGCTGCGTCGTCGATCGTCCTTATCCGCACCGCCGAGGCCGCGACCAGGCGCCACCCCGTCGAGGACCTGCCCCTCGGGGCCTCCGAGATCATCGTCGCGATCTGCGACCTGATCGGGGAGCTCGGAGCGTGAGCGGCCCCGAGCCGCCGGTCGATGGCCGCAGCGTCGGTGAGCTGCTCCTGGACGCCGACCTGACCGCCCGCGCCAGCCTGTGGGACCCCAGACCAGAGCAAGCCAAGGATCGAGCCCGTAGCTGGGGCGAGCTCGCCGAAGCCGCCGCCGACCTCTGGGCCAGCATCCCCGACCCGAGCGCCGACCCCAGCATGAGCCGGATCGCCGAGCTCGCCCGCGGGCTGCACCGCACCCACCTGCGAGCCGGCTGGCCCGGTCCAGGCCCCGGAGATCCCCACCTGGAGTCCATCGCCACCTCACTCGCCCGCGCGGCCGAGCTCGTCCAAGCCCGCCGGCATCCCACCGCTCCCCTGTCCCGGGAGGGCAACCTCGACGCCGACGGCGCCCGCACCCGGATCATGCACACCCTCTACGTCGCCACCCACGGCGCCGGCGTCGCGCTGCGCAACCACCTCGCCGACCTGCAGCGCCGCCTCGACGCACGCCAAGCCATCCCCGCCGGAGACTCACTCCAGCACGCCCGCGACACCATGCGCCGCCTCGACTCAGCCGAACGCCTGGCTGGGACGTACCTGCACGGCCGCTGGCCCGCAGCCCTCACCGGAGAGCACCGGGACCACCCCGAACAGGCGCGCGTGGCTGCAGCCCTGGCCAGATGGGACCTGCAGGCCCACCGAACCCTGGCCGGGCCGCCGACCACCCCCAACCTGGAATGGATTGCCCGCATCCAGCAAGGACTCGTCATCACCACCGCCGTCGTCGGTGCCGCCGCCGCGCACCAGGGCCAGCTCGACCCCAGCGACGTCGCCCGAACCCGACCCGCTCTCACCGACCTCGAGCACGCCTGGGCCGCCCTCGCCGGCGACCTGGCCCAACTCCACGGTCGCCATCGAGTCATCGACCCCGCCCTGCTGCTGGCCGGCCGTGAAGTCCAGGCGGCCCTGCGTGAGATCACCCATCAGCATGCTGGCTACGCCACGCCTGCGGCGATGGCCTCCCGCGCGGACCTGGCGCACACACTCGGCAGCCTCCGCGCCAGCCTCACCGCCGGCGTCGACCTAGCCCACGTGACCCGCGACGCCCTGGCTGACCCCGACCTCACCGTCAGCGCCCGCGCCGCCCACGCCATGGCCGTCCACGCCTCTGCGCCAACCACCAACGCGGCCTGGGTCGACGCGGGCAGCCTTCACCACAACCGAGACATCCCCCTGCCTCAACCCGTCCGCTCCGCCCTCGTCGATCGCGCAGAACAGGTCATCACCTGCGCCGTCACAGCCGACTCCGCGAGTCTGGGCCTGCACCGCCAGCCGATCACCGACCAGCCCGGCGCACCCTCTCTCGGCCGCGCCCATGAAGACCGCACCCCGCCGAGTAGTACGCCCCCGCCCGGCTGGGGCTGCGAACGCTGAGGCGAGCACAAGATCCGCGACACGCACCCCGCGCCTCCCACGAAAATGCATTCTCGGCTGCTTGGATTGAAGCCATGCCAGCAGTGCGTGGACGATCTCACCGCAAGAGTCCTTCGGGGTCGCCGACGGTGCCGCTTCAAGGCCGCGTTTCCGTTGAGGCGCGGGAAGCGGCACGGGCTGCAGCCGACGAGTTAGGACTATCGATCGCCGCCTACTTGGAGGCGCTGGTTCTAGCTGACGCCGAACGGCGCATCGTTCGGCCCCAAGCCACCTACCGGCAGGAGGCTATGACCGCCTAGCCCGGATCGGGGCATGACCCCCGACAACGACTGAGCCGCCACTTGGCGGTGGCGGCTCGAAGTCGATGTAGAGCGGAAGACCTGTTGGCGCAGGTCCCGCGATTTTCACCCTGACTCACCAAGAACCAAGGGAGGCTTTGCGCTGCCTACTGTAGCAACCCCGGACCCCGACGCGACACAACCTGAGGTTGTTGTC
>CALMLL010000132.1 GCA_937868075.1 uncultured Marmoricola sp. | reverse complement strand
GATGTAGCTCAGTTGGTAGAGCGCGACCTTCCCAAGGTCGATGTCGCGAGTTCGAGTCTCGTCATCCGCTCCACTGCGCCTCCGCCGCCGAATTCGCCCGATTTGGGGTTGAATGTCCGCGTGAGACCGTTGGAGGTCTGGGCCTGGTCGGACGTGCCGATCATCATCGCGACCTTGGCAGCCATCTTCTTGCCTGTCTGGGCGTTTCAGGCTGCCGCCCGCGCGCGGTCGCGACGAGGCCATGCCGATGCCCCGATCACCGGAGCGGGGTCATGGGAGGCGAGGTTCCCCGTCGATGGTGTTGAAGCCTTCTTCGACGCCAAGGTCGGGTTCATCAAGGCGCAGTTCCTGAGCAACGGGATCCCCATGCGCCTTGACCTGACACCGAGCGGGATGACGGCGACGCTGACGTGTCGGCTGCTGCCGAGCACCCCTGCGCCGACCTGGACCGCACCGTGGGGCGACGTTGTGCGCGCCATCGAAGAACCCGCGGGGCACGCGACCCTTGGGTCGGCGCTGTCCACCGTTGCCTTGACCGACATCTTGATCACTGTCGTGGGGCCGAGCGCCGAGCGATTCCTTGAGGTCCTAGACCTCGGCGTCGATGAGGACGAGGACTGGACGCCAGAGGAGGAGGCGGAGGTGGCCGCGATGGTCCAGGACATCATGGATCCGCACTGGACTCCGGGCACGGCCCTCTTCTGCCTCCGCACGTCCGCACCGGACGGATTGGTCGAGGCGATCACCAGGCAAGCGCGCGGGGTGCTCCCGACGTAGGCTGGCGCCCATGAGCTTCGCTGGCTTTCCGGTCGCCGCGCTCGACTTCTATGACGATCTCGAACTCGACAACACCAAGTCCTTCTGGGAGGCGCACAAGCACGTCTACGCCGACTCGGTGAAGGCCCCCATGGCGGCTCTGACGGACTCGTTGGCCGAGGAGTTCGGCCCAGCGAAGATGTTCCGGCCCTACCGCGACGTGCGCTTCTCCAAGGACAAGTCGCCCTACAAGACCCACCAGGGGGCCTTTGTTCCGGTGGCGCCCGGAGCGGGCTGGTATGTCCAACTCAGTGCCGCCGGGGTGATGGTCGGAGCCGGTTTCTACGACGCCGGCAGCAACCTGGCCCGCTTCCGAGCCGCGGTCGACGACGACGTCGTCGGAGAGCAACTGCGCACTCTGTTGACGGGCCTCGACGGTTTCGAGATCGGCGGCGAACGCCTCAAGACCACGCCGCGGGGGTACGCCGCCGACCACCCCCGCATCGACCTGCTGCGCCACAAGTCGCTGACCGTGTCGACGAACTACGGGTTCGAGCCGTTCATCCATACCGCCGAACTCGCCGAGCGCGTGCGCGCCGACTGGGGCGCAACCCGCGGTTTCGTCGACTGGGTAGCAGCCCGCCTGGGCTGACCTGGCGCGACTACAGTCCGGTCATGACCACCTTGCCGATCGATCCGGCGTACATCACCTGGAACGCCCCCGTCGAGGACCCTCACCCGGCTCGCCTTGCCGCCCTGCGCAGCGCGATGACCGTGTGCACCGGAACCAAGGACCAATGGGTGGCGCTCTTCGCCCCCGACGGGGTGGTGGAGGACCCGGTCGGGCCCAGCATGTTCGATCCGGAGGGCCGCGGGCACCACGGCGCCGAAGGGATCGGAGCCTTCTGGGATGCAGCGATCGCGATGGTCGACCGCTTCCACTTCACGATCAACGACTCACACGCCAACGGCAACGTGTGCGCCAACGTGGGCACGATCAGCACATGGATCGGAGAAACCCGTATCGACACCGATCTGGTGATGGTCTACACGGTGACCGCCGAGGAACAGATCGCCAGCATGCGGGCCTACTGGAACCCCGACCGCGCCATGGCAACGGCCCGGTCAACCGCCGATCAGGAGGGCTGATGCTCAATCTGCTCATCGTCGGTGACGGCCCGGTCACCCGGGCCATGGTCCCCATGGCCCGAGCGCTGGAGTGGACCGTGGTGGTGGCCAACGACATGGATGAGGTCGAGGCGGGGTTGGTGGTGGCCGACGCCGTCGCAGTGCTGGCCCATCACGAGGCCATCGACGCCCCAACGCTGCGAGCTGCGCTGGCCTGCGAGATCGGCTACATCGCGGCGATGGGCTCTCAGAAGACCCAGCGACGCCGAGCCGACTGGCTGGCCGAGCACGGGATCACCGACCTGAGCCGAATCCACACCCCGGCCGGCCTCGACATCGGCGCCGACACTCCTCCCGAGATCGCGATCAGCATCCTGGCGGAATTGATCGGAGTACGTCGCGGCGTGGACTCGGTGTTGAGCCTCAAGGGCCGGACGACTCCGCTGCATCCCGAGTTGGCGCCAGGCGAGGCGTACTGCCCCGAAGGCTAAACACGCGAAGCGTGTGTGCCTGAGGGGCCATGGAATCTGCCCCGAGGGTTAAGCGAGCGAAGTGAGCGCGGCCCGAGGGGCCATTAGAGACTGCCCCGAAGGCTAAACACGCGTTCGGGGTGTTCGGTTTCCTTCCTCCACAGGGTCGGCTGGGCGTCGCTTCCCGTTCACCAGGTTCGGGCACGGTGGCGGCATGGCAAAGAGGCGGGTCCTGTGGCACCTGGGCCCCGACGACATCGGTACGCAGTGGGTGGGAGCGGCGCTCGATGCCGCCCGAGACGGCCTTGAAGGCCAAGGCATCCATGTGGCCGGCGACCCGAACTCCTGGGAGCGGGCGACCTCGGAGTTGCGACGCAACCACCGCGACCTCGGCTGGCGTCGCCGTGATGTCGAGGGAACCTGGGCCACCATCGCGCGAGGCGTCTGGAAGCACCGCGGCACCTCGGTGCTGAGCACCCCCGGGATCGCAGGCGCCACCCCCGATCAGGTGGCCTTGGCACTTGACGGATTCCGGGGAGTGGAGGTTCACCTGGTGTTCGTCGTCCGCAACCTCGCCGATCAGGCGTACGCCGCTGCCCAGGCCAGGCTGGAGGCCGGGCACCACACCCGCCCGGCCGCCTACGTCGAGCGGGTGCTGCGCGAGGACGACCACCGACACGCGTCTGCCTTCGCGGCGGGCCACCACCTGCCCAGGCTGATCCAGTCCTGGGCGCATCGGGGCAAGGGGATCCCGCCGAGCCAGGTGCACGTTGTCGCCGCCGACGATCCCGACGGGATCTGGCGGGCGCTGGGCAACCTCGCCGGCTTCCAGGTCGCGCTGCCCCCGGTGTCACCGACGCAGCTGACTCCGCCCGCGCTCAACGCGCTGGCCGGCGCGGTCGACGAACTTGGCGACTCACTCGAGGTCGTCCAATGGCGTTCGGTGGTGCGGGACTGGCTCTCTCGCGAGGTCCTTCCGCACTCGTGGGGTGGGTACCCGGCATCACTGGGCGCCGCACGTTATCTGAGCGGGTGGGAGAGCCACCTGAAGGAGAAGGGGTACGACGTGAGCGGACACATCGATGCGGCTGGATCTCCGACCACCGCAGACGGCGACCTGGGCTCGGCATTGGCCGACGCGGTCGCAGAAGTGGCCCGACTGCGCACACAGGTCGATGAACTCGCCGCGGAGAACGAGCGACTGGACAAGAAGCGGCGCAAGCTGAAGTCACGACTGCGGGACATGACCAGCGGGGCCGCCTAGTCAGCGGCCCGCACCGGTCAGCGCGGTTGCCAGGCGTCCTCGTCGCGGGTCAGCGCGGTGATTTCCTCGGGCAGCGACTTCGAGGCAAGGTCGGCGATCGTGACCCGCTCGAAGACCTCGCGCAGGCTTCGCCGCGCGGCTATCCATACTTCCTGAAGGCTCTCGGCCGAACCGGAGTACGTCACCGCTTCGGGGCGCATGCCCAAGACGCTGACGAGGGGGCCGTCCACGGCCCGGATCACATCGGCGACGGTCACGTCTTCTTGAGCACGAGCCATGCGCCACCCACCGGCTTGGCCTCGTTGGCTCAAAACGATCCCGGCGCGGCGTAGGTCGGCCAAGATCGCTTGCAAGAACCCGTGCGGGATGTCTTGAGCTTTCCCGATCTCCTCGGCGCTGACCGGTCTGGCCCCTGCCCGTCCGGCGATCTCGATCAGCGCCCGAAGGGCGTAGTCGGATTTGGCGGAGACGCGCATGGGTCAAGTCTCCCACGGCGGGGGGATCCGTCGTCGGCGTACATGTGGGCAGGGTCACGGGCGAGGTTGGGTTGCGCTGTGCCACAGGGCGAGCAACAATTAAGTTACTGACAAGTAGGTCTGACCGCTGCCCGGCTCGACACCCAGGCAGGAACTGCGTAGCAACAACTTCGGGTAGACCTCCGTGAGCCACAAGTACGACAACGAGAAGGTGCATCGTGAGCCACTACAAGTCCAACCTCCGCGACATCGAGTTCAACCTCTTCGAGGTTCTCGGGCGAGACCAGGTGCTGGGCTCGGGCCCCTTCGAGGACGTCGACGGCGAGACCGCACGCTCCATCCTGGCCGAGGTCGACCGGCTCGCCCGCGAAGACCTCGCCGCGTCCTTCGAGGACAGCGACCGCAACCCGCCGGTCTTCGACCCGACCACCAACACCGCTCCGGTCCCCGCGTCCTTCAAGAAGAGTTACGACGCCTGGATGGACGCCGAATACTGGCGCCTCCAGTTGGGCCCCGAGCTCGGTGGCACCCGCGCCCCCTCCTCGCTGATCTGGGCGTTGGGCGAACTCGTGCTCGGCTCCAACGCTCCGATCTGGATGTACGGCGCCGGTCCCGCCTTCGCCAGCATCGTGCACCGCAACGGCACCGACCGTGACAAGCGCATCGCCGAGATCATCATCGACAAGGGCTGGAACACCACCATGGTGTTGACCGAGCCCGATGCTGGTTCCGATGTGGGCGCTGGTCGCGCCAAGGCGACTCTGAACGACGACGGTTCCTGGAACATCACCGGCGTGAAGCGGTTCATCACCTCTGGTGAGTCCGACCTGTGCGAGAACATCATCCACCTCGTGCTGGCCCGCCCGGTCGGCATCGAAGGCGCTGGCGGCCCGGGCACCAAGGGTCTGTCCCTGTTCATCGTGCCGAAGTACCACTTCGACCACGAGAGCGGCGAGCTGACCGGCGAGCGCAACGGCGTTTATGTCACCAACGTCGAGCACAAGATGGGGATCAAGGTGTCCAACACCTGCGAGCTCACCTTCGGCGACGCCGGCGTCGGCGGCGGCGAGGACGCCCGCGGTTGGCTGCTGGGCGAGGTACACCAGGGAATCGCGCAGATGTTCCAGGTGATCGAGAACGCCCGCATGATGGTCGGCACCAAGGCCATCGCGACGCTCTCGACCGGCTACCTCAACGCGCTGGAGTTCGCGAAGTCTCGGGTGCAGGGCGCCGACCTGACCCAGGCTGCCGACAAGACCGCTCCCCGGGTCACCATCACCCACCACCCCGACGTACGCCGCAGCCTCATGACCCAGAAGTCCTTCGCCGAGGCGATGCGGGCGCTGGTGCTCTACACCGCGTCCTGGCAGGACCAGGTGATGATGGCCGAGGCCAACGGCGAGACCGACGAACTGGCCATGAGCGTCAACGACCTGCTGCTGCCGATCGTCAAGGGCTACGGCTCTGAGCGCTCGTGGGTGCTGCTGGGCACCGAGTCGCTGCAGACCTTCGGCGGGTCGGGCTTCTTGCAGGAGTACCCGATCGAGCAGTACGTCCGCGACGCCAAGATCGACACCCTCTACGAGGGCACCACCGCGATCCAGGGCCAGGACTTCTTCTTCCGCAAGATCGTCAAGGACCAGGCCAAGGCGCTGGGTTACATCGCCGCGCAGGTCCAGGCGTTCATCGACTCCGAGGCCGGCAATGGTCGCCTCAAGGTGGAGCGTGAACTCCTGGCGACCGCGCTCGCGGACGGCCAGGCGATGGTCGGCTCGATGATCAACACCTTGATGAGCGCCGACGTCAACTCCGGCGGCGACCTCCGCAACATCTACAAGGTGGGGCTCAACACGACCCGCCTGCTGATGATGCTGGGCGACATCGTGTGCGCATGGCTGCTCCTGCGCGGCGCCGAAGTTGCTCTGGAGAAGTTGGCCGGCGAGGTGTCGGCGACCGACAAGGCCTTCTATGAAGGCAAGGTCGCCGCGGCATCGTTCTTCGCCCACACCAACCTGCCTCGACTCACCGCCGAGCGGGCCATCGGCGAGGCGACCGACCTCGCCCTCATGGACCTTCCCGAAGAGTCCTTCTGACCCCAACAACGCACACTGCCGCCGCCCAACCCCCAGGGCGGCGGCAG
>CALMLL010000131.1 GCA_937868075.1 uncultured Marmoricola sp. | reverse complement strand
TGGTGTCCTTCGAACGGACCGTCGACCGGACGATCATGCAGCGCGTCTACGACGGTGAGATCCAGAAGCCGAGCATCACCGGCCGAGCCATGATGACCTGGGACAAGAACTGGCTCACCCTCGGACTCGGCGGGCTCGTCGACGGACGCAGCATCCGCGACAAGCAAGGCTTCGATGCCTTGGACGCCAACTTCCGTCGCATCGCCGAGGAGCAGTTTCGCCAGTTCGACGGCCGCCACAGCGCGATCAGCCGCAACGAGATCGAACGCCGAATCCGCCTGCAGATGAAGCAGGAAGGCCTGGTCATCGAGAACCTGCCCGAGCGGTTGATGGAGGAGTACCTCAGTCACCATTGGCGGGCCATCGGGAGAACGACCAAGCAACAGAAGTCCCGCAGTCTGCGCAAGGTCTCCGGGCATGAGAGCCACCCGGCCCAGCACAGCACCCAGTGCTGCACCGACATCTGCCGCGGCGACAACCTCATCTGGGACCCGATCCAGGACCGGCCCGTCAGCGTCGAGATCGGCTCCATGATGAGCACGCCATCGCGGGTTGTCACGGCGATGCGCCTGTTCCCTCGCTCCGCCAACGGTGTCGACGTCGGCCTGCTGCTCTACGACACCATGCGGCAGCAGTCGATGCTCGTCGAGAAGGGCCCCGACGGTCCGACGATCGACGACTGGCGCTGGATCGGGGTGCCCGAGTCCCTGGACTTCAACGGGAACCCTGTGCGAATCGGGCGACGGGGCGCCGCTAAGCCGGACTTGGCGATTTGGGGAAAGCACCAGGTCCCCGGCGTGACGCCCACGTCGGTCAGGTCCGATCACGGCTCCATCTACGTCGGTAAACACTTCCGGTCGCTGCTCGACCAGTTCGGCATCACCCTGCAGCTCAGCCGAGGGAAGAAGCCCAGTGACAACCCCCATATTGAGAGGCTCCACGAGACCTACCAGCGCTTCTACCAGCAGTCCGACGCGTTCAAGGGCCGCGGGATCTATGAGAGGGGGTCGTGGGTCGGGGTTGTTGCCGATGAGCCGATGTGTACCGCCGAGAAGTACTTGACCGACATGCAGCGCTTTCTCACCCTGGATTACAGCAGGCAACCACACGACGGCCTCCACCTCCCCGGGGAGCCGGGAAGGCGTGTGACGCCGCTGGAGTACTGGGACGCCCTCTTCGCGATCACCGGTCGCATCACGATCCCGGTGCACCCCGACCTGATCTACCAGTTCCTCCCCATCATCTGGCTCGCGCCCGGCCACGCCGGGGTCGAGTTCAAGAACCTGACCTACGACGACGAGGTCCTCGAGGACTTCCGCGACGTGCGGAAGGGAACCTTCCGGGAGCAGGACAGCGCGATCCCGTTCCACCACGACCCGCGCGACATGACCCGCATTTGGTTCCGTCACCCCGACACCGACCGCATCCACGAGATCGGCTGGCGAGGACGCCATCTCATCGACGCCCCCCTGGTCGACGTCCTCGTCGACCGCGTCAACGAACGCATCCAGGAACGCGGAGGCAACCGCGCGCTCAAGAAGCGCACGATCATGCTCCAGATCATCGACGAGATCGGGGACCTATCCACGCCAAAGGGCAAGGACGAGTCACGAGCCCAGCTCTCGGCCGCGTACATCCGCTGGGGACAAGCCCAACGTGACCACGACGAAGTCGCCGAAGCACATCGAGCTCTGGAACTCGCGCAACAGGGCAACGTCGTGCGCCTCCCGTCCGCAGTCCGCGCCGACAGCAGCTCGGAAACAGCCGTGTCCGGGCCGGCTCAGGAGACCGACGAAGAGTCCTGGCCCGACTACCGAGAGATGGTGTGACGTGGACGCTCGAGACTGGCACAGGCAGGCAACCACTCCGGCCCCCACTTGGCCCGACCCGGTCTCCATCACCGACTTCGACGCCATGTCCCGAGAGTGCAGGGACGACTACTTCCGTCGTCTTAGGGGGGCGATGAACGCCGCCATCGTGGTCTCCAAGCCCATGAAGGCCGTGAAAGCTCACCTCGATGAAATCGTCGCCACCAACCGGCTGCGGCCCCCTGGCGCCATGCCCATGGTCGCGGTGACGGCACCGTTCTCGGCCGGCAAGTCGACGCTGCTCAAGCAGTGGGGATTCGGGGTGCACCGCTCCGTTCTGGGCGATGAGGTCCACGCGGAGCGGCCAACGTGGTCGCCCAAGCGCGGGGTGATCGCGGACTGGGTGCCGATCGTCTACGTCACCTTGATGGCGTCGAGCTCCATCAAGGAGATCAACGCGCTGATCTTGCTCTACCTCGGCTACCCACCCGAGGGCCTTGCCCGGACCACGACCACACGGGTGCTTCACGCGCTGCGGATGCACGGCGTGCAGATCGTCGTCCTCGACGACGCTCACATGCTGCGATCCACCAACGCCCAAGGTCGGGCGGTACTGGACTACATCAAGTTCCTCAACACTGAACTCGGCGAAGTCAACAACGGAACCGTCATCCTCGTCGGCGCCAACCTGGAGAGCACTGCCATCTTGGACGACCCGCAGATCCGAGCACGGCTGACGACGATGACCATCGACGCCTTCCAGATCAGCACGGTCGAGAAGAAGGCTGCCTGGCAGGACCTGCTCGCGACCGCGGCCAACCGGCCTCTGGAGCATCTGCCCGACGCTGCTCCGGACCTGTTCGTCACCAAACTCGCGCAGCACGTCTGGCGACGCACCCAAGGCTTCGTCGGGGAGGTGGCCAAGCTCGTCACCGGG
Source organism: uncultured Marmoricola sp. (assembly GCA_937868075.1). Lineage (GTDB taxonomy): Bacteria > Actinomycetota > Actinomycetes > Propionibacteriales > Nocardioidaceae > Marmoricola. Next base: position 1,143 of record CALMLL010000131.1, on the reverse strand, counting down.
TCGGTCCTAGACGCCATCCACGACCGGCGCAGCGTCATTACCCATGACGACCTCGACGCGGTCGACCTCAGCGATCGCTCCATCGACGGGCAGGTCGACGCAGCCACCGCGGCACGGAAGACACGGCGATGACAGCGCTACTTCCCGTGCGACCGACGCCCCAGCCCGACGAGCCACTCACTGCGTATGCCGGGCGCGTCGCCGAGGCCAACGGCGTGACCCGCCGCCGGGTCCTCCCAGCACACCGGCACGACGTCGGCGTTCCTCAAGATGAACTGGAGACTGTTGCTGCCCTCGCCGGCCTCGACGCCGGTACAGCGGCGCGTCTGACGATGGACCGCTACCCGCCGACCGTCCGCGGGCGGGGCAGGACGCATCGAGGTGGTTGGCGGCTGCACTTCAGCGTCGAGTGGGTGTGCCCGCGCTGCACCGCCCAGACCGGTCGCCGCGAGCTGCTTTGGCAGACCGCCCTATCCCCGGTATGCCGCCAATGCCGGGTCCTCCTCACCCCGGCTGGCAGTCGTACGGTGTCTGCGCAGGAGGCGCCTGATCGACTGCTGGACCTGGCCGGCGAACTCACGTCGCTGGCCGAGGCCTCGATCTCGCATCAGTCTGCTCGGATGCGCCTGGGCGCCTTCCGACGGGTGTGCGCGATCGTGGCTCAGACCATCGACAACCAGTGGCCCGACCGGCCCAGCGGCCTCCCAGCGCTCGACGTGACGGCGGCTCGCCGGTGGGGCGTCTTCCCTAGCCCGGACCCAGGAACAGTGGCCGTCATCCTCTCTGCTGCCGCGCCCGCGCTGCACTCTGGCTACCACCGGGACCGGTTCCTGCGCGAAGGTGCGCAACGTCGCCGCCGCGGGCACACCCTGACGGTGCCGCCGCAGCATGTTCCCAAAGCTGGCCGCTACCTGCCGAAACGGCCACCACCGCCGCCGAAAACCGCGCCGATTCTGGCCGGGTTCAACCGCGAGGACGCCCGCCGCCTGCAGTGGCTGATTACCCAGCTGACGCACCAGGTGAGGCGCCACGGCATACGGCCAGACCACGTCCCCGCGCTGCTGCCCGCACCCGCTGACGACGGTCTCCCCGACCCGGCCGTGTGGCGCACCCGCTGGCACTGCGCCATCGCGCTGCACATGC
>CALMLL010000130.1 GCA_937868075.1 uncultured Marmoricola sp. | reverse complement strand
TGTCCCGCCCAGGCTCCGACCCCCGGCTTGCCGCCGAGGTGGAACGTCTTCGCGGGCTCGTGGTCGGCCGCGGCGCCTGCGCCCACCCCGACGGGACCGCCCGCTTCGTCGGGTCCACGATGAGGGTCTTCGCCGACCACGTCAGTGCCCACGTCCACGGGAGGTGTGCCGGATGAGCCAACGCCTGCACATCGACTGGACCCGCTGCGACGGGCATGGTTCCTGCGCCGAACTGCTTCCCGAGTTGCTCACCACCGACGAATGGGGCTTCCCGGTCAGCACATCCGGGGAGAAGGAGCCCACAGTCCCCGCCTCCCTGACCGGCTATGCCGAGCGGGCGGTCAAGGTCTGCCCGCTGCACGCATTGACCCTGGTGCGGGCCTAGGCCTCGGCCACGCTCTCCAGCAACTGCGCGATCACCGTGTCGCCATGGGTGCGCAGGGCGTTGTGGGGCAGATCCATCTCTACCGCCCTCATTCGCGGCAGCAGGGCTGCGGTGGCCAGCGAATGCTCGCGCGGCACGAAGGGGTCTCGGGGATACACCACCGCCGCACACCGAACATCGGCTCCGGCCAGCGCTCCGGCGTCGTACAACCGGGGCCAGCGGTGCTTGGCAAGGAGCTGCGCGACCTCGAACCAGGGGCGCAGCGCGCTCGACTCTTGGAAGTGTTCGGGAAACAAGTGCTCACCGGTCATCATCGTGGGATCGTCCGCGATCTCGCGCGGCAGCACCCGCGCGGCGGCCCACCGCGTGGTCTCCCCATCGGCGTAGCAAGCCTCCTGCAGGAGGCTGTACAACGGATTGCGACCGCTGAACGGGATCTGAGTCTCGACGTCGGCGCGGAAGAAGGTCGAGTCGGGGGCGAAGTCGAACATGTCACGCAAGACCTCGTCCTTGCCCATGCCGAGCCCGCCACCGATGCTGAGCAGCCGTCGCACACCGATCGGGTCTGCGCCCAGAGTGCGCAGCCGGCCCGCTTCGGCCAGGCGAACGGCCTCGACCAACGCATCGCGCGCCGCCGGGAATCGATGGGCCCACTCTCGGCTCAAGGCGCCCATCTCGGCGTACGTCGCCGCATAGACCTCCTCGATGGACACACCGACCGGAGGAAGACCGCCGGCGAAGAGCACTCCCGCCAGAGACTGCGGGCGGGTGCTCAGATAGTGCAGCGCGCAGAACCCGCCGAACGACTGGCCCAGCACGGTCCATTGCCGCACACCAAGGTGCTCGCGCAGAGCCTCACAGTCACGCACGATCGAGTCGGCGCGGAAGTGGGTGAGGTAGTCAGCAGCATCGACAGCGCCGCTCGGCTCGCCCACGGGGCTCGAGCGCCCCGTGCCGCGCTGGTCGACCAGCAACACTCGGAAGTCGCGCAGAGCGGCGTGGAGCCATCCCGGTTCGCCACTGAGCCGCGGAGACTCCCCGCCGGGGCCACCTTGCAGGAAGACCAGGTAGGGCCGAGTGACCTCGTCGTCGGCGGCCACCGCACGGACGAACAGGTCGATGGCTGGGCCGGCGGGAGCGTCGTGGTCCAACGGCACCGCCAGCACGTGGTCGATCACCCGGGGCGCACTCATCCTGCCCACCCGGAGCCGGCCGAGGTGCCGATCGCCTCGACCGCGGCCATGCGCGAGACCAGAGCGGCGATGTCGGCGATGGCGCTGCTGATCTCGCTGGCGTCGTCGGTGGTCACGTTCACGTGGAGTCCGAGGAAGGCGGCATCCACCAGGCGTACGACGCGCGGGGCATCCTCGCGAGCCACGCCGCTGCGGGCGAACCAGTCCTCCACCGCCCGGCACCAGACGTCGTTGGCGGTGCGCGCCGCGGAGCGATAGGGCTCCTCCCCCAGCTGTCCGGTCGCGGCTGCCTGCAGATACACATCCTCATGGTGGCGCATCGGCTCTGCCTGCAGCAGATCCCAGAGGCGGTGCACCGCATCAGCCGGGGTGGGGGCCGAAGGGAGCGCCTCGATCACGCGGACGGACCGGACGATGGTCTCCTCGATGATCGCCGAAACCATCCGGTCGCGGCTGCCGAAATGGTAGATCAGCATGCGATCGCTGGTTCCGACGGCGGCCGCGAGCGGTCGCAGGGACAGCCCGATCAGGCTGTGCGTCAACACGTAGTCACACGCAGCCGCCAGCAGGTCATCCCGACGAGACACGCTCTGACTGTAGCATGTGCTACAGTTCTGCTTCTGTAGCACCCGCTACACACGATGAATGAAGGGTTCCACCATGATCTGGGCCAGCGCACTCCTTGCCGTGGCCATCGCCGTCGAGGTCGTCAGCACCGCGTTGCTGCCGCGCACGGACGGGTTCACGGCCCCTGGGTGGACCATCGTCGTCGTGGGTGGCTACGCACTCTCGATCTGGCTCCTTGCCCTCATCGTGCCCAAGATCCCGGTCAGCGTGGCCTACGCGGTGTGGTCCGGCCTGGGCACCGCAGCGGTCGCCCTCATCGGCATGACTGTCCTGGGCGAGTCGGCCAACCCGCTCAAGGTGGCCTCGCTGGGGTTGATCGTGGCCGGAGTCGTCGGCCTCAACCTGACCGGCGCCCACTGAGCCGGCAGGCCGAGCCTGGGGTTTGCGGGGAAATGTCCCGCTTTGCGATCGTCTCCCCGAGTTCTAGTTCGAAGTGACTATTGACTCGCTCTCACGGTCGCGGAAGTTTGGGCGCAACCAACCTGAATCGGGGACAACCATGATCAAGAAGAAATTCGTTGCAATGTCTGTGGCAATTGCCTTGGGCGGCGTCGGCCTAGGTTCCGGACTGGCTTCGGCCAGCCGCGATCCACACGCCACCAATGCGCCTTCGAAACCGTCGTCGGCTCGCGTCACGACCATCCCGAAGATCAAGACCGGCGGCAAGATGGCTGCCATCTACAGCCCGTTTAATGGCTTCATCGCCAAGAAGAACGTCGCTGCGGTGAGCAGTCCGTTCCCAGGTCTGTACTGCTTCAAGCCGACGTCGGCGATCAGGTCGTTCGACAAGCGCATCGTGAGCGTCCAAGTTGAATGGGACCACTCTGTCGGTTTCGACTTGGCCGCCTTCTGGAGCCAGACCGCCTACGAATGCCCCGCTGGCTACCCAGTCGGGATTCGCACGTACAAGTCGGCGATTGCCAGCCAGCAGGTGGCGTTCTCGTTCGTCGTTCAGTGAACGCACGTGGTGGTGCTGCCGAATGGCAGCACCACCACGTCATCGCGATTGCGACACCAGCACCCGGAAGCCCTTGGCGCTAGCCACCTTGGTCGTGGGATAACCCTGCTCGCCCAACCACACCGCCAACGAATCGGCGCCGAGGTTGCGACCCACGACCATGACCGCCCGACCACCGGGTTTGAGACGGGGTAGCCAGGTCAGCAACAGGCTGTGCAGTGCCTCTTTGCCGATCCGGATCGGTGGGTTGCTCCAGATCTCGTCGTACGCCGCTGCAGGCAGGGACGTCGCCGCTCGAAAACGATCGGCCACCCCCAGCGCCTTCGCGTTCTCGTTGGCCAGCAACACTGCTCGTTCGTTCACATCGACGGCATCGACCACAGCCGCCGGCTGGGCGACGGCGATGGCCAGCCCGATGACCCCCCACCCGCAACCGAGATCCAAGTATCGCCCCGGACCGGGCGGATCGGTCTCTCGCAGCAACACCGAGGTGCCGATGTCGAGTCGGCCCTGGGCGAAGACACCCGACCCGGAATCAACGGTGAATCGATGGCCCCAGACCGACAACGGCACTGGAGTCCTCCGGAAGGCCACCGCAGGGTCCGCCATGAAGTAGTGCTCGTCGTTCACAGCGTGCGCACCACCCGGGCTCGCTGCGCCTGCGCGGCGAGTTCGCCATCTGCGGGGTAGCCGACCTCTTCGAGAGTCAGTCCGTGTGCTGGCATGACCGCGACGGCTGGATCTCGGGTCCCCCCGATCAGCACCTGCGCTGCCCACTCGGGGGGCCGACGCCCCTCCCCCACAGCGACCAGGCAACCCATCAACGCGCGCACCATGGAGTGGCAGAAGGCATCGGCTCGCACCGTGGCTGAGAGTCCGGAAACCGATCGTCGCACCGACAGGTCAAGCAGGGTGCGCACCGTCGTCGCCCCTTCACGCGGCTTGCAGAAGGCAGCGAAGTCATGCTCACCGAGCAGATCGAGCGCCGCTGCGTTCATGGCCGACTCGTCCAGCAGCCGCGGCCACGACACGACGTACCCCCTGGTCAGCGGATCAACCGGCCCGTCGCAGATGCGATACACGTATCGGCGCCACAACGCGGAGAAGCGTGCATCGAATCCCGCCGGTGCGACCCTAACCCCTTGCACGCGTACATCGTGTTGGAGCACACCGTTGAGTCGCCGAGTCAGCCCCTCCACACGAGGTCGGCGATCGGGCGAATCAGAGTCCGCCACGCAGTCATCGGGGATGTCGGCGTGGGCCGCCTGACCTCTGGCATGCACACCAGCATCGGTGCGCCCGGCACAGGTGGTGGCTACCGCATCGAGGCGCAGCACGGTGGCCAGTGCCGCCTCTAGTTCCCCTTGGACCGTGCGTAGACCCGGTTGGCGCGCCCAGCCGTGGAAACCAGCCCCGTCGTAGGCGAGGTCGATCCGAATGCGCACCGCCAAATCCTCTCACTGTCCGCGCCCTTCAGCGGCGGTGCAACCAACCGGGGACGGGACTACCAGGACCCGCCGCCCTCGGACTTCTCTTCCGGGGTGGGGGGTGTCGGTGCCGAGACCTCAGCCTCAGCAGACCCGCGCCCGAAGATGCCCTTCAACCAACCCAGCAGTGAACTCATAGGGAGCAGTATGCGCCTCGAGTACGCCGACGGCCCGCTCCACGAGGGAACGGGCCGTCACGTTTGATCGATTGATCAGGCGTCTCCACCAGCGCGCACGAAGCCAGCGGCCTCGGCGTTCTCCGCCGTGTCGAACCAGATCTCGGCAACGGTCGCGTCGTACCACTGGCCGTCGGGCTCATGGAACTTCATCGAGTCCTTGTTGCCCTTGATCGGGTAGCCCTCGGGAGCCTCTGCCTCGTCCTCCAGCGGCGCGTGGGCACCGGCCGGAAGGTCGGCCAGCACGACCTCGTCTGCCGCCACCTCGGCGGCGTCCGCGTCGACCAGAGTGGCAACCTCGGCGGGAGCCTCCGTGGCCGCAGCCTTCGCCGACTTCTTCACCGACGGCTTGGGCGAGTAGGCCTCGGTCACCAGTTCGATGACCGCCATGGGGGCGTTGTCGCCCTTGCGGGGACCGATCTTGGTGATCCGGGTGTAGCCGCCCGGACGCTCCTTGAACGACGGCGCGATCTCGGTGAAGAGCACGTGCACGACGCCCTTGTCGCGGATCGTCTTCAAGACGTCGCGACGCGCAGCGAGGCTGGCGGTGGTTCCCAGGTCGGCCTTCTTGGCCTTGGTGATCAGCTTCTCCGCGACCGGACGTAGCACCCGGGCCTTGGCTTCGGTGGTGGTGATGCGGCCGTGCTCGAACAAGGCGGTCGCCAGGTTCGACAGGATCAGTCGCTGGTGGGCCGGGCTACCGCCCAGGCGGGCACCCTTCTTGGGGGTTGGCATGTCAGTTCTCTCTTCTCCCCGGCCGTATCAGGTACCGAGGTAGCTGGATCTTCTTAGTACTGCTCGTCTTCGATGACGCCCTCGTCGTAGTCGTCGTCGTCATACGACGCGATCAGCGACGGGTCGAAACCGGGGGCGCTGTCCTTGAGGGAGAGGCCCATGTCGTGCAGCTTCAGCTTGACCTCGTCGATCGACTTGGCACCGAAGTTGCGGATGTCGAGCAGGTCCTGCTCCGAGCGCGAGATGAGCTCACCCACGGTGTGGATGCCCTCACGCTTGAGGCAGTTGTAGGA
>CALMLL010000129.1 GCA_937868075.1 uncultured Marmoricola sp. | reverse complement strand
GTCGAAGGGGTGCACGACTCCGGCGATCTCCTGGCCGGTCTCATGCCCCTTGCCGGCGACGAGGACCGTATCGCCGGTGCCCGCCACCGAGACGGCGTACTCAATGGCCGCCCTGCGCCCGCCCACCTCGATCACCTCGGCGGTGCCGCCTCTGGTGCCGGCCAGGATCTCGGCCCGGATCGTGGCCGGGTCCTCGCTGCGCGGGTTGTCATCGGTGACCACCACAAGATCGGCCAATCTGGCCGCGATCTCGCCCATGATCGGGCGCTTGCCGTGGTCTCGATCCCCACCGGCCCCGACGACGATGATCAGCCGGCCCGCGGTGACCGGTCGCAGCGCCAGCAGTGCGGCCTCGACGGCGTCGGGCTTGTGGGCGTAATCAACGATGGCGGACCAGTCCTGCCCACGATCGATGCTCTCCAACCGCCCGGGTACGCCGGGCCCACCGGCCATGGCCGCACCGATCTGAGCGACATCGAGGCCGACCACACCCGCGGCGGCGAGCGCACACAGGGCATTGGACACGTTGAACTGTCCGGCCAACGGCACCCGGGTGGACGCCTCCACCCCGGGACCGGTGACCGAGAAGTCCGCCCCGGTCGGATCGAGACGGACCTGCTCGGCCCGCCATTGCGCCGGGGCCTCGACAGCAAACGTGGCGGTGGGGATCTGGTGGCCCTCGATCAGGCGCCGGCCGAACGCGTCGTCGGCGTTGACCAGCGCGCGTCGGGCCCGGGCCGGGGTGAAGAGACTGGCCTTCGCGGCGAAGTAGTCCTCGACATCGGCATGGAAGTCGAGATGGTCACGACCCAGATTGAGGAAGCAGGCCAGGTCGAAGACCACACCGTCGACGCGGCCCAGCACCAGCGCGTGGCTAGAGACCTCCATCGCACAGACCGAGACCCCCTCCTCGACCATGACCGCAAACAGCGCATGGAGGTCGGGCGCCTCCGGGGTCGTCAGGGAGGTCTTGACCTCGTGACCGTTGATCCGGGTGCCCACGGTGCCGATCACTGCTGCCCGCACGCCGGCCCCCATCAGCGCCGACTCCAGGAGTCGGGTCGTGGTGGTCTTGCCCTGGGTGCCGGTGACCCCGATCAGGGTCAACTGCCGCGACGGGCGCCCATAGATCCGATCGGCCAGCATGCCGAGCACCCGGCGGGGTTGGTCGACGACGAGCACCGGCGCGTCCAGATCGAGCAGGTCCTCCCCGGCGGAGTCGGTCACCACGGCCACCGCACCGGCCCGCACGGCCTTGTCGGCGTACACCGCACCGTGGGTGCGGGTGCCGGGTAGCGCCGCATAGAGGTCACCGGGGACCACGCGGTCGGTGCTCAACGACAGCCCGGACACCTCGATCTCGGGTACGTCGGCCTGCCCGAGCTCCAACCACCCCGCGATCTCACGCAGTGCGGTACGCGGAGGTCGCCGCGGTCGCACCGACGGAGGTGGGGTCAGGTCGGGCACGACGGCGACGCTATCGAAGTCGGGCCACTGTCGCCCAGCAGGAGCGAGCCGGCCACCGCGCACTCACCACTGGATGGGCAGATGGGCGGGCTTGGTGTTGGTCGGGGCCACCGCGTAGCGAGACAGCAGGTAGCGCATGATCTTGGAGAACGCGGGCCCACCGATCGAGCCACCGCCACCGCCGTTGCGAGGATTCTGAACGACCACATAGACGGTGAAGGCCGGGTCGTCGGCCGGCGCGAACCCGGCGAAGGAGACAGTGAAGGTGCCGTCGTAGCACCCACAGTGGGCACCCACGCGCTGGGCCGTGCCGGTCTTGCCGGCGACGCGGTAGCCGGTGACCTGCGCCTTGGGGGCGGTCCCGGTCACCGGGTTGGGAACCATCTCCATCATCCGCGACATCTGGTCGGCTGCGGCCGGGCTGATCACTCGGTGCCGGGTGGAGGTGTCGGTGCCGACCTTGTCCCCCGAAGCAGTTGTCGCGGTGCCCTGGATCAGGCTCGGAGAGACGTATTCACCCTTGTTGGCGATCGTGTTCACAGCGGCAGCCATCTGCACGGCGTTGACCGAGACGCCTTGCCCGAAGGCGATGGTCGCCTCGTTGACCGGCTGCCAGCTGCGGTAGTCGGGCAGGATGCCGCGGCTCTCCCCACCAAGCCCGATGTTGGTGCGCTGCCCCAATCCGAAAGCGCTCAGGTAGTCGTGCAGCTGGTGGGCGGGCATCTGAGAGGCAGCCATCGCGGTGCCGATGTTGGAGGACCGCGCGATCACACCGGCCAGGGTCAAGCGGATGGTGTCGTGCGGGAACCAGTCGTGGATCACGCGATCCTGGACCGGCAACGTCGGGGGCACCTTGAGTTTGGTGCGCGGGGTCACCAGTTTCTGGTCCAGCAGTGCAGAGACGGTGAGCACCTTCTCCACCGAACCAGGTTCGTAGACGTCACTGATCGCGCGGCTGCCGAGGTCGGCGGCCTTGGTCTTGCCCGGGTTGTTGCCGTCGAAGCTCGGGTAGTCGGCCAGGGCCAGCACTTCACCGGTCTTGGAGTTCATCACCACCACTGAGCCGCTCTCCGAGCCGGAGGACTGCACGGCGGTGCGCAGTACGCGGGCGGCGTACCAGTTGAGGTCGGAGTCGATGGTGAGCCTCAGGTCCTCTCCGTCGACGGGAGCCTTCGTGGAGTTCTCCCCGAGTGGGATGCGGTGGCCGCTGCCCACTTCGTAGGTCTCGGCGCCGTCGTGCCCGGCCAAACGAGAGTTGAAGGCCAATTCGAGCCCGGCCGCCGGGGTGCCGTCGTCCTTGAGGAACCCCACGATGTTGGAGGCGACGTCCTTGGTCGGGTAGGTCCGCAGCACGTCGGGCTGGGAGTAGACCCCACCGAAGGGCATCGCCTTGCGCTTGGGATCTTGGATCAGCGCCTTCACAGTCGCCTTCACCGCGGCGATCGCGGCGTCGGCCTGGGTGGAAGGCACACGCCGGGCGAGGTACTGGTAGCGGCTGTTCGGCTTGGACAACTTGGCCAAGACGTCGAAGTAGTCAAGCCCGAGTTCCTTGGACAAGACCCCCGCGATCGCGCCGGCGTAGGGCTTGGTGGCCAAGGGGTCGGCGATCAGCATCCGCCCGTCGATGGAGTCGGCCAACGCCTTGCCGGTGCGGTCGAGGATCTGGCCGCGCTTCGCCGGAAGCGGGACCGAGACGACACCGCTCGCCGCCGCCTTGGCCGCATACGCCTGAGGGTCCAGGCCCTGCAGTTGCATGAGGCGGGTGCCGAACACGGTGACGATGAAGATGATCACCAGCATCGTGACCCGCAGGCGCCACTGGCTGCGCTGGCTCTGGGTACGCCGCGCGCTCATCCGCCGCTGCCTTGCTTGGTGGTCTGGGCCGCCTGATCCTGAGCCGCGCGACGCTTGTCGCGCTCGAGGCGCCGCAACTGCGCCTTGGTCAGCGTGACCTTCACGATCTTCTCCCGAGGCGTGAGTGACTTCGGTCGGGCCGCAGGCAGCGGGGTGACCCGCATGGCATCACCGGGGAGGGCGGGCAGGGCCACTCCGAGGAGATCACCCGTGCGCAGGTCGATGAACGCGGGCGCCGGCGGGGGCACCATGCCGAGGTGACGGGCCGCAAGCGCCACGTGCTGGGGGTCGCGCAGAGCAGCGACCTGCAGTTCCAGAGCCTGTTGGCGGGCAGCCAGCACGGTGGCCTGCCGGTCAAGCTTCGTGGCTTCGAAGGAGGCCTGCTGCATCGAGGTGTTGAACGCCAGCAGCCCGACGACCCCGGCCATCAGGAGGATCGAGATCAGGACTACGAATCCGGCCCGAGGGATCGTGGAGACCGAGACCGGCACGGCGCGCAGTCGGGCCCGCGCACGCGCCGACTCTGGGAACCGTGGCCGCGGGAGCCGACGAGGCGTTGCCGCTGGGCTGCTCATGCGGCCACCTCTTCTCGGATCCGTTCGACCGCCCGCAGGCGGACCGGCGCGGACCTGGGGTTGCTGGCGATCTCTTCGGGCGAAGCAACCTCGGCCCCGCGGGTGAGCAGGCGCAGTCGTGGCTGCAGGTCCTCGGGTACGACGGGCAGGTCGGGCGGCGCCGTGGTGGCCGCGCCCGCTGCGAGGTCCTGCTTGACGATCCGGTCCTCCAGCGACTGGTAACTCATCACCACCAGGCGTCCGCCGACCCGAAGCGCTCCGATGGCCGCCGGGATCGCTCGCCTCAGCACGCCCAACTCGTCGTTGACCTCGATCCGCAACGCTTGGAACGTCCGCTTGGCCGGATGCCCTCCGGTGCGTCGGGCCGGCGCCGGGATCGTGCTCCGGATCAACTCCACGAGGCGCGCCGACGTGGTGAACGGTTGCGCGGCCCGCTCCCGCACCACGGCGCGGGCGATCTGACGGGCGAAGCGCTCCTCACCCCACGTGCGCAGCACCCGGGCCAGGTCACGTTCGGGGTAGGTGTTGAGGATGTCGGCGGCGGTGTGTCCGACGGTGTCGTCCATCCGCATGTCCAGCGGGGCGTCCTCGGCGTAGGCGAACCCGCGCTCGGCTAGGTCGAGTTGCATCGATGAGACACCCAGGTCGAACAGGATCCCGTGAACCGAGGCGAGCCCGAGGTCGGCCAGCACGCCGGGGATCTCGTCGTAGACCGCGTGCACGAGGGTGATCCGCTCGGCGTACGCCTCGAGGCGGTGGCCGGCGCGTTCTAGAGCATGCCGGTCGCGGTCGATCCCGATCAGCCGTGTTTGGGGGCAGCGCTGGAGGAGTGCCTCGCTATGGCCGCCGAGCCCCAAGGTGGCATCGATCAGAACGCTGCTCGGCTCCGCCAGGGCGGGGGCGAGCAATCCGACGACCCGATCGATCATCACCGGGACGTGGGCGGGGGCGCTCACACTCAGCTCCCCGCGCGGGTCAGCAAGATCAACACGAACGCCAGGGCACACGAAGAGGTGAGTGAGAAGCCCATCACCATCAACCCGTCGCGTACGTCGTGACGTACTCGTCGCGTTGGTGTGATCCCGCTCATCGGTTCGACCCCCTGCTGCAGTAGATGTGGTGCGTAGTTCCGGATTCGCCTGTTGAGGTCGGCGCCCGCTTCGTCATCTGGCACCGGGGAAGGTGTGTCAGAGGAGGCGAAGCGGGCGGCGGCCACAGCCTGCGAATCCGATATGAAGTTGTGTGTTGCGCGGCCCCTCGATCAGTAGGGCAGCGACATGCCTCCGCTGATCGGTCCATCGAGGTTCGCGAAGCGCTCCTTGTTGCCTTCGTTGAGCGTGTGCCAGCGGGTCGGCTCCCAGATCTCGGCGTGATTGATGGCGCCGGTGATCAGGACTTCGCGGTCGAGCCCGGCCCACTCGCGCAACGCCGGCTTCAGACCCACCCGCCCCTGCTTGTCGACCGACTCCAAGGCCGAGTTGTGGCTGAGGAACCGGACAAAGTCACGGACCTTGCGGTCGGTCGGGGATTCGTTCAGCAACGACTCGCAGTACTTCGCGAAGCCGGGCATGGACCACACCGCGAGGCAGTGCTCCTGGCTCGGCGCGATCACGACTTCCTCCGTCAACCCTTCGCGGAACTTCGCGGGGAGGAAGAGCCGTGCCTTGTCATCGAGCTTGTGGCTGGAGTTGCCCACAAAGACCCGCTCAAGCACTGCACACCTCCTCCATTTCGCCCCACTGTAACCCATTTCACCCCCTCGTCAACCACTTCACACCGTGTGGCTCCCCCGAGTCCCACGCCACTCCCCCGCCTGATTCGGCCCTCGGAAAGCTGCCAGGCGACGTATCCACCACCGGTGGGGGAAGATGGGGCAGATGAACGCGATGCGGGGATCAGGGGGCGAGGCTCCAATGGGCAGTGGAGGCACCGGGCCGATGGGTGGTGACTCCGGAGCAGGGCTTGATCTGGCACCCCTGGTCGAGATCACCGGCCGCATGCAGGCAGGCATCGAGAAGGTGATCGAAGGCAAGTCCGATGTGGTCCGTCTGGCCATCACCGTGCTGCTCGCCGAAGGGCACCTGCTGCTCGAGGACGTTCCCGGCGTCGGTAAGACGATGCTGAGCAAGGCGCTGGCCAAGTCGATGGCCTGCACCGTGCGACGGATCCAGTTCACCCCCGACCTCTTGCCGGCCGACGTCACCGGCGTCTCGATCTACAACATGGAGACGCGCAAGTTCGAGTTCCGCCCCGGAGGGGTCTTCGCCAACGTCGTGATTGGCGATGAGATCAACCGAGCCTCCCCCAAGACGCAGTCGGCCATGTTGGAGTGCATGGAGGAACAGCAGGTCACCGTCGACGGGGTCACCTATCACCTCGAGAAGCCGTTCCTCGTGGTCGCGACCCAGAACCCGGTGAGCATGGAAGGGCTCTACGCGCTCCCCGAGGCACAACTGGACCGCTTCATGGCCCGATCGGCCATGGGCTATCCGGTCGCCAGCGCCGAACTCGCGATGCTCGACACCCACACCACGACCAACCCGCTCGAAGCGTTGCAACCGGTCTGCGACGCCGAACAGATCCGTTCGCTGGTGTCGCTCACCTCGTCGGTGCACGTCTCCGACGCCGTACGCCGATACGCGGTGGCGCTGTCCACCGCGACCCGGCAATCGCGCGACCTCAAACTCGGTGCTTCACCTCGAGCCACCCTGCATCTGATCCGCGCCTCCAAAGCCGCAGCCGCTCTCGAGGGCCGCGCGTATGTCATCCCCGACGACCTGACCGCCCTGGCGCCCGCGGTGTTGACCCACCGATTGATCCCGACGATCGAGGCGACCAGCGCGGGGCGCACCAGCGCGTCGATCCTGGCCGACCTGGTGGCCCGCGTCCCCGTCGACGCCAACTAGTCCCACCACGATGGCCAAGCGGGTAATCGAACGCAGCCTCACCGTCAGGGGGTTGTCGTTCCTGGCGGCCGGGCTGACCTCGGTGGGCGCAGGCTTCCTCCTGGTCGAACGCGATCTGGTGCGCGTCGGGCTTCTGGTCTGCCTGGTTCCTGCGCTCGGACTCCTCTATGTGTCACGTCGGCGCCACCAGATCAGCGTCGAACGACAGGTCACCCCGCCCAGCGTGGCCGCCCAGGAGCGGGCCACGGTCACGCTGACGCTGACCAACAGCGAGCGCGCCAGCGCCTTGGTGACCGCGGAGGACCGGATCCCCTACGCCTTGGGAGAGCGACCGCGATTCCAGATCCCACCGCTGGGAAAGGGCGAGCAACGCCGGCTCGACTACCCCATCTCGCCACAGCGGCGAGGGCGCTACGACCTGGGTCCGCTGAACCTACGGCTCAGCGATCCACTGGGACTGGTCGAGTCCACCGAAACCGTCAGTGGCTCCACACCCTTCATCGTCACCCCGGCAATCACCCCACTTCCCGACCTGGCCCTCGACGGCGGCCGCTACGGGGCCGGCGGCGAAACCGCCCGTTCGTACGCCGCCGGAGACGTCTCCGACGCCTCCATCCGCGAGTACCGCCGCGGCGACGACCTGCGCCGTGTCCATTGGCCGACCACCGCTCGCATGGGTGACCTCATGGTGCGCCGCGAAGAACAGCCCACCCAGAGTTCGGCGACGGTGATCATCGACAACCGACAATCGGTCTTCGACACACGAGATACGCGAGCCGACGCCACGGCCGCCTTCGAATCCGCTGTGGATGCAGCCGCCTCGGTGCTCGCGCACCTGGTTGGCGTGGGCTACCACGTGCAACTGGCCACCGCGACCGGTGTGGTGTCCGCGGAAGGTTCGGGGAGGCGGCAGGACCTCTGGCCGCTGTTGTCAGAACTGGCCGTCCTGCCGCTGGTGAACACACCGCGATGGGAGCAGGATCTCGACGCCGCGACCGGCAGCGTCGTGGTTGCGATCACCGGTCCCACCCAAAGCGCGCCGCCGCCGTGGTCGGGCATCAACTCCTCCCGTGACCATCGTCGCCTCGCGATCCTGGTGGGCGACGGGGCCGATGGAGACTGGCTGACCAAACAGGGCTGGCGCACCTCGATGTGGGCACCCGGCACTTCAATGGCCGACGCATGGCAGAGGTTGGTCGGATGACCAGGGCACGCCTGCTGCTGGTGCGCGCGTTGCTGACTGCGGCATGCGCATGGCTGGCCCTGCAGACCTGGCGAGGGTTCACCGATGACGGCGCCGCGTTCAGCAGGCTGCTGCTGGTCGGGGTGGTCACCGTTGCGCTCGTGGGCTGGGGAATCCGTGCGGTCGCGCCCCGGTTCGCCGCGCTCGCACCGGTCGTTCAGGTGGCGCTGATCGCGTGGTGGTTCATTTCTGAGGGCTCGCTTGCCGCCGAGAGGGGCGAATCTTCGCTGGCGGCATCCTGGCGCACGTTGGTCACCGGGATCGACACCGCGCGCACCCAGGTGACACCGGTGCCCGCGATCTACCCCGAGTTCCTTTCGGTTCTTGTCCTCGCTGCGATGGCCCTGGTGATCGTGCTCGATCTGCTGGCGTGTGGGTTCGACCAACCCGCGTTGATGGGCATCCCGTTGCTGCTGATCGTGGCGATCGCCGCCAGCATCTACCTCCTTCCCAGATCAGCCGTGCTCCTGATGCTGGCCGCGGCGCTGTGGTTGGCGGTGGTCGCACTCACCGAGATGATCGCCACTGCGCAGCCTGGCGGCGACACGGCACATGGGTTGGCGCGAGGGTGGGGAGCCACGGCCACGATCGTGGGCGTCAGCGCCGCGGTGGCACTCGTCGTACCTCAGGTGGTGCCGACCAGGGCAACCCTGGGTCCGGGCTCGGAGGGCGGCGGCGCAGCGCAAGGCACGCGGTTGACCAACCCCATGCTGAACCTCAAACGGGATCTCACGCTGGGTCCTGACATCGACCTGGTCACGGTGCAGACCGAGGACGATGCCAGTTACCTACGCCTCAGTGTTCTCGACCAGTTCGACGCCAGCGTGTGGAAGCCCTCGTCACGCTCGCTGTCGGAGGACAACGCACTGTCGAGTCGCCTTCCCGGGGCCGAAGGGCTCACCGCACGGGTGGCCACATCGTCGTCGAGGTGGCGGATCGAGGTCAGTCGACAGTTCGAGACCAGTTGGCTGCCCTTGCCGTTCCCGACCACGGCGATCACCAGCATCCCCGGGCAGTGGCGGGTCGATCCGAGCACGCTGGATGTGACGTCGGCCGACGAGCGCACCGCAGCCGGGTTCAGCTACTCCTTGGATGCGCTGCGGGTGACCCCGACGAAGGAGCAACTCCAGCAGGCGCCCTACCTCACCGGGCCGATGGTCGAACGTATGACGGCGTTACCTGACGGGTTGCCGCCGGCTTTCTTGGCCACCGCGAAGCGCGTCACCCGAGGGTCGAAGAGTGATTACGAGCGAGCGGTGAAGTTGCAGCGGTGGTTCCGCGACGACGGTGGATTCACCTACTCGACCGCCGCTTCGCCGGGCACCGGGATCGCGACCCTTGCCAACTTCATCACGATCGACCGGGTCGGCTATTGCGAGCAGTTCGCCACCGCGATGGCGACGTTGGCTCGAGAGCTACGTATCCCGTCTCGGGTAGCCGTGGGCTTCTTGCATCCCGACGTGGTGGGCGGGGACCAGGTGTTCAGCACCCGTGACATGCATGCCTGGCCCGAACTCTTCTTCGCCGGAGTGGGTTGGGTGAGGTTCGAACCGACGCCGAGCGGCCGCGCGGCAGAGGTTCCCGCCTATACCCGCGGCCGGCTACGCGTTCCGGTCACCGGGCCCGGCCAGCCGAGTACGACGGTCAAGCCGACCCCGAACCCGACCCCGCTTCCCCTGCCCGACCGGGGGACCACCGACCCCACCAAGACAGGCAGTGGATCGGCACCGTGGTGGTGGAGCGCTGCGGCACTCCTGCTGTCGTTGGCACTCGCTCCCCGACTTGTGCGCACGCTGCGTCGTCGGCGTCGACTCGCCGCCACCGACGCCGATGCCCTGGCCGCGGGGTTGTGGGACGAACTGCGTGACAGCACGCTCGACGCCGGCTTGATCTGGACAGAGGGGCGGAGTCCGCGCGTGGTTGAGCGTGATCTGGTCGCCTCCGTGGCACCACCGGATGTCGCCTCACGTGATGCGCTGCGACACGTGGTGCGTTTCGTCGAGGAGCGGCGCTACGACCGCCCGGTCGAGGTCTCCGCTCGGGTCCGGACCGCGATCGTCGAGGACCTCCAGACGTGGGAGGAGACCGTTGCCCGCACTGAGGGACGCGGCAGAGACGGGTGGTGGCCCGCGTCAGTGCTGAGCTTCAGGAGACGACGCCATCACTGAGAGCCCACGAGCTCGGGGCGCGAGGTACCCCTGCTAGATCTCGTCGTCGAGGCGGCGAGGTCCGGAGCGGTGCTCGTCGGCCTCATCGACCGCCCACGACGCCGCCCCGTCGTCGGTGCGGCTGACCGCACGTTGGCGTAGCACGCTGAGTGCGACAGTGGTCGAACCGACCATGACCAGGAAACCCAGGATGCCCAGCCAGGTCTGGGATAGGACAGCCCCACCGAGGAGTGCGCCGATGCCGAGGGCGAACACGGCGATGGCGGCACCGAAGCGAAGCCGGGCAGCGCGGTTGGCGTCAGGTCCGCGCAGGGCCGAGGCGAACGAAGGATCCTCCGCGGCGAGGGCGCGCTCCATCTGCTGCAACAAACGCATTTCTTCTTCTGAGAGCGGCATGATCCCTCCTCCCCTGGCTGCAGTTTCGACCAGTGTAGGCACGGGGGGTGTAGGGCGGTACCCGTCGCAATGTTTTGGCCCCCGACCGAGACCTAACCTCGACCGGCATGGCCGTTGAGCAGGGTCGCCGGCTGCACCGCCGAACCGCCGAACCGCCGAACCGCCCGGTCCACGGCCCGGTCAGCCTCGGCCCACCCATGCTCGCGTTGGCCCAGGAGCAGTTGCCGGTGCACCGTGGCCCGAGGCACCAACCCCTCGACCCGCACTCCCACCAACCGCAGCCGTGCCCGTTGCAGCCCCAACGCTGCGAACAGCCCCAACGCTGCGGCATAGATCTCGCTGGTGACATCGGTGGCTTCAGGCAAGGTGCGAGCACGTGTGATGGTGGTGAAGTCGGCGAAACGCACCCGGATGCTGACCGTGCGACCAGCCACACTCGCCCGGCGCATGCGGCCAGCCACCTTGGCCGAGAGCCGAAGCAGCTCCCGAGCGATCACCTCGGGATCGTCGGTGTCACGCCCAAAGGTCTCATCGGCACCCATGCTGCGTTCGGGGGCTGCCCCATGGGCCTGCTGGTACCCGAAATAGCCGCTGACCCCGCGTTGGTCCTTGCCCCAGGCCAACGCATGCACGTGGGCTCCCTGGGCCGGGCCGAGAGCGCGGACCAATACCGCGACCGGGGTGTGTGCCACATCCCCCACCGTCACCAGACCCAGACGATGCAGGTGCTCCTGGGTCTTCTCCCCCACGCCGTACAACTCGCCACAGTCGAGAGGGTGCAAGAAGCGGGTCACCTCATCGGGAGGTACGACGACAACCCCATCGGGTTTGGCTCGCCGACTGGCCAACTTGGCCACCGAGGCGCTCGCCGCGATCCCGACCGAGCAGGTGATGCGTTGCTCGTCGTACACCCGGGCCCGCAGTTGCTCGGCGATGTCGACAGGGTCGCCGTGCACCCCGCGAAGATCCAAGAAGGCCTCATCCATCGAGAGCGGCGAAACATTGGCGGTGACGCGGGCGAAGACCTGCATCACCGACTGCGACACCGACTCGAACAGGTCGTAGTCGGGGTGGACGATCACCGCCTCCGGACACATCCGTCGAGCCCGCGTCATCGGCATGGCCGAGCGGACACCGAACTCACGAGCCAGATAGTTCGCTGAAAGCACCACTCCCCGGTGGCCGCCACCGACGACCACGGGCACCTGTTGCAGACCGGGATCGTCCCTGGTCATCACCGACGCGTAGAAGGCATCCATATCGACGTGCAGGATGGTCATAGGGTGGCCCCATGGAACGTCGTACGCCGGTGCGCACTGCAGTCGTGTGGGAGACCGTGCAACAGGCGTTGGCCGGTCATCTGGCCGCCCGTGTGGTCGATGTAGGCGGGGGCACCGGTGGCTTGGCCGTGCGGTTGGCCGAACTCGGACACCACGTGACCGTCATCGATCCCAGCCCTGACGCCTTGGCCGCCCTCGGGCGCCGAGCCCGAGAAAGCGAGGTCGACGACCGGATCCGCGCCGAGCAGGGAGACCTCGACGACCTGCTCACGCTGGTCGGCCCGGCCGGTTGTGACGTCGTGTTGTGTCACGGTGTGCTGGGGATCGTGCCGGACCGCGAGGCGGGAATGGCCACTCTTGCCCAGGCCCTGGCCCCCGGCGGTCTCTTGAGCCTGCTGGTGTCCCAGCGCCACGCCGCAGTGATCGCCCGGGCCATGGCCGGACACTTCGGGCAGGCCGCAGCGGTGCTGAACGGCCAGGACGAAGGAGCCGAGCACCGGTTCACGATGGACGAGCTGAGCGCTCTGGTGGGCCCGCACCTCAGCGACTACACCTTCCACGGTGTGCGGGTCTTCACCGACCTGGTTCCCGGCTCGCTGCTCGACGTGGAGTCGGGCGCCTCGGCAGCGCTGCTGGACCTGGAGCGCACCGTGTCCACCTGGCCGGAGTACCTCACCCTGGCCACCCAGATTCACGTCCTCGGCACCCGCTGAGCCACTCATCCCACACTCCCAGGGCTTCGGTGCCACAGTTTGCGGGCCACATCTGCACTGACCACGCCCGGTGATTGGCCGGCCGGTCGGATGTCGGCGTACGGCGACATCCGGAACCCACTGGTGTGCACCAGCACCCGCTCGACCGATCCCTGGGGCGGCGTCGCCCGACTGGAGTCGAGATAGGACAACGCCGCCTCGATCCCGTCACGCTCGGCCAGAGCCCGCAGTTGCCCGAGATCCCAGGCTCCGGTAGCGCGAAGGGACACTCCCCTGCGTCCGGTGCGTCGGACCACCCCTCGCACCACCAGCAACCACGATCCGAACACGGTGCTGGCATAGGGGTCTTGGACATCGGCGAAGAAGGTGGCATCGACAGGGCCGGTGGCGTCATCGAGGGTCGCAAAGATCACCCGACGACCCGACTTGACCGGCGGAGTCTGGGTCGCGACCTTGACCCCGGCCACCAAGATCTCCGCCCGCGGGCTCTGGTCGAGCAACTGGGCCGAGCGCACCACACCCAGGCGGTCCAGGAAATGCTGGTGTGTGGTCAGCACGTGTGTGCTGGCGTCGAGGCCCAAGACGTCGAGTTCGGCCCGGACCCGGTCCTCGGGAGTCATCTCCGGCAGCCCTGAGCGCTCCCCGTCGGAGGGGGCATCACCCAGATCGAGGGTCAACTGGACCGAGTCCGCGCTCGAGACCGACCGCGTGATGGCCCTGGTGTAGCGATCGAGGTCGGCGACCTGCAACAGCAGGTCACGTCGGGTCACCCGCCCCCAACGCGGCATCGCGTCACCGAGTTCATAGATCGAGTCGAACCCCCCGGCCAGGACCAGCCGCTCGGCGGTGGGGCGCGAGACGCCGGCGCGCCGCCAGAGGTCGCTCAGCGAGCAGAACGGGCGACTGGCCACGATCCGGTCGACCTCCTCCTCGGTGATCGACTTGACCTCACTCAAGGACAACCGGATCCCCCACCGGTCGTCGAGTCGCTCCACGGCGTACGCCTTGCCGGAGTGGTTGACGTCGAGACCGAGCACCGCGATGCCGTGTTGTCGGGCATCGTCGAGGATCAGTCGCTTGGGATACATCCCCGGGTCGTGGGTGAGCACCCCGGACAGGAAGTGGGCCGGCCAGTGGGTCTTGAGCCAGGCCGACTGGAAGGTCGGCAGCGCGAAGGCGGCGGCGTGGGCCTTGCAGAACCCGAAGGAGGCGAAAGACTCGATCACTGCCCAGATCCGCTCGACCAGGCGTCGTTGGTAGCCCCGGCCGAGGGCACGGGGGAAGAACCAGGTGCGGGTCTGGGCCATCCCCTCGGTGTCCCCCATCGCACGGCGGGCCTCGTCCGCCTCGGCGAATGAGCATCCGGTGAACTGGGCGATGATCTCGATCACCTGCTCGTGATAGACCACCACCCCACGGGTCTGGCTGAGGATCGGGCGCAGGTCCTCGTGGAGGTAACTGGGCATCTTCCAGCCCTGTTTGGCTTCGAGATAGGGCGTGATCATGTCGCTCTTGACCGGCCCGGGCCGAAACAGCGAGATGTCGGCGATGATGTCGGCGAAGTCGTCGATCCCGGACTTGCCGACCAGTTCACGTTGCCCCGGGGACTCGATCTGGAAGACCCCCAGCGTCTTGGCCGAGGAGATCATCGCGTAGGTGTCGGGGTCGTCGAAGGGGACCTGGCGTTGGTCGTCGAGGTCCAACTCCACCGCGTCGGTACGC
Organism: uncultured Marmoricola sp.; assembly: GCA_937868075.1. Lineage (GTDB taxonomy): Bacteria > Actinomycetota > Actinomycetes > Propionibacteriales > Nocardioidaceae > Marmoricola. Next base: position 48,059 of record CALMLL010000129.1, on the reverse strand, counting down.
CGGATCTCGGCCACCGCATGCGCCATCGCCGACTGCATCCGGATGCCGAGAACATCGAGTTTGAGCAGCCCGAGATCCTCCACGTCGTCCTTGTCGAACTGGCTCATCGGGTAGCCCATGGAACTGGCTTCCACCGGAGAACGGTCCAGCAGTGTGTGGTCGGAGAGGATCACCCCGCACGGGTGCATGGCGATATGTCGAGGCAGCCCGTCGAGTCGTTCCACCAGGCCGAAGAAGCGCTGGAACTGATCGGCGTCCAGGCCCGACCCACGCAACTCCGGGAGGTCTCGCATCGCCAGTCGAGCATCGCGAGCACGGATGTGGGGGAAGGCCTTGGCGATGGTGTCGATCTCCCCCAAGGGCATGCCGAGCGCGCCTCCGACATCACGGATGGCGTGACGCACCCGATAGGTCTCCATCATCGAGACGCAGGCGGTGCGCTCGGGGCCGAAGCGTTCGAAGATCGCGTCATAGACCTCCAGTCGGCGAGCCGACTCCACGTCCACGTCGATATCGGGCAGCGACTGGCGCAGCGGGGAGAGGAACCGCTCCATGAGTAGCCCGTGTCGGATCGGGTCGACGCCGGAGACCCCGAGCAGATAGTTGACCAGGCTGCCGGCGCCCGACCCGCGGGCCGCCGACCTGATCCCGAGCGTGCGGATCAGGTCGGTGACCTCTCCCACGGTCAAGAAGTACGAGGCATAACCCAAGCCGGCGATGACCTGGAGTTCGTCATCGAGTCGCTTCCAGACACGCTGACGCGGCTGGTTGCCGTAGCGGTCGGCGACCTTGGCCTCACATCTGGCCCGCAAGAGGGCATCGGCATCGGCTTCGTCGGTGAGCACCGGGAAGTGGATCTCTCCCAAGCCCAGGTCGGCGCGCGGATCGAGGGCACACCGGTCGGCGATCTTGCGAGTGCTGCCGAGAAGTTCGGCCGCGGCCCGATCGTCGGGGCGACCGGCCAGCGCACAGATCTCCTCCGCGATCTGGCGCATCTGCTTGCCGGACTTGAGGTAGCCCTCGGCGTTTCGGCGGTCGAGATGCCGAAGATCCATCGGCACCAGTCGGCGGGCCGCATCGAGGATGTCGACGACCGGAGCATCGATGCGTTCGGAGTACCTCACCGCATTGGTGAGGACCACCGGAAGCCGTAACTCCCAGGCCAGCCTCACCATGCGGGCCGCGTGGCTGCTGGTCCCGGGCCCATGGCCGGGCAGTCGATGGGAGACCACCTCGATCACGACGTTCTCCCGAGGCAGCAGATCGGTCCAGCAGCGCACGTGGGCACGGGCCAGGTCGGTCCGCCGCCCCGCCAGAGCCCGCCCGACCGGCGAATCGGGGCCGAGCATCACGATCACATCGGCAGGGTCAGCACCGTCGGCCAAGTGGGCGGCCACCATGTCGAGGGTGACGACCGGGTCGCCTTGTTGGGCCACCCGGCCGTGCTGGTGGACCGCGGAGACGAGGCGGCACAGCGCTGCCCACCCACTGCGCCCGGAGGCGAGATAGGTGACCCGAGGCAACCGTTGGTCGCGAAATGCCCCTCCCCGGGCCGGTCCGCGTCGACGCACCGAGCCGGCGGGATCGACAACGGCGGCATGCTCGGTCCAGGCCAGGTCGACCCCGAGGATCGGCCGGATCCCGACTCGGGCACAGGCCTTGGCAAACCGAACCGACCCATAGACCCCGTTGCGATCGGTGAGCGCTAGGGCGTCCATCTCGAGTTCGGCAGCGTGCTCTGCCAGGACATGGGGATGGCTGGCGGCGTACTGCATGGAGTAGCCGGAGGCCACCTTGAGATGGACGAACCGATCACTCACGCCGTCCGGGCCGGGCTGACTCCCGGCCTCAGCGCGCAGACTCCCAGCGACTCCTCCACCAGAGCCAGGAAGCGTTGGGCATCACGGATCAGGTCATCGGCCTCCCGCCCGGTCACGGCCCGACGAGACCCAGCCTCGGCGGCGGCGCGTTTGCTAGCCCCGGCGGCGAAGAAGGTCGCCCACTCGGAGAACTCCGGGGCCACCTGGGCCAACAGTTGCCAAGCCGTGGGTTGACGGCGGCGGCGGGGCGGAGTCGGGGTGGCCCGTGCGGCCAGCAAGGCCGCCGTTGCCCGCAGCGCGCTGACGTGGGCCAGCGCATAACGCTGAGGTACGTCGAGGCACTCAACGGCCTCGGTCAGGCACTGTGCGGCCCGGTCGAGATAGGAGTGGGTCGCCGCCGGGAGGAAGGCCGGTCGGTGATACGACTGGCCCCGATCAGACTGGACCTGATCAATGTGGACCTGATCAATGTCGGCGCTCATCACCGTCACCACCTAGTCCACGCAGCCGATGAGTCGCCAACTGCCGTCGGACCAGTCCAACCGCAGGTCGAAGACTCCGGTGTTGGAGGAGCGTCGCGCCACCACCCGCCAGGTCTCCTGCTCGCTGAGCAGGTCGGCATCGGTGGTCCGCCACCAGGCCCCGGTCTCGACCCAGTGGGCCACGAACTCGCGGACCTGCCAGAGCCGGTCGCGCCACATGAATTGAGTCGGGCCTTCGACCAGCCCCTGAGCGCTGGCCACCTGACCGTGGAACACGTCGATCGGATCGTTGTACCTACGCATTGCCTACTCCTTCGGCCTGGTGTGCGACTTGATCCCTCGACCCGAGTTGCCTCACTGATGGAAACCCTTGTTCGAACACATGTTCGAACAAGGCAAGTACACCCCCCTTCGGCCGATCAGTCAACCCTCGGCCCATCTCGAGGACACCCATCCGAGGCTCGCTAGCCTTCGAGGCATGAGCAGCCGCGAACACCGGGCCATCACCGAGTTTCGAGCCCACCTGCACCGTGCCCTCGAAGCCCTCGGTCCCGACCCCCGACCCGGAGCCGACGAGCGCATCGTGGTGCTCCCCGAAAGCGTGCACACCGCGGCGCTGGCGGCGGAGGCGCTCGATTGTGAGGTCGGCGCGATCGCCAACAGCCTGCTCTTCGACGCCGGCGGCACCCCGGTCCTGATCCTGACCTCGGGAGCACACCGGGTCGACACCGCCAAGGTCGCCGCCGAGCAAGGACTGCCTGCCCTGACGCGAGCCACCCCCGACTTCGTCCGCCAGCACACCGGGCAGGTCATCGGCGGGGTCTCCCCGATCGCCCATCCGGCCCCGGTCACGACCTTCGTCGACCCGACCCTCAACACCTACCCCCAGATCTGGGCAGCCGCCGGTCATCCCGCCGCCGTCTTCTCGATGACGTACGCCGAACTGCTGGCCATGACCGGCGCGAGTGAGATCGAGGTCAACTAGATGGAGATCTGGATCAACCCCGAATGCAGCAAGTGCCAAACGGCACTCTCGGCCCTCGATGAGGCCGGGCTGGACTACACGGTGCGCAGATACCTCGACGTACCACCCAGCCGGGACGAACTGGAACAGGTCGTGGCCCGACTCGGCCTCGAGCCGTGGGACATCGCACGGGAGCGTGAGAGCGCCGACCTAGGGATCGCGCTGCCACCCAGGGACGCCGACAACCGCGCGGCCTGGCTCGACCTCCTGGCGGCTCACCCCGAGGTGATCCAACGACCCATCGTGACCGCCGATGACGACACCACCGTCATCGCCCGCGATGCCGACGCTCTTGCGCGGGTCACCGCTCTGGGCCGGACTGCTGACTAGGCTCACCCCAACGCACGGAATGTGCGGAAAAGTCTCAATGTTGTCCCGACTGTCACATCACTACTCGCTCTTAGGATGACCCCGTGACCTCCGTGCTCCCCATGGTGTTCTCGAGCAGCTGGGCCAGTGGCGTCAACGCCTACCTGGTCGTCTTGGTGCTCGGACTGGCCGAACGATTCGGCCACTTCTCCCAGATCCCCGACCAACTCGGACGCACCGACGTCTTGATCGCCGCGGGCGCGCTCTATGCCCTGGAGTTCGTGGTCGACAAGATCCCCTACCTCGACTCGACCTGGGACGCGATCTCCACCGTCCTGCGGCCCACGGTCGCGGCAGTCATCGCCGCGCTCTTCGCCCAGGACCACGCCACCGGTCAGCAGGTGGCCTACGCCGCCCTGGGCGGTGTGACCGCTCTGGCCAGCCACTCGGTCAAGTCCGGGAGCCGGTTGGCGCTCAACACCTCTCCTGAGCCCTTCACCAACATCGGGGCCAGCATCGGCGAAGACATCACCGTCGCGGGGGTCATGGCCCTCGCGCTCAACCACCCGTGGATCGCGTTGGGCGTCACCGGCACCTTGCTCGTCGTCGGCCTGATCCTGCTGTTCTTGATCCTGCGTCGCGTGCGTCAAGGCTGGCGCAAGTGGAAGCGCCTCGAGCCACGCGCATCCGTCTGACCTCTCTCTGACACCGACACCTACCCTCCACTCATGGCACGCATCATCGTCGTGGGTGGAGGGTTCGGTGGTTGTGCCAGCGCCGTACGCCTGGCCAAACTCGGCCACGACGTCACCCTGGTCGAGGCCGGAGACCGGATCGGGGGCGCACTGGGCACGGTCGAGCACGAGGGATACCTCTGGCAGAGCGGCCCGACGCACACCCTCCTCCCGGCGGTCATCCGCGACCTTTATGTGAAGTCGGGCCGCAAGGTGGAGCGGGAGTTCGATCTCGTGCCCGCCGGCCCGCAGCGTCACCACTTCAGCGACGGCACCGTCCTGGATCTTCCCGGCGGGAGCCGTGCCGAGCAGCGCCGGGCGATCGATGAGGCACTGGGGACAGGGGTCGGCGACCAGTGGCTGACCTGGGTCGGGGAGTACGCCGACGTCTGGGCGAGCATGCGACGCGACTGGTTCGAACGCCCCTACGACCCTCGGACCGCCTCGAGTGCCACCCAGGCCCTGCTCGGTTCGCGGGCCAGTCTGAGCGGCGCTGCCCGCCGCCTCCATGACCCCCATCTGCGCGAACTCGCGGTCGGGGAGAGCATCCGTGAGGGCCACCGACCCGAGCGGACCCCCGCCTGGTGGGGTCTGCAGCACTACCTGCGCCAGACCTTCGATACCTGGACGGTCCCGGTCGAGCAGGGCGGGATGGCGCGGCTGGCGGACTCACTGACCCAGCGACTGGCGACGCGAGGAGTCGAGGTGGTGACTGGTGTCGAGGTCACCGACCTGGCGGTGCAGCAGGGCACCTGCGTGGGTGTGGTCACGGCCGCAGCGGTGACCCTCGCTGATGCCGTGGTGGTGACGATCGATCCCCGCCGGCTTCCCCACCTGGCCCGTTTCGTGCGCAAGACCAAGGCAGTGACCCCACCGAACCTCACTCATCTAGGCCTCTCCGACCCGGGTCTGGCGCTGCCGATCGAGACCGTGTGGCACGGCGACCCGCAGATCGTGATCCGAACCGCGGGGAGCGCGCCTGGGGGCCAACTCGCCATCACCCTGAGTTGGCGCAGCTCCACCCGGAAGGGCGGTCGACCGGTCGACGTACTCCGGACGCTCGCCGACCGCGGATTGGATCTGCAACCCCATGTGCGGGTGCGTGTCGACCGATCACCCCAGGCACAGGTCACGGCATGGGGCGGGAGTCCGTGGGGGGCCGCCTGGGACGGGCCCGCGACCCTTCGCCGTCGCCTGGGGACGCTGACCCCCATCAAGGGCGCCCTATGCGCAGGCGCACACACCACCCCCGGAGCGGGGTTGCATCTGGTGGGCTTATCGGCGGCACTGGTGGCGCACGTACTCGGGCCCTCCTGACCCGCGATATCGAGTCGATTTCGGGGCCCGCGTGTGCTTGGGTCGACCGGTGGCCCTCTCCAACTACCGCAGCGTGCTGGCGGTTCCGGCAATCCGACGGGCCTTGATCTTCGGAGTGCTGGTGCGCATCCCCATGTGGGCCGGCTCGGTGGTGCTCACCCTCCACGTGGTCGGCCACCTGAACCGCTCCTACGCCGACGCCGGACTCGTCATCGCGGCCGCGACGATCGCCACCGCGATCAGCGGCCCGTGGCGTGGTCGCCGACTCGACCAACTCGGATTGCGACGCAGCACCTGGATCAACATCGTCGTTCTCACCGCCTGCTGGTCGGTGGCGCCGTGGGTGGGCTACTGGATGCTCATCCCGGTGGTGTTCTTGGCCGGGATGTTCGTGATGCCCACGTTCTCGATCCTGCGCCAGGTGTTGATCAGCCAGGTGCCGGAGGAGGAACGCAAGAGCACGTTGGTCCTCGATGCGGTCTTCGTCGAGGCCTCGTTCATGATCGGCCCACTACTCGGCGTACTCATGGCCCACGCGTGGGGCACACAACTGGCCCTGCTGGCCGCCGAACTGGCCAGCACACTGGGCTGCCTGGCGCTGTGGATCCTCAACCCGCCCATGGGACAAGACGAGTCCACGCGCGATCAGCATCACCCGATCAGGTCATGGTTGACCGCGCCGGTGCTGGCGATCCTGGCCGCCTCCGGGGCGGCTGTCTTGGTGCTGACCGGCACCGACCTGTCGATCGTGGCCGCACTGAGGTCGCTGGACAAGGCGGCCCTCATCGGCGTCATGCTGGCCATCTGGGGACTCGGCTCGGCGGTTGGCGGAGTGGTGTACGGCGCCCTCACCCGGCACCCGCCACTCATGGTGTTACTCGGGCTGCTGGGGGCCACCACCGCCCTGGTGGCTGCAGCGCCCGGAGTGATCGCGTTCGCGGTCCTGCTGTTCCTCTGCGGCGCCTTCTGCGCCCCCACAATGACTGCGGCCATCGACGCCCTGACCCGCGAGGTCCCGGTCGCGGTCCGAGGCGAGGCCATGGGCTGGCATGCCTCCGCGATCACCAGCTCCTCGGCCATCAGCGCCCCGCTGGTGGGCATCGCTCTCGACGGCGGCGGCTGGACGGCCGGCTTCCTGGCCGCCGGCCTCGCCGGTGTTGCGATCGCGGTGCTCGGCTACTGGGTGGCCCCGCGCACGGGTTCACCCCATGTCGAGGACCCCGCGCTGCCGACCAGCGAGGAGATCGAGGCCAGGGCCCTGGGTCAGGCCTGATCGGCCAGTGCCGCGAAGATCTCGCGCGTCGCCTTCGACCTGTTGAGGGTGTAGAAGTGCAGTCCCGGTGCCCCCGCGGCCAAGAGGTCGCGGCACAACTGGGTGGCGATGGCGATCCCCTCGGCCCGCAGTGCCTCCGGGTCACCGCGCAGCGGCTCGATGCGGTCGTGCACCTCGTCGGGGAACTCCCGACCGCTGAACTCCACCATGCGCCGCATCGAGGCGTAGTTGAGGATCGGCATGATCCCCGGCACGATCGGGAAGTCCACTCCCACAGCTGCGGCGCGCGCGACCAGGGCCTCATAGTCGCCGGCCCGCAGCACCATCTCGGTCACCGCGAATGTGGCGCCGGCATCCATCTTCTGCTTCAAGACGGCCGCGTCCTGCTCCAACGACGGGGCGTCGCGGTGTCCTTCGGGGAAAGCGGCCACGCCGATGACGAAGTCGCCCTCCTCTCGAGCCAGCGCGACCAGTTCGTCGGCATGATCGACCCCACCTGGGGTCGGTTCCCAGGGTGTGCCCGGCCCCGTCGGCGGGTCCCCACGCAGGGCCAACACGTGGTGTACCCCGGCTTGTTGCAGGGACGCCAGGATCTGGCGGAGTTCGGTCTTGGTGTGCCCCACACACGTCAGGTGGGCCACCGGGGTCATCGCGGTCTCGGCCACGATGCGGTGGGTGATCTCGATGGTGCGGTCACGGGTGGTTCCGCCGGCGCCATACGTGACCGACACGAAGGTCGGTCCGAGCGGCTCCAACTCACGGATGGAACGCCACAGGACCTCTTCACCCTCAGGGTCCTTGGGCGGGAAGAACTCGAAACTATAGGACCGCTCCCCGGCCTGCAGCCGGGAGACGAGATGGGTATCTGGCAGGGCCACGCGGCGAGAATAGGCCCGCTAGGCTGCCGAGGTGGCCAGGACCGACACAGTGTGGGATGAATCTCTGTTCCGTAAGTCGGTCGAGGGGGCCCTGGTCGGCTTCGTCGACGAACGCAGTGCCTGGCTCTCCGCGCTCGGACCCGATGCCTTGCGACTGGTCGCCAGCGCCCGATCGAGCATGGCCGGGGGCAAACGTCTACGCGCGGCCTTCTGCTGGTGGGGCTACCACGCGGTCGCCGCGCCCACCGACCCCGAGGCGCTGATCAGGGCCTGCGGCTCCCTCGAACTCCTGCACGCCAGTGCCCTTGTCCACGACGACTACATGGACGCCTCGGACGTACGCCGAGGCAAGCCGGCCACCCACCGCGAGTACGCCGACCTCCACGCCGACCAGGCCTGGACCGGCTCGGCGCAGCAGTACGGCGCGGCCGCTGCGATCCTTCTCGGCGATCTGCTGCTGGCCTGGTCCGACGAGATGTTGCGGACCTGCGGCTTGCCCACCGAAACCGTCGGCCAGGCGTTGCGGTTCTTCGACCTGACCCGCTCGGAGGTGATCACCGGGCAGTTCCTCGACGTCTCGGCCCAGGCACGCGGGGCCAGCGATGTCGACGTGGCGATGAACGTGCTGCGCTACAAGTCCGCGAAATACTCCATCGAGCGGCCCTTGCACATCGGTGCCGCGTTGGCCGGCGCCGGATCCGAGACGTTGGACCAACTCACGAGGTTCGGGCTCCCGCTGGGCGAGGCTTTCCAACTGCGCGATGACCTGCTCGGGGTGTTCGGTGACCCGGCCCTGACCGGCAAACCCGCCGGTGACGACCTTCGCGAAGGCAAGCGCACCGTGCTGGTCGCGTTGGCCCTCGACGCCCTCGGCCCTGCCGATGCCGCCTACCTCGACCGGTCACTGGGCACCGATCTGGGTGAGCGCGACGTGCTCGGCATGCGCGACCTCATCGATGGGTGCGGGGCACACGCCCAAGTCGAGGAGGCGATTGCGGCGCTGACCGATCGGGCCCTGGCGGCGCTGGCGGCCGCCGACATCGACGAGACCGCGCGCACCCACCTGCGCCGACTGGCCGATGCGGCCACCCAACGCGTGGTCTGAACCGAGGTCCCTAGTCCAACGAGGCGACGTCGACCTGCGGGCCGTCCCCGCGCATCAGCACCGCGAACGGGAAACTGGGATCCTCGGTCGCCCGCTGGTTGAGCACGTCGATCGCCACCCCGAAGGCCTGAGCGTCCTCTCTCGCCAGCGGACCCCACCCGTCCCACAGGACCACGGTGGGTTCGGAGAGGTCGCGCAGGGAGTCCAGGAGCGCGTCGAAGTTGTGTCCGAAATGCTCGGGGAAGTCGAAGGTCTCGGCGAAGGCGTCCAGCAGCGCGCCCTTGTCCTGGTGGGTCCAGCCGTCGACGTACCCGAACTGCCAGCCGGCATGCTCGACGGTGTGGCGGACATCCTCGGGACTGGCCGCGCTATGCCACTGGAAGACGCCGGGTTCCTTGTGGCTGGCCAAGATCGCCGCGAGTCCACTCATTACTTCCTCCTGATCTTCATGAACGATCGATAGTGGTCCTGGGTCCAGTAGTACTCCCCCGGGCCGCCTGTGACGATTCTGCGTGCGCCGCGGTCCGATGAGCCAGGGGTTTCGACGGTGTATTCGTGGTAGTAGCCACGAGGCTGGCGCGGCAGCAGTCCCTCGGCGTTCTGGAACACCGCGCCGTCTTGGCTGTATCTGAACGGGCCACCCCGATCGATCAACGCCAGTGTCGCCTTGGCTTGGGCGGGCAACGACGACTCGGAGATGGTGCCCACGGTGGTCGAACCGCTCCCACCGGTGCCCCCGATCAGACCTTGCTGCCAGGCCAAGACCACCAGGAGGGCGGCCGCCAATGCCAAGGTCAGCCACGACTTGGTGCGTGTCGACATGTCAGAAGGCCATCGCCTGCGCGCGACGCTTGACCTCGGTGCCACGGTTCTCGCGCAGCGCGTCGATCGGCCGACCGGGAAGGCTCGGATCATCGGTGAACAACCAGGCCAGCGCGGCCGCGTCGTCGTACCCGCCATCGTGAAGGACGGTGAGCACGCCGGGCACGCCCTTGACCACGACTCCGTCGTCGATCAGCAGCGCCGGAACCTGCTGACCCGCACCCGGTGCCGGCACGACAGCGGCCAACTGGCCCTCGCGGATCCATTGCCTGACCTTGCTGACAGTGACGCCGAGCTGGGCCGCCGCGGTTGCCCAGTCGAGCCAGTCGCCGATCAAGGTACCCAGATCGTGGTGTTGCTCGCTCACAGACCTAACTGTGCCGTACGCCGACTTCGGGCTCGACCGCGGCTCGCCTCCCGCGCCGATCGAGCCCGACGCCGTAAACTCGCGCTCGCGCCATGTCCTTCCCCACATGGCCATGGTCGATACGGCCCGGAGGTCGACACGTGGAGCAACCGCCCGCCGATCGGGGTAGCGACCCCTTCATCGGTCGTCTGCTCGACGGCAGGTACCTCATCGAGCGCCGCATCGCCCGTGGCGGCATGGCCACCGTCTACGAGGCCCGAGACACCCGACTGGAGCGCACCGTCGCGGTCAAGATCATGCATCCGGGCATGGGCGACGACGAGGAGTTCGCCAAGCGGTTCAAGCGCGAGGCCAGATCGGCGGCTCGGCTGGCCCACCACAACGTGGTCGCGGTGTTCGATCAAGGCGACGACAACGGCACCCTGTTCCTGGTCATGGAGTATGTCCCCGGACGCACCCTTCGCGACCTGATTCGTTCGGAGTCTCCGGTCTCCCCCCTGCGGGCGCTGACGCTCATAGACCCGGTGCTGACCGCATTGGCGGCCGCACACGCAGCGGGCTTGGTGCATCGTGACGTCAAACCCGAGAACGTCCTCCTCGCCGACGACGGCACCACCAAGGTTGCCGACTTCGGGCTCGCCAAGGCGATCAACTCCGAGACTCAGGCCAGTGCCACCTCCGGCGTCCTGATCGGCACGGTCTCCTACCTGTCCCCCGAACTCGTGGTCGACGGTCAGGCCGACGCCCGGGCCGACGTGTACGCCGCCGGCGTGATCATCTACGAGTTGATGACCGGCGAGAAGCCGCACAAGGCCGACAGCCCGATCCAGGTGGCCTACAAGCACGTCCACGAGGACATCGCTCCTCCCTCGCTCAAGGTCCCCGGTCTGCCCAGATACGTCGATGCACTGGTTGCCGGCGCGACCGCCCGCGATGCTGCCGGTCGTCCCCGCGACGCCGGCGCGCTGCTGCAACAGGTCCGGCAGGTGGCTGCAGCACTCGAGCGTGGTGTGGTCGAGGACCCCCACCTGGTGGCCACGTTGGCCCCCGCGATGGCCGCCGGTGACCCCTCTGCCGCCGAGCCCAATGCCGTCGACCCCTATGCCAGTGCGAGCCTGCCGCACGAGATCATCGACCCCGACGAGGTCACGGCAAGCGTGCGGACCTGGGGTGAGGACGAGGTCTACGACCAGGAGAACGACCCCACCAGCGACTACGACATGCCCTTGGTCACCCCGACCCCGGTGGTGACGCCGCCGACGCGGCCGGCCCCGTCACGACCCACCGGAGTGGCTCCGCTGCCTCCGCGGGCACGCGATCGGCGACGGCCGTTGGTGCTGCTTCTCGGACTCATTGGTTTGGTCCTGATCGCCGTGCTGGGTTGGTACCTGCTGATCGCGCGCTACACCACGACGCCCAGCGTGTTGCAGATGAGTCAGTCGGCGGCCGCCGCCCGTCTCCAACAGGCCGGGTTGAAGCTGAAGATGGCCGAACCGGCGTACTCCGAGACAGTGGCGAAGGGCACGATCATCAGCACCGATCCCAAGCCCGGCAGTCGGATCCTGGATGGTGGAACGGTCACCGCGATCCTGTCCCAAGGCCCCGAGCGTCATGCCGTACCCGACCTTCGTGGCAAGAGTCTCGACGCGGCGCAACGCCTCCTGCAGGACAACGCTTTGACCCCAGGCCGTCCCATCGAGCGCTACAACGAACAGGTGGCCGCCGGGAAGGTCATTCGATCGTTGCCGCCGGCCGGAGAGTTGCTGCGTCGCGATGCCGCGGTGGATCTGATCGTCTCCAAGGGTCCCAAACCCATCGACATTCCTGATTTCGAGGGCAAGCGCGTCGAACAGGCCGTCAAGGCGCTGCGCAAACTCGGATTCCGGATCTCACAGACCAAGTCCTACTCCGACACGGTGGCCGAGGGGCTGGTGATCAGCCAGAACCCCAATGCGGGCACCGGCTTCCGGGGCGACACCATCAAGCTCGAGGTCTCTCAAGGCCCGCGGCTGGTCCGAGTCCCCGACACCCGCCGCATGGGGGTCGACGCGGCTCGCCGACTGCTGACCGACGCCGGATTCAAGGTGCGCACGCTGCGCAGTGACGTGTGGATCGGGCTTCAGTACGTGCTTCGATCCGATCCCCCGGGCGGCACGATGGCTCCCCGCGGGAGCACCGTCACGCTCTATCTGGTGTAACGACGCCGCCTCGTTCTCCTCACGGCCCCTTGCCAAATCGTGTCACTTTCGTCACAGTAGTTAACTCTGGCCACACCCGGAAGGGGCACCGGTATGGCTCTCGCGCTTCTGACCACCCGGGGCCGACTGCTGTCGGTTTCGCTGGCACTCGCGGTCGGCCTCACGGTTCTGCCGAACCCCTCCCCGGCGTACGCCGCCAGCAGAGGGTGCGCTCCCCTGCCCCCGAACCCCAGCAGAGCAGACGTCCGTGCCGTCGGCAGGCCGTGGCCGGGGCATCCGGACCGCCGACTCATCGGATACCGGGTCGTCCGAGGCGACACCCCGGCGCTGATCGCGACCCACTGCCGGGCCTGGACGCGCGAGTTGGTTCGCCTCAACAGACTCACCCGCCGCACTCTCCACCCCGGTGACCACCTCCGAGTGCCAGTGGTCCTGTCGGTCCTGCCGACCCGCTCCCACACGCCGCGGCACCCTGGCCTCCCGCCTGAGCACCACCCGTCGAAGGCTCGCGTCAAGGCAGCCATCACCGCCGCCGCCAAGCGCCACGGCGTCCCGCGCTCGCTGGCGCTGGCGATCGCCTGGCAGGAGTCGGGATGGCAACAGCATGTGCGCTCCCGCAAGGGCGCTATCGGCGCGATGCAGGTGATGCCAGGCACCGGCCGCTGGCTCTCGGACTACACCGGTCGAACACTGCATATCCGCCGCCTCCACGACAACACCGAGGCCGGCGTGCTGCTGCTGAAGATCTTGACGAGACTGGCGCCACCGCGTCAGGCGATCGCGGGCTACTACCAAGGCCTCCGCTCGGTTCGCCATCGCGGTATGTACACCGACACGGTCCGCTACGTGCGCTCCGTCCGGGCCCTCCAGCGGGCCTTTGCCAACGGCTGGGATCCCCTGGATTGAAACCTCGCTAGGCTCTCCCGGTGACGAAGTCGGAGGGCCGTACCACCGTGCTGGCCACCCTGGCTCTCTTGGGCATGGCCGCCAGTTGGGGTTCGACCTTCTATCTGATCCATGACCTCGTGGGTCGGGTCCGACCGATCGATTTCCTTGCCATCCGCTTCACCATGGCAGCGGCCTTCCTGCTCGTCCTGGCGCCGCGTGCCGTGGGTCGGATCAGCCCCGAGGCGCGCAAGCACGCGGTCGTCCTCGGCCTGCTGTACGGCGTGGCCCAGATCCTGCAGACGATCGGGCTGGCCACCACCCCCGCCTCGGTCTCCGGCTTCATCACCGGGATGTACGTCGTCCTCACCCCGGTCTTCGCAGCACTCATCTTGCGCACCCGGATCACTGCGCTGACCTGGTTGGCCGTCGCTCTGGCCATCGGTGGCATCGGCGTGCTCAGCCTGCGCGGACTCTCCATGGGCTACGGCCAGACCCTGACCCTGGTGGCCAGTGCCCTCTACGCCTTGCACATCGTCGGGTTGGGAGCCTGGTCGCGCGCCAAGGACGCCATCGGGATGACCACGGTGCAGATCATGGTGGTCGGGATGGTCTGCACCGCTGTCGCTGTGCCCGGGGGCATGGTCTTCCCGGCGCGGGTCTCCGATTGGGTCGGGGTGATCTACATGGCCCTGGTCCCCGGAGCCCTCGCCGTGCTGGGCCAGACCTGGGCGCAGGCTCATCTCTCACCGACCCGCAGCGCGATCATCATGAGCATGGAACCGGTCTTCGCCGCCTTCTTCGCGGTTCTGCTGGGCGGGGAAGGACTGACCGCTCGGGTGGTGACCGGTGGCGCCATGGTGCTCGCGGCCATGCTGATCGTGGAATTGATCCCGCGACGCAAAGTCGAAGCCGAAGTCACCCACATCGCGGTCTAGGGGTGAGACGCCTCCAGCCCCCGATCTCGGCGTCGGTTAGAGTCACACCCGTGCCGCGCATCTATTGGTTTACCTACACGCCCGGGGCCCCCGAGCGGTAGTTGCTGCTGCCACCTCACCACCGCCCCTGGCTCACCTCGCCGGGGGCGTTCCCATGTCCGGCGTACGACGGGGTGAGGCCAGGCCACACAGAAGGAAGAACACATGGTCGTCGTGATGGCTCCTGGAGCCACCGAAGAACAGATCGCCGCCGTCGTCGACAAGGTCACCGCTGTCGGAGGTGAGGCCTTCGTGAGCAGTGGTGTCGAGCGCGCCATCATCGGCCTCATCGGTGACGTGGAGTCCTTCCACGGGCTCAACCTGCGCGGACTGCCCGGAGTGGCCGACGTGCACCGCATCTCCGAGCCCTACAAGTTGGTCAGCCGAACGCACCACCCCGAGCGGTCCACGGTCTGGGTGGGACGCGACCGTCAGGTCCCCATCGGTCCCGACTGTTTCACCTTCATCGCCGGCCCGTGTGCGGTCGAGACCCCGGAGCAGACGATGGCAGCGGCCCAGCTGGCCCAGGCGGCCGGAGCCACGATCCTGCGTGGCGGTGCCTACAAGCCACGCACGTCCCCCTACGCCTTCCAGGGCCTCGGCGTGCGGGGGCTGGAGATCCTGGCCGACGCCCGGGAGGCCACCGGTCTGCCGATCGTGACCGAGGTGGTCGATGCCCGCGACGTCCCGGTGGTCGCCGAGTACGCCGACATGCTGCAGATCGGCACCCGCAACATGGCCAATTTCGGACTGCTCCAGGCCGTGGGTGAGGCCGGAAAGCCGGTGCTGCTCAAGCGGGGCATGACCGCGACCATCGAGGAGTGGCTCATGGCCGCCGAGTACATCGCGCAACGCGGGAACCTCGACGTGGTGCTGTGCGAGCGCGGGATCCGCACGTTCGAGCCGACCACGCGCAACACGCTGGACATCTCCGCAGTGCCGGTCGTGCAGGCCACCAGCCACCTGCCGATCATCGTCGATCCCTCGCACGCCGGCGGCCGACGTGATCTGGTCGTGCCGCTTTCGCGGGCTGCGATCGCGGTGGGTGCCGACGGCGTCATCGTCGACGTACACCCGCACCCGGAGACGGCCTTGTGTGACGGACCCCAGGCCTTGCTGGGTGCTGAACTCAGGTCGCTGGCCCAGGCGGTGCGTCAGTTGCCCTCGGCGCTGGGTCGACTCGATGCCAGTGTGCGCACCCGTGAGGTGGCAGGCTGAGATCCATGCATGGGCCGATCGACCTTCGTTCCGACACCCTGAGCAGGCCGACCGCCGCGATGCGCGAGGCGATGGCCCGCGCCGAGGTTGGCGACGACGTCTATGACGAGGACCCCACCGTCCACCGTCTTCAGGCCCGCGTGGCCGAACTGTTCGGGTTCGAGGCGGCCCTGTTCACCCCGACCGGTTCGCTGGCCAACCAGTTGGCGGTGGGCTTGCTGGTCGACCCTGGACAGGAGGTGCTGTGTGAGGCCCGCGCGCACATCGTGCGCGCCGAACTCGGTGCCCACGGCGCCCTGACCGGGATCACCTCACGGACCTGGTCGCACCCAGAAGGTCAGATCGACCTGGCCGCGATCAGTGAGACCTTCGCGCCCGAACTCGGACCATTCTTCGTGCGCACAGCGGCCGTCAGCGTCGAGAACACCCACAACTTCGCCGGCGGCACGATCCTCTCGCTGAGCGACCTGACTGCGTTGCGCGCCTGGGCCGACTCGGTCGGCACGGCGGTCCACATGGACGGCGCCCGGATCTGGAACGCCCATGTCGCCACCGGCACCGCGCTGGCTGACTATGGAGCCGTCGCCGACACGATGGCCGTGTGCCTGTCCAAGGGGCTGGGTGCCCCGATCGGCTCCCTGGTGCTGGGCGGCGCCGATCAGATCGCCGAGGCGCGGGTGCGGCGCAAGCGACTCGGCGCCGGCATGCGCCAAGTCGGCATCCTCGCCGCTGCTGGGTTACACGCCCTCGACCACCACATCTCGCGACTGGCCGATGACCACACCAACGCCGCAGTGATCGCGGCTGCGGTCGGCGCAGAGGCCCCGACCAACATCGTCGCCTTCGACGTCCCCGACGCGGCTGCGTTCGTGGCCTCCGCCAAGGAGCATGGAGTGCTGGTGGGAGCGGTGGGCAAGCACCGGGTGCGCGCCTTGACCCACCTCGACGTCACCGAGGACGACGCCCGCCAGGCGGCCTCCGTGCTCTCACATCTGCTCGGCCGCTAAGCCTTCCGGAGCATCTCCGCGACCAGGAACGCCAACTCCAACGACTGCACCCGGTTGAGCCGGGGGTCGCACACCGATTCGTAGCGGTTCGCCAGGTCGAGGTCGGTTAGAGCCTCGCCGCCACCGACGCACTCGGTCACGTCGTCGCCGGTCAGTTCGACATGGACGCCCCCGGGCCAGGTGTCCAGCGACCGGTGGACGTCGAAGAAGCCCTGCACCTCCTCCAGCACATCCTCGAAGCGGCGGGTCTTGTAGCCCGACGGCGAGGAGTAGGTGTTGCCGTGCATCGGGTCGCACACCCACGCCACGTCCACGCCCGCGGCGGTGACCTTCTCGACGAGGGTCGGCAACACGTCGCGGATCCGATCGGCGCCCATCCGGGTGATGAACGTCAGGCGGCCGGGCTCGTTGTCGGGGCTGAGGCGTTCGGCCAGGGCGATGGCGTCATCGGGGATCGTGGACGGTCCCAGTTTGACCCCGATCGGGTTGCGAATCCGGGAGAGGAGTTCCACATGGGCGCCGTCGAGTTGGCGGGTCCGTTCTCCGATCCAGACGAAGTGCGCCGAGACGTCGTACGGCGTGAGCGAGCGGGAGTCGATGCGCGTCATCGCGTGTTCGTACTCCAAGACCAAGGCCTCGTGGGAGGAGTGGAAGTCGACCCGGTGGAACTCGTCGGGGTCGGCCCCGATCGCCTGCATGAAGGTCAGCGCGCGGTCGATCTCCTTGGCCAACTTCTCGTACTTGCGCCCCACCGGGGAGTCGCGCACGAAGTCGGTGTTCCAGGTGTGCACCTGGCGGAGGTCGGCATAGCCGCCGGTGACGAACGCACGCACGAGGTTCAGCGTGGCCGCGCTGTTGTGGTAGACCTCCACGAGCCGCTGCGGATCGTGCCGCCGGGACTCGGCGGTGAAGTCGAACCCGTTGACCGCGTCCCCCCGATAGGCCGGCAGCGTCAGGCCGTCGCGGGTCTCATCGTCGCTGGACCGAGGTTTGGCGTACTGGCCGGCCAATCGGCCGAGCTTGACTACGGGCACGCTGGCCGCATAGGTCAGCACCACCGCCATCTGCAGCAGCACCCGCAGTTTGTTGCGCACGTTGTCGGCGGTGACCCCCGAGAAGGTCTCGGCGCAGTCGCCGCCCTGCAGAAGGAACGCCTCGCCGCGAGAGACCGCAGCCAGTTTGGCCTTCAGCGCGTCGCACTCCCCGGCGAACACCAGGGGCGGCAGCCCACGAAGCCGCTCCACCACCTGCGCCACCTCCGAGGCATCGGAGTACGTCGGCTGCTGCGCGGCTCCGCGGGCATGCAACTCACTCAGGCTCGGAACAGACGTCGGGGGCACCGCCCAAGACTACGCGGTGCCCCCGTGGCCGTTACCGCGACGGCCTGAGTCGAGATCAGCCGAAGAACACCTCGGCCTCGGCGTACTCCTTGGCCGAAACCAGCTTGAGTTCGCCGGTGCCGTCGATGAGCGGAACCCGCTCGATCGCGGTCCCACGCAGCGCCATCATGGTGCCGAAGTCGCCCTCGTGGACCGCCGCGATCGCCTCGAGGCCGAACCGCGTGGCCAACCAACGGTCGAACGCCGTCGGCGTGCCACCGCGCTGCACGTGACCCAGCACGACCGCACGCGATTCCTTGCCGGTGCGCTGCTCGATCTCACTGGCCAGCCGGTCACCGATCCCGCCCAGACGCACGTGGCCGAAGGCGTCGAGTTCACCGCTGGCCAGGGTCATGTCGCCGCCCGCGATCGGCACTGCGCCCTCGGACACGACAACGATCGGGGCGTACTTGCTCTTGAAGCGCTCCTCGACATGCGCGCAGACCTTGTCGATGTCGAAGGGCTGTTCGGGGATCAAAACGACGTTGGCGCCGCCGGCGATGCCGGCGTGCAAGGCGATCCAGCCAGCGTGGCGGCCCATCACCTCAACCACCAGCACGCGGTGGTGCGACTCTGCCGTGGTGTGGAGCCGGTCGATGGCCTCGGTCGCGATGTTGACCGCGGTGTCGAAGCCGAAGGTGAAATCGGTGGCGTTGAGGTCGTTGTCGATCGTCTTGGGCACGCCCACCACGTGGACGCCGAGGTCGGACAACTTCGTAGCCACACCCAAGGTGTCCTCGCCGCCGATGGCGATCAGTGCGTCGACGCCGGCGCTGGCGAGGCTCTCCTTGATCCGCTCAACACCGCCCTCGATCTTGAACGGGTTGGTCCGGCTTGAGCCGAGAATGGTGCCGCCGCGGGGCAGAATTCCGCGCACCTCGTCAATTCCCAGGGGGGTGGTCAATCCTTCCAGCGGGCCTTTCCAGCCGTCGCGGAAGCCCACGAACTCGTAGCCGTACTCCTTCACCCCGCGGCGTACGACGGCCCGGATCACCGCGTTCAAACCCGGGCAGTCCCCGCCACCTGTCAGCACTCCGATGCGCATGTTCTCGGCCTCTCCTCGCTCTGTCTCACCAGCAGTCCACCAGCAGTCGCCCACGCTCGTCGAAGCCGAGGCCGCGAGCTGGTGCCCGATCTCATTTGAACGTTCATATCGTGGCCCGATGGACCGGCCCCTGTCTACTACACCAGAGGCGGAGAACATCGCCTTACACCGGACCTCCCAACCTGTACAGACCAGTTGACATGACAAGTAACAGTTCAACAACGCTCGACGTGAGACCATGGATGGGCCGGCGATAAGCGCCAGGGGGACATGAATCGACAGGGAATACCCCCCAGGGAATGCGTCTCTGCGTGAGATCGAGCGAAATCTGACAGAAAGCTTCACAACCAGCCAGAAAGCCCGACCTTCAACTCCCCCCAAGGCGTCCGAACGGCCGAGAGACATACCGACCAGCAGTCACTAGATGGACATTTGGACTTGCCGACGACACCTAAGATGCATAGGGTCTGCACTTGGAGGGAATCGTTGCAGGTTCCAGAACAACACGGGGGAGTGCACACCATGTCTGCTGACACAACGAGCCAAGGGGTGTCGCGCCGATCGATCGCTGTCGGAGTCGCCTGGACGGTGCCGACCATCGTCGCCGCCACATCCGCGCCGTCATTCGCGATCTCCGAGCCGACACCGACGGTCGCTGAGACCGCGGGCTGCAAGGCGCCAGGCGCCAGTTGCTCGCCGATCCAGAAGGGCTACGCGTTCCCCTTCCACATCTGCAACGTGGACACCGTCGACATCTGGATCTACAGCGTCAACTTCCTCTCCACGTCTCCGGCCACGATCTACACGACGGTGTTCAACTCGGGCAGCCAGCTGGTGGAGACCCTGAACAACGGCGCCGGGCCCGATGTCGTGGCCACCCTGCCCCGCAAACTGGCGCCGGGTGAATGCGTGTACTACAAGTACAACGGCTTCTCCAACAACAGTGCCAACATCGCGTTCACCGCGAACTTGAGCTTCACGTGGGGCCACACGTCGACCGCTGCGGGCGACACCGACCACGCCCCGGTGCCTTTCTCGGTTCTCGTCAGCGACACCCCTCCCGACTGCTGCAAGTAGCCCTTCGACTCCAACAGGAGCCTTCCACTCTGTGGAAGGCTCCTGTTCGCATTAGGGTGCGGTCATGACCTTCTCGATCGTCGGGCGTTCCGCAGACGGTGAATCGTGGGGAGTCGCGGTCGCCAGCAAGTTCCTAGCCGTTGGTTCTGCTGTCCCCGCAGCCGTAGCCGGGGTCGGCGCGGTCGCCACCCAGGCCGACGCCAACGTCGCCTGGAAGGGCATCGGGCTGAGCCTGCTCGATGAGGGCGCGACGGCGAGCGTTGCACTGCAGCGCATGGTCGAGGACGACCCCGACCGCGACCACCGACAACTCGGACTGGTCGATGTCGAGGGAGGCGCAGCGACATACACAGGCATCAGTTGCCTGCCCTGGGCCGGCGGAGTCGCCCATGAGGGACCGGATGGAAGCTGTGCGATCCAGGGCAACGTCCTAGCCGGACCTGCCGTCGTCGACGCCATGCTGGCCGCCTGGCGCGACACCGGTGAAGAACCACTGCCCCGCCGACTCCTCGCCGCCCTGGCCGCAGGCGACCAGGCCGGTGGTGATCGGCGCGGCCGTCAGAGCGCGGCGCTGCTGGTGGTGCGAGAAGGTGCCGGGTACGGCGGCGGCGACGATATCGCCGTTGACCTGCGAGTCGATGACCATGCCACGCCTGTCGACGAACTCGCCAGACTCCTCGACCTGAACGACCTCTACCTCACCGCATCGACAGAAGCGGAGAAGGTTCCGATCACCGACTCGCTGCGGACCGAGATCGAAGCGGCCGCCCAGGAGGCCGGTCACGAGGACTTCATGACCTGGGTGGGATGTGAGAACTACGAGATGCGCGTCGACCACGCCCGGCCACCCATGTGGATCGACCAACGCGTGTTGGCGATCCTTCGCGCTCACGGGTGAGCGTCCAGGACCTTCTCCTTTCACCCGGACGGGTGGGAGAGACCACCGTGTCCACCCTCGGTCAGGCCTGGGCTGCACTGCGAGCCCACCTAAGCGATGAGGCAGAGCTTCTCCGCATCGTCGACACGTGGCCGGTTCTGTGCGTCTGGGATGCCGAGACCGGTGGGTCGCTGGCCATGCTGGCGGGGTCTGAGGATGCGTGGGCGCGTCTCCGCGCGGATCCGGCCGTGTGGGGACGCGTGGTCGACGCCCAGGCCCTCACCGGCCCCCTTCACAGCTATCTGACCTTCCGCCTGACTCGAGGGGTGTGGCACTGCGCCGCAGCACTACCGCTCCCCTACCCCGACGACGTGGTCGCACCCGAGCCTTGGCCCGGCCACGACCTCGCGTGCGAGGCCAGCGTCGTGGGACGCCCGCTCAGGCTCCGATGCCGGCCGACCATGTGAGGTACCCGCCGTCGAGGTTGCGCACCCGCCGCCCGACTTGGGCGAGCAGCCGCGCGGCGGTGTGCCCGCGGACACCGACGCGGCAATAAGCAACCACATCACCAGCCGGAATCTCCTCCATTCGTTCACGCAGATGATCCAGGGGGACATTGATCGCTCCCGGGATCGCCCCCTCGGCGTACTCCTTCTCGGTGCGTACGTCGAGCAGCACTGCTCCCGCCGCCGAAGCAGCCCCGACCTCGTGCCACTGCAGCGTCTGCACCAGACCGGAGGCGATGTTGTCGGCCTGCCAACCGAGCATGTTGACCGGATCTTTCGCCGACCCGAACGCAGGGGCGTAGGCCAACTCCAACTCGGCCAGATCGATGGCGGTCAGTCCACCGCGGATGGCAGTGGAGATGACGTCGATGCGCTTGTCGATGCCCGACTCCCCCACTCCCTGCGCGCCCAGGATCTGCCACGTGCCAGGCTCGGTCAGCAGCTTGAGGTGCATCTCGTCGGCGCCCGGGTAGTACCCCGCGTGCGAGCCGGCGTGGATGTGAATGGCCTGATAGGCGCGCCGGGCAGCGCGCAACCGCTTCTCGTTCCACCCGGTTGCGGCCACCTGCAGACCGAAGACGCCCACGATGGCGGTGCCGAGCACTGGCTGATCGCTGACTGGTCGGCCCATGATCGCGTCCGCAACCCGCCGGCCCTGGCGGTTGGCCGTGTTGGCCAAGGGCACCAGCACCGCCGACTCGTCGAGGCTGTCGCGCTTCTCCACGGCGTCGCCGACCGCATAGATGGCCGGGTCGCTGGTCTGCAACCGGTCATTGACCTCGATCCCGCCACGGACTCCGATGCGCAGCCCGACCCGGGCGGCCAACTCGGTGTCGGGCCGGACCCCGATCGCGGCCACCACGAGATCGGCCGCAATGACGGACCCGTCGGAGAGCGTGACCGTGGACTCGCCGATCCTCTGGGCTGACACCCCGAGTCGCAGGTCGACGTCGTGCTCTTGGATGCGCTCGTGGACCACGGCAGCCAGTTCGGGATCGATGGGTGCCATCACCTGATCGGTAGCCTCGATGAGGGTGACCGCCAACCCGCGAGCCCGCATGTTCTCGGCCAACTCCACGCCGATGAACCCGCCCCCGATGATCGCCACCGACGCGGCATCGGCGACACCAGCCACCATCGCGTCGGTGTCTTCGATGTCGCGCAGACTCAGTGCCCTCTCGATGCCCGGGATGGGTGGTCGCACCGGTCGGGCGCCGGGCGAGAGCACCATGGCGTCGTATTCGATCTCGCTGCGCTCGCCGGTGTCGAGATCGTGGACCACCACGACTCGACGGTCGCGGTCGATGTCGACCGCCTCGGTGTGGATGCGCACGTCCAGGCCGAACCGTCGGCCCAGCGAGCGCGGTGTTTGCAGGAGCAGGTCCTTGCGTCGCGGGATCACTCCCCCGACGTGGTAGGGCAGTCCGCAGTTGGCGAACGAGACGTGGCCGCTGCGTTCGACGACCACGATCTCGGCTGACTCATCAAGACGACGAAGCCGAGTCGCCGCCGACATACCCCCGGCGACACCGCCGACCACCACAATCCTCATGATCGAGAATGATACCCCTAGGGGTATGTCGAACTCTCAGTGGGTCCCCTTGTGGCCGCTGAGCACCATCTTCATGATCCGGGTGTTGAACACCACGAATCGGGTCAGTTGAAGCGGGATGCTGCGGCGTTGCCGCAAGGTCTTGGCGGTCGGCAGCGGAGCACGGGACAGATCGGCAACGGGTTGGTCACTCATGGCTCACTCCGGAATGAACTGCCAGCCCAGGCGGGCCTTGGCCTTGTGGATGAAGAGGTGGTGCAACATCAGTTTGACCCAGTGCCCGGCCAGGCCGATCTCCCCTCGGGTCTGCTTCAAGTCACGGCCCGTGGGGAAGCGATCGAAGTCGGGCACCACCGGCATCATGGTCATGGCCGCGGCAGAGCCGGTGCGTAGGTTGGCGCCGGCCGACGCCACGCACGCCGCACCCATGTCCGCCATCGATGCCCGCCGCGCGTCGGCGGCAGGGTTCTTGATCCGGTCGACGATCGTCATGGCGACGGTCTTGCCCATGGCTCCGCTCGGCATGCCGGTGCGCGGAGGCGAAGGCGCGATCATCGTGCCGTTGGAGGTCTTGCGAGGTTGAGAGATCTGGTGGGGCGGCGCGAACGCGATCCCAACCGCGAACAGATTGTCGAAACCAGGCGCCTGGTAGGTGTGCGGCCAGTCCGACGCCTTCCACTCCGCATAAGGCTTCGCGGTGTAGTCGGCATCGACCTTCATGAAGCCACTAGGAGCGAACAGGTCGGCGGTGATGTC
This sequence comes from uncultured Marmoricola sp., assembly GCA_937868075.1. Classification (GTDB taxonomy): domain Bacteria; phylum Actinomycetota; class Actinomycetes; order Propionibacteriales; family Nocardioidaceae; genus Marmoricola. The sequence continues at coordinate 24,451 of CALMLL010000129.1, read as the reverse complement.
ACTGCCGTCGGCGGCGTACGCCGACATCGGGACCCCGCCGAAGGGAGGCAGCAGCATCGCGAAATCGAATGCAAGTTCGTGGCGCTCCCCATCGAGCGTCTCGTACTCGACGACGCCTTCGCGCACCTGGCTGACGTGGGCACCCAAGATGGCTTCGACTTCACGTTCGCGGAACAGCGACGCGGTCCACAATTCGCTGCTGGTCTCAAAGCCCATGTCGTCGAAGGTCATGCCGCCAACGCCAAAGTCCCCCAAACTGGCCTCGTTGGTCAGATAGATCAGCCGCGCCCGGTCGCGAACGCCGGCCTCGCGCAACTCGTGGTCGACGTTGAAGATGTACTCGAAGGCAGCCCCCTCACACGTGCAGGTGCCATGGCCCATGCCCACGATCAAAGTCTTGGTGGCTCCGGCCTTCATCGCCTCGATGCACTCGTGAAGCTTGTCGGCCGCCTCGACGGCATGGTCGGCGGTACAGACCGAGACCGTATGACCATCGGGGCCCAGACCCGGAGTCATCGCGAACTTCAACTGCGGCCCGGTGGCGTTGATGAGGTAGTCGTAGCGGATCCGGGTCTCATCACCGACACTGTCGGCCGCCGTCGAGACGATGTCCACAGCACCGCGCGGATCGCTGTTGTCACCGTGGGGCCAGATGGCCACGGCCTTGGCCTGGCGGTGCTCGATGCTCTTCTTGCGGTAGATCGGCGCCAGCGCAAAGACCACGTCGGCCTTGGACATCTTGCCCACCCCAACCCAGATGTTGGACGGGATCCAGTTCCAGTTCGCGTTGGGCGAGACCACCGTGACGGTGTGTTCGCGCCCTAGTTTGCGACGCAGGTGGAGGGCAGCGGTGTGCCCCGAAACACCGGCGCCGAGAACGACTACATCTGCCATCTCTTGCCCCTTGGCACTCGACACGTGGCATACCCCCGGGGGCATGTCCTCAGGTCCACCATACTCCGAGCTCGGCAACCCGCAACAAGGCACCGACGAACGGCGTCCTTCGTGCGACAAGCGTCCTAGCGTAGGCCCTCCAGGGCCTTTTCAGCGTCCTTGACCGCCTGGCTCAGAGCCGGCAACTCGGCTGCACTCTCGGTGGCGGTCGCATCGGCCTCGAGCCACATCTCCTCGGCGCGGGTGGCACGACTCTCCAGATCGACGATCTGACGCTGCAACTGGTCGTGTTCGTCGCGCAGTTGCAGGACCGCTGCCTCGCGTTCGGAGGCGGCCGCTCGCAGCCTCTCGGTTTCGGCGGTGGCGCGGGCGAGCGCGCCTTGTGCCTCTGCGAGTCGGTCTGCTGCCACCGCGCGCCGCACCGCGGTCGTTTCGGGCACGACGTGGAGGACACGTGCGGCTCGATCGACCGGTGGCGCTGGTCGTCCCAGGACCTCAGGGAAGGCGACCAGCGCTTCGGGGGCCACCCCCTCGACGCCGGTGGCGACTACCGTGGTCACCAACATCCCGGTGCGCACCGCAGAAGCAGCCCCGTCGTCGAGCATCGCCGCGGTCAAGGTCTCTTCGACCTGGTCGGCCACGGAGGTGCTGAGACGCTGACCCTGCTCCAGAGCGAGAGTCCGAGCCCTGGTCGTCAAGGCCGCCGTCAACTGACGCCGCTGCCGGGTCAACTGGCGCAACTCTTCGCCGTCGAGTGCCCCGGCAGCCTCCCGCAGCCCTTGGGCGATCGCGAACACCTGGTCGATCTGTTCGGCCTCCCAGCGCACCAGCAGATTGACCGCCCACGCCCCCACCGACGGTTTGCGCAGCCCCTTGATCCGGGCCGCCAACTCCCGGTCGCCGGAGAGGCGTGCCGCCTTCTCTGCGGCATTGCGCGCGGGAGTGAAGTCGATCGGCGCGCCGGCGTACAACGTTTCAGCTAGCGCAAGGAAAGCATCGCCGTCACCCATGCGCACACCCTGCCACCTCGTCCGGCACGACACAGACATCACCCGGAAATCGACACCTACCGATGGGTTGACTTGTCCCACACATCGATCTTTGTCAATATCGATGGGTGTCGATGCGCTTGGAGTCCGCCACCTTGACCTCTCCCCCCAACCCGCTGACGTGCTGCAGTCCCCTGCGCACTGCGCCCATGGACGTTCAGCAGGCCACCGATCTGGCTCCGATCCTCAAGGCGATCGCCGACCCCTCCAGATTGCGTCTCTTGTCGATCATCGCCGCCGACGCGCGCGGAGAGGTCTGCGTCTGCGATCTCAACGACGCGCTCGACCTCAGCCAACCCACTATCAGCCACCACCTCAAGGTGCTGCATGAGGCCGACCTTCTCATCCGGGAGAAGCGCGGGGTCTGGGTCTACTACTCGGTGAACACCGAGACCTTGAACAGTCTCTGCGCGTTGTTCGGAGGGGTCTGCTGATGACCACCCTCCACGAGCCACCTGTGAAGAACCTCTCCACCGTCGACCGTTTCCTGCCTGTCTGGATCGTGCTGGCCATGGCGCTGGGTCTGGCGCTGGGCCGCTTCGCCCCCGGGGTCGCCAACGCACTGGACACCATCAAGGTCGGCAACGTGTCGTTGCCGATCGCCTTGGGACTGCTGGTGATGATGTACCCGGTGCTGGCCAAGGTCCGCTACACCGAGGTCGGCTCGGTCACAGCCGACCGCGGCCTCATGGTGTTGTCACTGATCCTGAACTGGGTGGTCGGCCCGGCGGTCATGTTCGCGCTGGCCTGGCTCTTCCTGCCCGACCTGCCCGAATACCGCACCGGCCTGATCATCGTCGGGTTGGCGCGCTGCATCGCCATGGTGTTGATCTGGAACGACCTCGCCTGCGGCGATCGCGAAGCGGCCGCGGTGCTCGTGGCCATCAACTCGGTGTTCCAGGTGATCGCCTTCGCCGCGTTGGCGTGGTTCTACCTCCAGGTGCTGCCTTCATGGCTGGGCCTGTCGACCACGTCGGTGGAGTTCTCCACCTGGTCGATCGCGCTCAGCGTGATGGTGTTCCTCGGAGTGCCACTGGTGGCCGGCGCCTTCTCCCGGTGGTACGGCGAGCGCTCCCGCGGCCGGGATTGGTACGAAACGGTCTTCATCCCGCGCGTGGGCCCCTGGGCGCTCTATGGACTGCTGTTCACCATCACCGTGCTGTTCGCGTTGCAGGGCGACGCGATCACCCGCCAACCCAGTGACGTCGCCCGCATCGCGGTGCCCCTGGTGGTCTACTTCCTGACCGTCTTCATCGGCTCCCTCTTGGCCGCACGGGCCGTGGGCATGGACTATCCGCGAGCCACCACCGTGGCCTTCACCGCGGCGGGCAACAACTTCGAACTTGCGATCGCGGTGGCCATCGGCACCTTCGGAGTCCGATCCGGCCAGGCACTGGCCGGCGTCGTGGGCCCTCTGATCGAGGTCCCGGTTCTGGTCGCTCTGGTCTATGTGTCGCTGTGGGCTCGCGGCCATCTGTTCCCCAACCACGCTTCCGGAGGAATCCATGAGTGACCAGCCAGGTGACGGTCGGCGCCCCAGCGTCCTATTCGTGTGCGTGCACAACGCCGGCCGCTCTCAGATGGCGGCCGGATGGCTGCGCCACCTCGGCCGGGGGCAGGTCGAGGTGCGCTCTGCCGGGTCGGCACCGGCCGAGACGATCAACCCGGTCGCCGTGGCCGCGATGGCCGAGGTCGGCATCGACATCTCCGCGGAGAACCCCAAGATCCTGACCCCCGATGCGGTCGAGCGCAGTGATGTGGCGATCACGATGGGGTGTGGCGACGCCTGTCCCTATTTCCCTGCAACCCGCTACGAGGACTGGGTTCTCGACGACCCCGCCGGCCAAGGGATCGAATCGGTCCGGGTCATCCGCGACCAGATCCGTGCACGAGTCGAAGCACTAGTCGCGCAGTTGCTCGATCAGTAGGTCCAGGGCTGCACGGCAACTCGATTCGCGGATCGCGGCACGGTCACCGGCCAGCGCCAGTCGGCGTACGTCGGCAGCGTCGGCGGGTCCGGCGACGGCCACGAACACCGTGCCGACCGGTTTGCCCTCCTGTTCAGTGGGCCCAGCCACCCCGGTGGTCGCGATGGCCCAGTCGGCTCCGGTCAGAGTCCTGGCTCCCAGGGCCATGGCCCTCGCGCATTCATCCGACACCGCCCCTGGGCCGGCGATCACCGGCTGCGGCACCCCGAGCAGGTCGACCTTGAGATCCGCGGAGTAGGTCACCACACCGCCCACGAAGACCGCCGAGGCACCGGGCACCGCGGTGACCGAGGCCGCAACGCCACCGCCGGTCAGGGACTCCGCCGTCGCCAGCGTCTCTCCACGGGCGACCAGCAGGTCCACCACCTCGCGACCCGCCACTTCTGCACACCCTGACACGGGCTACGACCGGGCCGCCTGTGCCGCCCTGGCCGCCTGCTTGGCCGACCGGCGCTGGGAGCGGGCATCGCGGGCGAAGTCGAGACCAGAGGTGACAGTGAGGACCACCGCCAGCGCCAGACAGATCGCCGCGGCCCACCAGATCACCTGCCCCCACACATGCCAACTGCCGGGCAGGGCCGCCATCGGCAGGATGAACCCGCCGAGGCCGATCGTCTGGAAGACGGTCTTGAGCTTGCCGGAGGCGTTGGCGGCCAGCACTACGTGCTTGGCGATCGAAAGCCGCGCGATGGTCACTGCCCACTCGCGGAAGAGCACCACGACCGTGATCGTCCACCAGAGCCAGGCCGGCATGAAGTCGTGAATGATGGCGAGGCCGATAAACGCCATCCCGGTCATTGCCTTGTCCGCAATGGGGTCGGCGATCTTGCCGAAGTCCGTGATCAGGTTGTGCTTACGAGCCAGGTCACCGTCGATCTTGTCGGTGATCATCGCTACGACGAACAGCACGAAGGCGACCGCGCGCCAGCGCCAGTCATGACCTCCCTCGGCGAGCAGGGCCCAACCGAAGAAGGGGACCATGATGATCCGCAGCGTGGTGAGCGCGTTGGGGAGATTCCAGTTGCTGGGTTTCTCGCTCATCGAGCGCTCCTGTCTGCCATGACGTCGGCCACGAGATCAACGCCCTCGCTACGCACCACCATTCCCCAAACCAGGTCTCCCACGCCAGCCGAGCTGCCCAGCAGTTGGGTGGTCCCATCCACGTCGGGTCCTTGGTGTTCAGCGCGACCTTCCACGGTGCCACCCTCGCATGATTCGACCAGGACCAGGACCTCTGTGCCGATGCGATCCTCGGCGCGTTGCGCCGTCATCTCATCGGCCAGTCGAGCCAGGACCCCGACTCGCTCCTCGATCACGTCGGGATCCACCTTGTCGGCGTACGTCGCGGCTTCGGTGCCGTCCTCGTCGGAGTAGCCGAAGACACCGATAGCGTCCAGGCGGGCCTGCTGAACGAAGTCGCACAGTTCAGCGAAGTCCTCCTCGGTCTCGCCGGGGAAGCCCACGATGAAGTTGCTGCGTACTCCGGCCTCGGGTGCGAGTTCACGAACCCGACTCAACAGGGCCAAGAAGCTCCCGGAGTCTCCGAAGCGACGCATCCGGCGCAAGACCCGACCCGAGGCGTGTTGGAAGGAGAGATCGAAGTAGGCGGCCACACCAGGAGTGTCCGCGATCGCGCGCACCAGCTCCGGTCGGGTCTCCGCCGGCTGGAGGTAGGACACCCGCACCCGTTCGATGCCGTCGATGGCGGCCAGTTCGGGAAGGAGCCGGTCCAGGAGCCGGATGTCGGCGAGGTCCTTGCCGTACGACGTGGAGTTCTCACTGACCAGGAACAGTTCCCGAACCCCCTGCTCGGCCAGCCAGCGGGCCTCGGCCACGACATCGGTGGGTCGTCGAGAGGAGAAGGACCCACGGAAGGAGGGAATGGCGCAGAACGTGCAGCGACGGTCACACCCACTGGCCAGTTTGAGCGAGGCCAGCGGGCCGTCCTCGAGTCGTCGGCGCTGTCCGTGTCCGGGAATGAAGACCTCCGCGGCACCTCGGTCGACGGGCGTGATCGGCAACAGCATGCGTCGGTCGGAGGGCTGGTGTGAGGCGGGGCGCTCGCCGGCCAGGATGCCGCGCAGCCGCGAGGCGATATCGGGATAACTGTCGAAACCCAGCACGGCATCGGCCTCGGGCAGGGAATCGGCCAGTTCGACGCCGTACCTCTCGGCCATGCAGCCGACCGCAACGACGGCCTGTGCGCGACCGGAATCCTTGAGGTCCGCAGCAGCCAGGATGGTGTCGATGGAGTCCTTCTTGGCCGCGTCGATGAAGCCGCAGGTGTTGACCACCACGGTATCGGCGTCTTCAGGGTCCTGGACCAGCGCGAACCCGCCCTCGGCCAGTCGCCCGGCCAGCTCCTCGGAGTCGACCTCGTTGCGCGCGCACCCCAGGGTGACCAGAGCGACGGTGGTGGGTGCGGTAGTCATGACAGCGCGAAGTATTGCGCACCGAGGACCCGACTCGGGTCGATCGGAGGCCGGGCCCCTACTCGAAGACGCGGGTCGCCGGGCCCGGCACGGTGCCGACGGTCCCACGTTCAACCCCGTCGAAACGCACCCGTACCGCGGGCCCGTCGGAGACTCGAACGGTGAAGGGGGCCACCGCGATGAGCACTCGGTGGTGGCCTGGGCGCAGTCGGCCCTGGAACACGATCTGGTGCAACCTGTCCCGAACGACGACTCGGACCGAGGCCTGTGGAACTGGTTGCCCCTGTGCGTCCACGACCACCGGCGCAGCCACCGCAGTGAGTCGCACACGGTGTGTGGTCGTCTGGGGCGAGGTGATCGGAGCCGAATCGGCGGCCAGAGACCCCTGAATGCTCGGGCTGGGTACGACGACGCTGGTGCTGGGCGGGTTGAGGGTGACTGCGACACCCCAGACCACGGCACACGCGAGGGTGACGGCAGCGAGGCGTCCCCATCGTGGCGCGATTCCGAGCCGGCCCACACTCCCCCGTGGCTGAGACAAGGAGTCCGCGCGCAGGACCCTGGCGGCACCGATCGGGGCGCCTGCGTAGACGCGGTCGTAGTCCCTCAGGACCCCTGCTGGATCGATGTGGAGGCACCTGCACAGCGCCTTGAGGTGGCCGCGGGCGTAGAAGTCGCCACCACAGCCGCTGAAGTCATCGCGCTCGATGGCCTCCACGAGGTGGGCGCGAATGCTGGTGCGTTCAGCCACGGTGTCGATAGAGAGCCCGAGTTGTTCGCGTGCCAGCGCCAGAACCGGGCCGATCACGGGTGCAACCACAGGCACGGTGCGAGCCACCGTGGCCGCGGACGGTGAGACCGTCCCGGAACGTGCGGCGGGCGGGGTGGCGGTGTGGGACTCGATGTGCGACCCACTGATGAGTTGAGCAGCCACTGCGGTAGGCAGTGCCACATCCACCCGACTCGCCGGCCGAGGACCGCGGGTGGCGGGCACCGCCGGAGAGGTCGCGATCACCTCGGGTTCGCTGGCTTCGGGCGCCTCCGCCGGGGCGGGGTCAACCGTCCTCCCGGGAGTTCCGAGTCGGCACACCGCGACCGCAACGCCACGACGCATGTGAAACAGCAGGCTCCGCACGAGCTCGAGGAGGTCGGCGTTGGTGGACAGTTCGCGAACGACCGGCACCGTGAAACCAGCCACCTCGTCGAGGTCACCGACGAGTTCTCGGGACGCCGCAGCGGTGGCGAAGGGCAACGGCACGCCCACAACAGCACCGTCGGTCGGGGTCAGCGTCAGCGACCCCTCACGCCACGGCGTGGCAGGGCGCACCCTGACCCCCTCGACCGCCGACCAGGGAAGGCCGTGCCAGGTTCGGCCCCGTCGCAGCCGGACGCCGATCGGGTCGGCCACGAGCAGTGGGGTCCGGGCCTCCAGCATCGCCCAGGCCGAGGCACCGGTGATGACCAGCAGCAGCCCGGCCATGGCCCAGTCCACGAGGGATGCGTGGATCAACGCCCTCCAGAGGTAGCCGAGAGTCACGACACCGGCCACCGTCCCCAGTGCCGCCCATCGCCGCGGGTTCCCACCGATCACCACATCGGGAGTCGGGGTGGAGGCGGCAACGGCCGCGAACTGGTTCACTGCTCGCCTTGCAACGTCGCGATCACGTCGTCGAGGTCATCGGGCTTGATCAACACATCACGCGCCTTGGAGCCCTCGCTGGGTCCCACGATGCCGCGGCTCTCCAAGATGTCCATCAGGCGCCCGGCCTTGGCGAAGCCGAGCCTCAACTTGCGCTGCAGCATGGAGGTGGAGCCGAACTGGGTGGAAACGACCAACTCGACGGCTTGGACCACGAGGTCGAGGTCGTCGCCGATGTCGTCGTCGAGGTCTCGCTTGGCTGCCGCCGGTGCGGTCACCTCCTCGACGTACGTCGGCTCGAGTTGGGCCTTGCAGTGCCGAACCACCTGGTGGATCTCGGCCTCGCTGACCCACGAACCCTGCACACGCACGGGCTTGGAGGCACCCATGGGCAGGAAGAGGCCGTCGCCCTGGCCGACCAGCTTCTCCGCGCCGGCCTGGTCCAAGATGACCCGGCTGTCGCCGAGAGAGGAGGTGGCGAAGGCCAACCGGGAGGGCACGTTGGCCTTGATGAGCCCGGTCACCACGTCGACCGACGGGCGCTGAGTGGCCAGCACCAGGTGGATGCCCGCGGCCCGCGCCAGTTGGGTGATCCGCACGATGGCGTCTTCGACGTCACGGGGGGCGACCATCATCAGGTCGGCGAGCTCGTCGACGACCACCAACAGGTAGGGGTAGGGCGCCAGCACCCGCTCGCTGCCCGGCGGCACTTTGACCTTGCCGGCCCGGACGGCCTTGTTGAAGTCGTCGACGTGGCGGAAGCCGAAGGCGGCCAGGTCGTCGTAGCGCATGTCCATTTCACGCACGACCCATTGCAGCGCCTCGGCGGCCTTCTTGGGACTGGTGATGATCGGTGTGATCAGGTGCGGAATGCCTTCATAGGCATTGAGCTCGACCCGCTTCGGGTCGACCATGATCATGCGCACCTCGTCGGGGGTGGAGCGCATCAGGACCGAGCAGACCAACGAGTTGATGAAGCTCGACTTGCCCGATCCAGTCGCTCCGGCGACGAGCAGGTGCGGCATCTTGGCCATGTTGGCCACCACGAACCCGCCTTCGACGTCCTTGCCGAGCCCGGTGATCATCGGGTGGTGGTCGTTGCGAGCGGTCGCCGACCGCAGCACGTCGCCGAGAGTGACGACCTCTTTGTCGCTGTTGGGGATCTCGATTCCGATCGCGGACTTGCCCGGGATCGGGCTCAAGATGCGCACATCCGCGCTGGCCACCGCGTAGGCGATGTTCTTGCTGAGCGCGGTCACCTTCTCGACCTTCACCGCGGGACCCAACTCGACCTCGTAGCGGGTGACTGTGGGGCCTCGGGTGTAGCCGGTGACCTGGGCGTCGATGCCGAACTCGTCGAGCACGGTCATCAACCGCTCCACCACCTCGTCGGAGGCACGGGTGCGCGGTTTGTGGGCCGAGCCGACCTTGAGCACTTGCGGGTCCGGCAGCACGTAGGTGACGTCGCCGGACAGGGCCAACTGCTCCTCTCGGGGCGGCAGCGGCGTGTGCGCCGGCGGCGCGAGTTCGACATGGGCGGGCTCGATCGGGTCTGCGTGCGCCTCATCCTCGATGAGCGCCTTGGCACGCCGCTTGCGCTCGCGATCCTCCAGCACCGGAGAGTCGTACGCCGGGTCGCCGGTCGGCGGGTCGAGGTCGCTACCTCCGCGACCCAGACGGCGCGGCCGCACCGGCCCGGTGTCTTCGGCCTCTGCCTCAGACGGCCTTGCCCGCCCCAGGACCAGATCGGAGAACGCGCGGGCCTTGACCGGGATCTGATATATCGGCGTGGCCGTGATGATCAAGAGGCCGAAGAAGGCCACGAGGACCAGCAGCGGCACGGTGACGAAGGGTGTGGGGAACAGCGACAGGGTGAGCCGAGCCACGGCGTACCCGATGGCACCACCGGACTTCTGCAGGTCCGCGGACGTGGAGATCGCGCTGCTTGCCGGCCCGTTGGCCACGTGCACGATCCCGAGCACACCGAAGATCAGGGCCACCCAGCCGATGGCTTGCCGACCGGCGGGGCCGTTGCGTTGCGGGTCACGCATGTTGCGCCAGGCAACGATGACGAGCAAGACCGGGACCAGCCACGAGAGCAGTCCGACGCTGCCGGCGACCACGTTGCGCGTGAAAAGGCCGATCGGGCCGCCCAGTTGCCACCAGACGCTGGCGGCCACCACGACGCCGAGGGCCAGGAGGAAGAGACCGGCGCCGTCGCGGCGCTGCTCGGGGTCGATCTCGTGGGCGGAGTGGCCGAAACTGCGCGCGGCGCTGCCAGTCACATGGGCGGCGCCGGTCCACATCGAGGCGAGGGCGGAGCCGAGCGCGGCGAAGGTGCGGTAGACCGGCCCCGGGCCGTTGCGCACGGCGCGAGGAGCAGGACGCTTAGCTGCTGGCTTCCGCGACTTCGACGCACGCGGTGAGGGCCGCTTGGCAGCGGTGCCCTTTCCGCGCGACGCCGTCGGGGAAGACGTACGGGTCGCCATGGTCGCTGAATCTACGTGAGAGTCACATGAGTCGCATGGATCACACGCCGCAACTCTTCTCTACTTCCGCCGCAGCAGTGGAGATCGTTTGGGTCCAAACGATGTGTGACCTTCGTCGCAATCTGCCGTACGTCGCGCCAGGGCGACCGCTCGTCGTGACACTCTGCATGACCCCGAATGCGGCCGCTCAGGGCCGCGAGTAGCGTGATTTTTCGGCGGGTAACAACGCCTGCCCGACGTCACAATCACAAAGGGGGGCACCCGCATGGACGTCACTGACATTGCCAGATGGCAATTCGGCATCACGACTGTGTACCACTTCCTTTTCGTGCCGATCACCATCGGTCTCACCGCGATCATCGCGACCATGGAGACTGCCTGGCTGCGCACGCACAAGGAGGAATACCTTCGGCTGACCAAGTTCTTCGGCAAGTTGTTCTTGATCAACTTCGCGATCGGTCTGGTCACCGGCATCGTCCAGGAATTCCAGTTCGGGATGAACTGGTCGGACTACTCCCGCTTCGTTGGCGACATCTTCGGTGCGCCGCTGGCGGTCGAGGCACTCTTGGCCTTCTTCCTCGAATCCACCTTCCTGGGCCTGTGGATCTTCGGCTGGGATCGGCTGCCCCGCAAGGTGCACGCCGCCTGCATGTGGCTGGTCCACATCGGGACCCTGTTCTCGGCCTACATGATCCTGGCCGCCAACTCGTGGATGCAGAACCCGGTTGGCCTGAAGATCAACCCCGACGCGGGGCGCGCTGAACTGACCGACTTCTGGGCCGTGGTCTTCAACAAGGTCCAGTTGGTCACGTTCCCGCACGTCGTGCTCTCGGCATACGCGACCGCCGGTGCGTTCGTACTCGGCGTTGCGGCCTACCTCTACGTCCGCAAGGCCACTGCCGAAGCCGACCGGTCGATGTATCGCAAGGGCATCCGGATCGGCGCCGCCTGGCTGCTCGTTGCCGGGCTCGGCGTGGCCATTTCCGGTGACCTGCAGGGCAAGATCATGACCGAAGTGCAGCCCATGAAGATGGCTGCCGCCGAGGGTCTCTACGAGACCACCGACGCGGCGCCGTTCTCGGTGTTGAGCGTGGGCAAGTTGGACGGCTCGCAGGCCACCAACATCATCGAGGTCCCCGGCCTCCTGTCCTTCCTGGCCACCGGCGACTTCAACGCCACTGTCCAAGGGATCAACCCCCTGGAGAAGGAGTACCAGGGCAAGTACGCCGACAACCCGCTGACCAAGGCCGACTCCTACAAGCCGGTCATCCCGGTCACCTACTGGTCCTTCCGCTTCATGATGGGCCTGGGCTTCTTCGCCGCCTTCGGCGCGCTGCTCATCTTGTGGCTGACCCGCGGCGGCAAGCAGCCGACCGCGAAGTGGTTCGGCACGCTCGGCATCCTGCTGCCGATCGCGATGGTTCTGGGCAACTCCTGGGGCTGGATGTTCACCGAGATGGGCCGTCAGCCCTGGGTGGTCTTCGGTTACATGACCACGGCCATGGGCGTCTCCCCCGGTGTCACTGCGTTGACCGCATGGATCGGCGTGATCACGCTGACCCTGCTCTACGGCGTCCTGGCTGTCATCGAGTTCGGACTGCTCTGGCGCTACATCAAGGCGGGCGCGGCTCCCTTTGCCGAACCCCCGAACCCCGGTAACGACCACTCCGACGACGACGCCCCCTTGGCGTTCGCGTACTGAGCCTGAGAGGAGATGACAATGGAACTCACCACCGTTTGGTTCGCGCTGATCGCGATCTTGTGGATCGGCTACTTCACCCTCGAGGGCTTCGACTTCGGAGTCGGCATGCTGCTGCCCGTCCTGGCCAAGGACGAGCAGGAGAAGAGGGTTCTCTACAACACCATCGGCCCGCTGTGGGACGGCAACGAGGTGTGGGTCCTCACCGCAGGTGGCGCCACCTTCGCCGCGTTCCCGGAGTGGTACGCCACCTTGTTCAGCGGGTTCTTCCTGCCGCTGCTGCTCATCTTGGTGGCGCTGATCGTGCGCAACCTCGCCTTCGACTACCGCGGCAAGAAGGACGACGACTCGTGGCGGGCCAACTGGGACAAGGCGGCCATCATCGGCTCCTTCCTCCCGGCCCTGCTGTGGGGCGTGGCCTTCGCCAACATCGTCGCCGGCGTACCGATGACAAAGAACCCCGCAGGCGGAGTCCTCTTCGACGGCACTCTGTTCACCCTGCTCAACCCGTTCGGCCTGCTGGGCGGCCTGGTCACCCTGACCTTGTTCGCCACCCACGGCGCGATGTTCGTGGCGCTCAAGACCGACGGCGAGATCCGTCACCGCGCCCGCGCGTTGTCGGTGAAGCTGGGTCTGGTCGCCGCGGTCCTGGCCGTCGTCTTCCTGGTCTGGACGTTGATCAAGTCCGGTTGGGAGATCCCGGCGTTAGTGCTGTTCGCGCTCGCCGCGGTGAGCCTGCTGGCCGCGATCTTCATGGCCACGAAGGGCCGTGAAGGCTGGGCGTTCGTGGGCACCTTCGTGACGATCGCGTTGGCTGTGGCCGGGCTGTTCTGGGTGCTCTTCCCGGCAGTCATGCCGGCCAGCAACGACGCGGCGCTGTCGCTGATGGCCGCTCACGACCCAGGCACCGGCATCTCGGCGGCCAGCTCGCAGTACACGCTGACCGTGATGACCTGGGTGGCGGTGATCTTCACCCCGATCGTCCTGATCTACCAGGGATGGACGTACTGGGTGTTCCGCAAGCGGATCGCCACGCACCACATCCCCGCGGTGGACGTCCCGGAGTCGGTTTCGGCCTGACGGCACGGCACAATTCAACAAATGAGCACCTCCCCCTCCCGGTCTTCGCGCGCTGAGCGCAGGGCCGGGAGGGGTCCTTTTGACCCCCGGGTGATCCCGTTCCTCCGCCCAGCACACCGATGGCTGGGCCTGATCGTGGCGGCCAACACACTCGGAGGCCTCGCCACCATCGCCCAGGCGTTCGCCTTGGGCACTCTGGTCGTCAGGCTGCTGGGCTCGCCCGCGTCGACGGGCTGGATGAGCGCAGCCCAGTGGCTGGTGGTGTTGACGGTGGTCCGCGCGGCCTGCGGAGCCCTGTCCGACAACGCCGCGGCCAGAGCCGCCGGCCAGGTCTCCATCCATCTGCGCGACCAGGTCATGCGGGCCGCTCTCGACCAGGAGTACGACGCCGCCGCCCGCCAACGTGCCGGGGAACTAGGGCTCCTCGCCACGCGGGGGGTCACCGCGGTCGAGCCCTACATCACTCGCTACCTACCGGCCCTTGCGGTGGCCGCCGTGCTCCCGCTGAGCACCGTGGCTGCGATCGCCAGCCAGGACTGGCTCAGCGCGGTCGTGGTCATCTGCACGCTGCCACTGGTCCCGGTCTTCGCGATCCTGATCGGCTTGGCGACCAAGGACCGTTCCGATCGCCAGTGGCGGGCCCTGACCGCGCTGTCGGGACACTTCCTCGACGTCGTGCGTGGCCTGCCGACGCTGGTGGCCTTCCGGCGTGCCTCGGCTCAGGGTGGGCGGATCCGTCAGGTGACCGACGTCTACCGTCGCACGACGAACGAGACCCTGAAGGTGGCGTTCCTCTCCTCGGCCGCGTTGGAGTTGATCGCCACGATCTCGGTCGCCCTCGTCGCGGTTACGGTGGGCCTGCGGTTGGCCCATGGCACCTTGGATTTCCAGACCGCGCTCGTCGTACTCCTCATGGCACCGGAGGCCTACTGGCCGCTGCGTCGAGTCGGCGCCGAGTTCCACGCCGCCGCCGAAGGGACCTCGACCTTCGCCGCCATCGCCGCGCTCTTGGCCCACGAAAAAGCCCCGGGATCCGAGGGCGCACCCGCTGCCCCTTTCCGCGGCCCACTCCTCATCGACAAGGTGCGCCTGGGCTATCTCGAGGGTGGCGACGAGGCGCTCGTGCTTCGAGACTTCTCCACCCAGATCGAGCCCCAGGGTCTGTGCGCGATCACCGGACCCAGCGGCTGCGGCAAGTCCACGCTGCTGGCCGCGATCCTGGGCGAGTTGCCCCTGCGCGGCGGCCGGATCCGGGTGGGCGACACCTCGATCCATGCCGATATCGATCAGTGGCGAACACAGGTGGCTCACGTGGGTCAGCGGCCCTGGATCGTGACCGGAACGATCGCCGACAACGTGTTGATCGGGCGCCCGGAAGCCTCGTCCGAGGAGGTCCGGGCGGCCCTGACCAAGGTCGATCTCGACCTCGACCCCGAGACCGAGGTCGGCGAGGATGGCCGACGCCTCTCCGCCGGCCAACGCGCGCGGCTCGCCCTCGCCCGAGTGGTGATCAGCAGACGACCTTGGATCGTCCTGGACGAGCCCACAGCCCACCTCGACGTTGCGACCGAGCAGACTCTTCTGAACACGTTGACCGACCTGGCTCGCACTCGCGCCGTCATCGTGGTGGCTCATCGAGAAGCCGTGGTCGCAGTAGCCGACCAGGTCGTCGACCTGCCGCAACGCCGCCCCCGGACCGAGACACGTCGGGATTTCTCACGCCGCCTTCACCGCACGCCGGTAGCGCCGATGGCCGAGGCCGACCCGGCGCCCATCAGTCGTGCCCGAGGTCTGCTCGGGGTGCTGCTGGCCACGATGGCATCAGGGTTCGGGGTGGCATTGACCGCGACAGCTGGGTGGCTGATCGCCCGTGCCGCCGAGCAACCACCGGTCCTCTACCTCATGGTGGCCATCGTCTCGGTGCGGCTGTTCGGACTCGGTCGACCGGCCCTGCGCTACCTCGAACGACTGGTCACCCACGATGACGCCCTTCGACTCCTGGCCGACCGACGAGCCACCGTGTACGACGTGCTGGTACCCCTCTCCCCGGCTCGTCTCGGTCGCCGACGCGGGGATCTGCTCACCTCGATCGTCGACGATGTCGACGCGCTCGTCGATGAGCGGCTGCGGGTGCGCCTGCCACGGCTGACCTGGCTCGCGCTGACAGCCGTGGCCAGCCTGATCGCCGCGCTGATATGGGCATCGACTGGACTCGCCCTGGCGCTGATCTGCCTCATCGGCGGACTGCTCGCGTGGTGGGTGGCCAACCGATCGGCTGCTCGCCACGAGCCAGGTGCCGTGCGGGCTCGCGCCGACCTGTCCGCAGCCGTCGTCGACACCGTGAGTCAGGCCCGCAGCCTGGTCCTGTGGCAGCGCGACGGGGCCGCTCTCCACCAGATCCGAGCGATCGGGCAGACCTCGGCCCGCGCGGTGTCCGGTTCGGCGCTCGGACTGAGCCTCGGCAGGGCCATAGCGCTGGTCGCCGGTGGTGTGGGCGTCGTTGTGATGGCGCTACTCCTCGTGCCACCGCTGAGCCGGGAGTTGATCACCGGCCCGGCGGCGGCGTTGGTGCTGTTGTTGCCGATCGCGATGGTCGACGTACTCTCCCCGCTGGCCGACGCCGGTTCCCTTGCGGTGCGCACCCACGCGGCCCAGGCACGCGTCGACACCTTGGCTGACATCGAGCCGGCCGTCATCGACCCCGCGTCACCGGTGCCCTTGGGCCGGCAGCACCCAGAGATCGAGGTGGCCGGCGCCAGCGCCTCCTGGGGTGAAGGCGAGGTGCTGCACGACCTCGACCTGCACCTGCCCCCGGGACACCGGCTCGGCATCGTCGGTCCCTCCGGCTGCGGGAAGTCGACCTTGGCGGCGTTGCTGATGAAGTTCATCGCGGTCGACCGTGGCACCCACCGGCTCGGTGGAGTCGCGGTCGCCGACCTCGCCGGCGACGAGGTACGCCGAGTCACCGCACTCGTGGACGACGACCCCTACATCTTCTCCTCGACGGTGGCCGAGAACATCCGATTGGCACGCCCCGATGCCACTGACAAGGAGATCGAAGAGGTGGTCGGGCACGCCCACCTGGATTCATGGCTCGACCGCCTGCCACGTGGCCTGGGCACCCGACTGGGTGAGGGTGCGCAACAAGTCTCCGGCGGTGAGCGCGCCCGTCTCGGTCTTGCCCGCGCGCTCCTGGCAGCCCCCGAGATCATGGTTCTGGATGAGCCGACCGCCCACCTCGACACCGACACCGCCCACGCGGTCAGCGACGATCTGCTGGCGGCCAGTCAGGGACGGTCCGTGGTCTGGATCACGCACACCACTGTGGGGTTGGAGCACATGGATGCCGTGCTCCGCCTTGGCGACTAGCGGCGCAGATCCCCGCGCGCGTCCGCGGCCCACAAGGAGATCCGCAACGCGACCAGGTCGTCGAAGTCGAACGGGTCGCGGCCGGTCAGATCGCGGACCCGAGCCAGCCGGTGCCGCACAGTGTTGACGTGCACGAATCCGGCTCGCGCGGTCTGCTCCACGGAACGGTTGCGATCGACGAAGTCGCGCAGCGTGGACACAGGGAGCCGTCCGGATCGGCGGCTCGCAGAGGGGTAAGCAGCCGGTCGATGAACGGGGTCAGTGCCACCCGAGGAACCTGATCCAAGAGGCCGGCCGAGGTGACCAGCTCGTCGGCGACGACCACCCGTCGCTCACGCACAGCCACGTCCAAGGCGCGGCGCGCGGCCCTGATCGACAAGCGATCGGTTACCAGCCGATCTCGGCCACTCCTAGGCCTCCAGCACCACCGGGATGATCATCGGACGGCGGCGATGCTTGCTGGAGACCCAGCGCCCGACCACTCGCCGGATGTTCTGCTGGAGTTGATGGTTGTCATCGACACCCTCGGCGACCGCCTTGTTGAGGGAGTCGATGATCGGCTGTCGGATCTCGGTGAACAGGTCGTCGTCCTCGGCGAAGCCACGGGCATGGATCTCAGGACCGCTCACGACCTTGCCGGTCACCGAGTCGATCACCACGATCACCGAGATGAAGCCCTCTTCGCCCAGGATCCTGCGGTCCTTGAGCGACGACTCGGTGATGTCACCAACCGAAGACCCGTCGACGAACACATAGCCCACGTCGACCTTGCCGGCGACTCGTGCGACTCCGTTGATGAGGTCGACCACGACCCCGTCCTCGGCCAGGACCACGCGGTCGGCAGGCACCCCCGAGGCCTTGGCGAGTTCTCCGTTGGCGCGCATGTGCCGGTACTCGCCGTGCACCGGCAACACGTTGCGAGGCTGCACGATGTTGTAGCAGTAGAGGAGCTCACCGGCGCTGGCGTGGCCGCTCACGTGGACCAGCGCATTGCCTTTGTGCACGACCCGGGCCCCCAACCGGGTCAGCCCGTTGATCACCCGATAGACCGCGTTCTCGTTGCCCGGGATCAACGACGATGCCAACACCACCGTGTCTCCAGGCTCGAGCGAGACCAGTTGGTGGTTGCGTTGGGCGATCCGAGACAGCGCACTGAGCGGCTCCCCCTGGGACCCGGTCGAGATGAGGACCTGCCGCTCGGGAGGTAGATCGGCCAGCTCCTTGACGTCGACCAACAGGTCCGGAGGTACCTCGAGGTAACCCAGATCGCGGGCCAGCGCCATGTTGCGCACCATCGAACGCCCGACGTAGGCCACCTTTCGACCGTGGTCTCGGGCCGCGTCGAGGACCTGTTGCACTCGATGCACGTGGGAGGCGAAGCAGGCCACGATGATCCGCTGGTCGCAGGCGTGGAAGACGCGATCGAGCACTGGGCTGATGTCGCGTTCGGCCGTGGTGAACCCAGGCACCTCGGCGTTGGTGGAGTCGGTGAGGAAGAGGTCCACGCCCTCCTCCCCCAACCGGGCGAACGCCCTCAAGTCGGTGATGCGCCCGTCGAGCGGAAGCTGGTCCATCTTGAAGTCGCCGGTGTGCAGCGCCATGCCGGCCCCGGTGCGGATCGCCACTGCCAACGCGTCGGGGATGGAGTGGTTGACCGCGACGAACTCCAGATCGAAGGGGCCGAAGGTGATCCGGTCCCCTTCAGCCACGATGTGCTGGGTGATGTCCTTGATCCGGTGCTCGCGCAACTTGGCCCCCAAGAAGGCCAAGGTCAGTTGAGAACCGACCAGTGGGATGTCGACCCGCTCGCGCAGGAGGTAGGGCACCGCGCCGATGTGGTCCTCGTGACCGTGGGTCAGCACCAGGGCCTCCACGGAGTCGAGCCGGTCTCGGATCGGTTCGAAGTCCGGAAGGATCAAGTCGACGCCGGGGTGGTGCTCCTCAGGGAACAGCACGCCGCAGTCGACGATGAGCAAGCGGTCGGCGTACTCGAAGACGGTCATGTTGCGGCCGATCTCCCCCAAACCGCCCAGCGGCATGACCCGCAGCGCTCCAGGAGTGAGTGGCCCGACCGGATCGAGTTCGGGGTGCGGATGGCTCAAGAGAGACCTTTCAGATCAGATGCGCAGTGCGCAGCGCCGCCCCGAGGGCGGCATGTTCGTCGTCGTCGAGTTCGGCCAAAGGGCCGCGGACCCGGCGGTTGTCGAGAACCCCGGCCCACTGCAAAGCCGACTTGGCCGTGGTGGCGCCGTAGTTGGGCACTCCCATGATGGCGCTGATCACCGGCAGCACCTGGCGGAAGGCGTCCAGGGCAGCCACGTGGTCCCCGCCCAGGAAGGTCTCGATGACATGTTTGAGTTGGGGTCCGATGATGTGACCGGCCACCGAGACCAGGCCGCAGCCGCCGTGGGCGAGGTAGCCCAGGATCAACGCGTCGTCACCGGAATAGACGTGGTAGCCCATCTGGGTCAGTTCGACCGTGGCCAACGGGTCACCGGCCGCGTGCTTGACGCTGGTGACCGTCTCCAGTCGGATCGCTGCTTCGTAGGTCTGCGAGGCGATCGCCTGGCCGGTGCGACCAGGAACGTCATAGAGCATCACCGGCAGCTCGGTCGCCTGCGCCACCGCCGTGAAATGCCCGAGGATCCCAGCAGGGCCGGGCTTGTTGTAGTAGGGGGTGACCAGCAAGACGGCATCCGCGCCGACCCGCGCGGCCACGTCGGCCAACTCCACAGAGTGCGAGGTGGAGTTGGTCCCCACCCCGGCGATCACAGTGCCGCGGCCGCCGACAGCATCGATGACCGCGCGCAGAATCTCCCCGTCCTCGGCAACCGACGTGGTGGGGCTCTCACCCGTCGTCCCGCTGACGACGACACCGTCGTGACCATGGTCGATCAGGTGAGCCGCGATGCGGGCCGTCCCGTCAAGATCCACCGATCCGTCCGGACCGAAGGCAGTGGCCATCGCGGTCAGCATTCGGCCGTAGGGGGCACTGGTCATGGGGCTCAGGTTATCGCCCACACGCCTGCCCTCCACACCGCTGGCCTATCCGCAGGAGGTGATCAAGTCGCCAAGGGTGCCTTGCGGAGCCTCGATGGACTTCGCATTGGGCCGAGCCAAGGTGTAGTAGCGAGCCCAGTCGAACTGCAAACGACCGCGGTTGGTCTTCACACCTTTGGGGGCAGCGGTCAAGAAGATCTTGATGCGGAACGTCTCCCCAGACAGTGCCTCCGGGCGCCGCTCGGTCATCAGGACCTTGCCCTCCATGAACCATGAGATGTGGTCCGGAGTGATCTCCAACGCGTAGGTGTGGAACTCATTGGAGAAGACCTCGTGCGGGTTGGTTGCACTGAACCGTTTGCCCGCGTTGCGGATCTCGCCCTGAACGGCGGACGCACCGAGGGGGAACTTCGCCAAGATGATGTTCTGACGACCACAGTCGAGGGCTGCGGGGTCGTTGGGCACCAGCTCGAGGACCGCCGTATAGGGCTTCCCACCGAACTCGTATTGCTTCGACCGCATGCTGAAGTCCCAGCGGCCGTACTTCTTGGCCAGAAGTGGATAGGTCGCCCACAGCGTCTTGGCCGAGGTCCCGCCAGAACCGTTCAGCGTCAGTTGGCCGTACTGGTTGCGAATGACCGGAGCCGGATCGCTGATCTTCCAGTCGGTGCTGAGCGGCCCGATGAACCCGTCGTTCCATGCGGCACTGCCCCAGCGGTAGACCTTGGCGGTGTTGATCGGGGGGTTGTCGGTGCCGGGGACTCCGTGGGTGAGTTCACCACGAGGAGGAGTCGGCAGGGTCAGGTGTTGGACGGCGATCGCTGTCAAACCGGCGATACCGGCGACGAGACCGATGACGATGGCGCGTGAGAGGCGCATGTGACTGAGGGTACGCCATGTGACCTGTGTTACGTCAGGTCTGACGTTGGAGCCACTCGATCTCCCACGGCACCGGATCCTCCAGATGCGAGGCGTAGCCGGTACGCACCCACTGAGTCTCGTCGAAGTCCGGGTAGTAGGTGTCGCCCTCCGGACGACCGCGCACTCGGCTCAGGATCTGGTGTGTGGCCAGCGGCATGGCCGCCTGATACACCTGCGCCCCTCCCCCGATAGAGACCACCGAATCCAACTGGCCAGCCAAGGCCAGGGCCTCCTCAACGCTGGCCGCGACCAGAACACCGTCGTAGGCCCAGGACCGATCGCGGGTCACCACGATCGAGGTCCGACCCGGCAGCGGCCGACCGATTCCTTCGAACGTGGTTCTGCCCAGCACCAACGGATGACCGATCGTCACCTGCTTGAAATGGGCGAAGTCGGCTGGAATCGACCACGGGATCTTGCCCTCGCGACCGATCACCGCGTTGTCGGCGACCGCAGCCACCATCACGACCTGGGTCATACCGCGATCGGCGCCTTGATCCCCGGATGCGGGTCGTAGCCCTCCACCGCGATGTGATCGAGGTCGAAGGCATCCAGACTGGTGATCCCGGTTTGGAGCCGAAGGGTCGGCAAGGTACGCGGGTCACGGGTCAACTGCAGCCTGGCCTGGTCGAGGTGGTTCACGTAGAGGTGGGCATCGCCCAGCGTGTGCACGAAGTCACCGACCTCGAGGTCGGTCACGGCGGCCACCATGTGGGTGAGCAGCGCGTACGAGGCGATGTTGAACGGCACCCCGAGGAACACGTCGGCCGAACGCTGGTAGAGCTGACAACTCAGTCGACCCTCGGCCACATAGAACTGGAACATCGTGTGGCACGGTGCGAGGGCCATCTGCGGGATGTCGGCGACGTTCCAGGCGCTGACGATGTGACGGCGCGAATCCGGGGTCGTCCGGATCTGGTCCACGACTTGGGCGATCTGATCGATGTGGCGCCCGTCGGGTGCCGGCCAGGATCGCCATTGGTAGCCGTAGACGGGGCCGAGATTGCCTTGCGGATCGGCCCACTCGTCCCAGATCGTCACCCCGCGCTCCTGCAGCCAGCGCACGTTGGTGTCGCCACGCAGGAACCACAGCAGCTCTGCGAACACCGAACGAGTGTGGATGCGCTTGGTGGTGACGAGGGGGAAACCGGCGTTGAGATCGAACCGCATCTGATGGCCGAACACGCTCACTGTGCCGGTCCCGGTGCGGTCGGACTTGGCGGCGCCGTGGGTCAGCACGCGCTCGAGAAGGTCCAGGTAAGCCCGCATAGGGGCACGTTACCCGGCCAGTCGGGTTCGTCTCGGCCCGACACCAGTGGCAGGATCGCATCGTGCTTGTCGGACTGCTGTGCGCGATCTTGACCGCCCTGCTGTTCGGAGTGGCAGCGGTCCTGCAGGCCACCGGGGCGCGCGATGTCCCCAGCATCTCCAGCCACCCATGGCGAGACGTGGTCCGCGCGGCGTTGACCTCGAAGATGCTGATGGCGGTCTTGGCGATGCACATCTTCGGCGGCTTCTTGCACCTGCTGTCCGCAGTGCTGCTGCCGTTGTATCTCGCCCAGGCGGTCATGGCTAGCTCGGTGGTGGTCACCGCCTTCTACGCCGCCCACGTGCTTCGAGAGCACTTGGACACCAGGCATCGGATCGCGGTGTTCGTGACGGTGGCGGGATTGGCCCTGCTCACCATCAGTTCGGGCCCCGCTGGTGGCCAACGGGTCCACGAACGCTTCTTGTGGATGCTGATCATCTTCTTGGTCATGGGCACCCTCGCGGCCACGTTCGCGGTGCAGAGCGAAGGCCGAGCCGCTGCCGTGACCTTGGCGGCGATTGGCGGTGCGGCGTACGCGATCACGCCGCTGGCCGCGCGCGGCTTGGGCCACCCCACGTGGTCGATCGAGAACGTGTTGGCGATGTTCTTGATCATCGTGGGCAGCCTCGTGGGTTTCGTCTTCTACTCCTTCTCGCTGCAGCGGGTCTCGACGATCGCGGCCACCGCGCCGTTGGTGCTTGCCGAGACGCTGGTGCCCGCGGCCATCGGCCTGATGTTCTTGCATGACAAGGTCCGCCATGGCTGGTGGCCGGGGGCCGTCATCGGTCTCGCGGTGGCGTTGGGTGCGGTCATCAAACTGGCCGGTCACTCCGCAGAGGTCGTCGAAGAGTTGGCCGAGCATGAGCGCTGACCTGTCCGTGCGAGTGGGCTGGGCCGAGGATGCCGCGGCATTGTCGAGGGTGCAGTCACGCGCATGGCGCGCGACGTACGCCGACGTGCTGCCCGAGGAGATGCTGCAACTGCTCACCGACGACCAGGCGGTCGAGCGGTGGCGTCTGTCCCTGACCCGCCCGGCCGATGCCCGCCAACGGGTCATGGTGGCACTGGACCGTGCAAGCGTCTGCGGCTTCACCCTGACCCACCCGGCCACCGACCCCGACTGCGACCCGCTGACCGTCGCCGAGTTGGGTGAACTCGTCATCGACCCGGACCAGATCGGACGTGGGCACGGTTCACGGCTGATGCAGGCCGGCGTCGACACGATGCGTGCTGACCGTTTCACCCGCGCCGTCACCTGGCTCAGCGTGGCTGATGACCGGGTGCGATCCTTCTTCACCGAGGCCGGGTGGGCAGCCGACGGCGCCTTCCGCACGCTCGACCTCACCGGGGATGGCGAGGTCCGGGTCAAGCAGATCCGGCTGCACACCCTGATCGCGACCTGAGGTCGTCATGGAAGCCAGCAGGCGCCGAGCGATCGTGCGTGATGGGGTGGCCGTATCCGTGGCCACCGGGGTCTACGGCATCTCCTTCGGCGCGATCAGCGTCACCAGCGGGCTGGATGTGTGGCAGACCTGCACGCTGTCGTTGCTGATGTTCACCGGTGCCAGTCAATACGCCCTCGCCGGGGTCATCGGGTCCGGAGGTGCGCCACTTGCCGGTGCCGCAGCCGCGTTGCTGTTGGGAAGTCGCAACACGCTCTACGGCCTGCGGCTTGCACCCCTCCTCGGCTGGCGCGGCTGGCGTCGGCTGGTCACGGCACACCTCACCATCGATGAATCCACCGCGATGTCGGTCACCCGAGAGACCAGGGAAGAGGCTCGGCTCGGGTTCCTCACCGCCGGGCTGGGTGTCTTCGCCCTCTGGAACCTCGCCACTGTCTTCGGTGCCCTCGTCGGGGACCGTCTCGGAGATCCCCGGGCGTGGGGCCTCGATGCCGCAGTCGGGGCCGCCTTCTTGGCATTGCTGTGGCCACGTCTAAGCACCGCCACCAATCGTCTCACCGCGGTCTTGGCCGTGGCCGTCGCGCTGGCCTTGGTGCCGCTGACCCCGGCCGGCGTACCGGTGCTGGCCGCCGGCGCCGTCGCCCTCGGCATGGGGTTGGCGACCCGAGATGCGACCGACCCCACCGAGGTCCCCGACCCGGAGGACCTGCCGTGATCTGGACCGCAGTGATCGTTGGCGGCGTGGGGTGCTACCTGCTCAAGCTGGCCGGGCTCTCGGTGCCCCAGGAAGTCTTGGAGCGTCCATCGGCGCGCCGAGTCGCCGATCTCATCCCGGTGGCCCTGCTGGCCGCCCTGATCGGCGTCCAGGTGCTGGCCACCCCCGGGCGCTCGCTCGAGGTCGACGCGCGCCTGGCCGGGTTGGCGGTGGCCACCCTCGCCCTGATGCTGCGCGCGCCCTTCCTCGTCGTCGTGTTGCTGGCGGCCGCCACTGCCGCCGCCCTCCGGGCGATCGGCATCGGCTAGAGGGCTGCTCGCCTCAGTTGACGCTGACCGCGCTCCACGCCGCCGCGACCGCAGCGTAGGTCGACGAGCCAGCCCCGTAGAGGTCGGCTGCGGCCTTGAGCGTGGCGACCCGAGCACCGGGGTAGGTGGTGTTGGAGGTCATGTAGACCGTCAACG